>JAZRJN010000214.1:0-1895 GCA_045645785.1 Candidatus Aphodosoma sp. | reverse complement strand
AGCATATAAAAAAATCATGAAATTATTAAAATTATTATCATTATTCGTTATATTGTCATTCGTCGCATGCGACAAAAAACCAGATATTATTCTGCCAGGGGGTAACGATAAAGACACTTTACCAGTAGCGCAATATGAGTTAGAGTATCTTTATGATATGGCAACTTTGGCGCACATAACTTTTGAGGTAACAGAAGCTGATTGGAATGATTTCCTCAGTTATTACGATCAAAATCCACATAACGAAGAGTATATTCCTGCTACATTTAAGTATGAGAAGGGAGGTGAACTATTTGGCTTAGATAGCATTGGTATTCGCTTGCGTGGTAATACATCGCGTCGTCGTCCAGAGGGCAATGTTGGCGAAATGCATAGTGAAGGTGGCGATTGGCATCATGCTCATTTTGGTGTAAAATTCGACGAATATATTGACGACCAAACCTTCTGTTCTGCCGATCGTCTTTATCTTAAATGGCATAAAGACGATGCCAACTATTGTCGCGAAGTGTATAGTTACGATCTATTCCGCCGTTTCGGTGTATGGACTGCGCCTCGCGTATGTTACACTCGTTTGAGCATCTATGTTGAAGGCGATTCAAAACCAGTATATATGGGTGTATATGCTTTGATAGAAGGCCTCAATGATAGTTATCTCAGTAGTCGCGTTGCCGATGGTCGATTCTCGTCTGACGAGGGATTCCTTTGGAAGGCTGCCTATGGTGCCAACCTTAGTCCAAATACTATGACCGACAACAATATGGGGGTCGAAGAGGTGTCGCTCAATCCATCCGAGAGTAAATCGTACATCTACGACCTCAAAACTAAGAAGAAAAAACTTGATGAGGCACGTGAGCAGTTGAAATCATTTGTCAATGACATGAATGTGCTCAAAAGTGGTAGTGCTGAACTCAAGAATTATCTTGAGGAGCGTGTTAATGTAGATCTATTCCTTCGTGCGTATGCTGTTAATGTGGCGGTCGGCATGTGGGATGACTATTGGTGCAACACTAACAACTATTATTTCTATTTCGATAATGGTCAGTTCATTTTCATCCCTTACGACTATGACAACACACTTGGTACATCAAATGTTATGGAGAATTCAGGCACACAAGACCCACTCAATTGGGGTAGCCTTGAAGGCGATCGAGTGTTGATGCGTAAAGTGATGTCGATACCAGAATATAAAGCTCAATATGTGGCATATCTCAAAGAGTTAGCATCTAACCCAGAATATTTCGAGTATGAAGGTTCTCTCGCGCGTATTCGCACATGGCATAGTTTAATAGACGATTATGTGAGCAATGACACAGGCGAAGATATGGCAATCGAAGATCGTCCTGCATCGTGGGGTAATTGCCACTTCTATCGTCTCTTTTCGGGTAACGACCAAGGTGGTCGTAATGGCGAAGCTAATTTCTTTAAGACTAAGATTAGAATTATAAATGAATTAAAATAATAATATTATGCAAAAATCAGAATTTCAAAAGTATGCTACCAAACATCTTGGTATGAATAGTTTGGCATTAGAACAATACATGGCTCAAAATAGCTATATTTCTCCTTCAATCCTTGAAGAACGTCAACTCAATGTAACACAAATGGATGTATTTTCACGTTTGATGATGGACCGTATCATTTTCCTTGGTACACCAATCGATGACTATGTGGCTAATGTAATCCAAGCACAATTATTATTTCTCGATACATCTGATCCAGGTAAAGATATCTCTATTTATCTTAACTCTCCTGGAGGTTCAGTACATGCAGGCTTAGGTATTTATGACACTATGCAATATATTGGTTCTGACGTGGCTACTATCTGTACAGGTATGGCAGCATCAATGGCAGCAGTATTGCTCGTAGCTGGCGAAAAAGGTAAACGTTCTGCATTG
>JAZRJN010000213.1:0-5692 GCA_045645785.1 Candidatus Aphodosoma sp. | reverse complement strand
TGTAGCAAAAAATGATGATAGTGGTTCAGGAGCATCATATAAAGTTTGTATCTCTACTGATGGTGGTGCAACATACCCTACTGTATTAGCTACTGTACCTTATAAATCTGGAACATGGCAAGAATTTGAAATTTCTTTATCCGATTACATTGGTCAAGAAAATTTATGTATCGTATTTGATAATGTAGGTGGTTGGTATGGTCGTCATTATCTTGATAATTTCGAAATTGCTCCTGCTCCAACATGTGCTAAAGCAACAGATTTGAATGCTAAAAATATCACACAAACTAATGCTACTCTTACATGGAAACTTAAAGAAGGAGCAGGTGATGTTGCAGAAGAATTTGCTCTTGAAGTATTCAAATTTGGAGAAGAAAAAGCATTTATTTCTCATGCCATCATTCCTAACTTTAACAATAACACCTACTCTTACGATATAGAAAATGATAAACTTGCTCCTGCAACAGACTACTATTTCACAATAAATGGCCTATGTGGAGAACTTGATGAAGCTTATATAGCAACAAGTGATGTTTTCTATACAGCTTGTGACCTTTATACTTTGCCTATCAATGTTGATTTGAGAACAGCTGAAGAAAATCCATTTATTCCTTGTTGGACAACAAATGGTGAAATTTATGATTTAGGTGGATCTTATGGGTCTATTGCTGGTGATTTCTATGGTTCTGGTGATTTCTATTTGGTTTCACCTCAAATTGCTCATGCTGCTAATGATATCGAAGTGGAATTGGAATATACTAATTATGTAACATCATCTGGTTTTACTTATGGTTTAGCATCTTCTTCTGATATGTCAGATTTCGAAGAGCTTGGACATATCGACTTTACAGAAGAGAGCGGTATCGTTGTTTTCAATACTGTATCAACAAAATTTGCTACAGATTCAGGAAAAGTTGTTGTCTTTAAATTCGACAATACAAATCCATGCATTCACTCTATCATAGTTCGTGAAAAACCTTGTTGTCCAATTCCATTCAATGTAAAAGCTACAGTTATTGACTCTGCTAAAGTATCGCTTTCATGGAGTGGTGTGGCTGAAAGTTTCAATATTCTTTATACCGACACTTTGATTAATAAATCTGATACGATTAAAAATGTAGTAGAAAATATCGATACTATCATAGGTCTCAAATCTGCCACAACATATTCTTTTGCAGTTCAAGCAGTTGATAGTGGATGTCCAAAAGGTGAAAAAGAAAGTGAATTCACAAAACCTATTTACATAACTACTCAATGTGGTATTCGCGATGAAGCTAAATTCCTCGAAGATTTCTCTTATACAGTAAGTTCTGAGTCTAGATTGCCAGAATGTTGGACTGAAAATGTAGAAGGTATTTGGGATATTTTGACACCTTATGGTTCTTCTTCTAAAGCTCAATATCTAACATTTAAAGAGGGTCATCTTCCTGAAGGTTCAACATCAGCTCTTCTTATCACACAACCAATTCACATTGCTACAGATGGTCAATATGATGTAGCATTCGATATGAATCGTCTTGATATAGAATGTGCTGCTGGTGTTGGTCATTTGAATGTATATGCTAATAATTCTCCATCGCTCAAAGGTGCTACTCTTCTTGGTACTATCAATCGTGCTTATACAAAAGCTCCTACCGAATTGACTGCTGGTTGGTACAACTATTCTTTCAATATTCCTAAATTAGTAAAAGGTACTACCTATATTATCTTCAAAGGTAATATGTGGGAAGGTTATAACTCAAATACTATCAGCCTTGATAATATTGCAGTAATTGATGCTCAAACTTGTCGTAAAGTTAGCAACCTCAAATTTGGTGCTCCTACAACTAACTCTACCGCTCTTACTTGGGATGCTGAAGAGGGTCAAAACTCTTGGACTGTTGAATATACAGTTCTTAAAGGTTCAGATGTTGTAGTAGAAACTACATCTGCTGTTGTTACAGAAAAAGCATTTACATTTGCCTCCCTTCCTTCTTCTTCTAATTTGACAATTAAAGGTTCTATCGTTGCTAATTGCGGTGAAAATGGTAATTCTACAAAAGTAGAGTTCTCTTGGGACTTACAAACTGCTTGTGAAGCTGTTACTTTGGAAACTCCATTCGAAGAAAGTTTCGAAGAATCATCAATTCATTTCTGTTGGACAAATGATGCCGATAATGGTTGGAATATTAATACATCTACATCTTATAAAGTAGATGGAAATGCTTGTGCAAAATTACAAGGTATAGATGAGGCTATTCTTGCAACACCAGAATTAGTGTTTGAGGAAGGAGTAGAATATCGTATAGAATTCTATACTTATCGTTATCATTATACATCAGATTATTATAAAGGACGTGGTTTAAATGTACTATTAGGTGATGATTTAGATGATGTGACTAATGATATTTGGTTGACTCAAGTGCCTTATTGTATAGGTCATAGTTTTGATGATGAAGATGCATTGGTTGGTCAACCTACAGTAGAAGAAAATACTAAAGGAATGTATCGTATTCGTATTGATTTTGAAGCGACAGAAGAATTAAATGGTAAGTATGTTATTTTCCAAGGTTTGGGTTCATCTACATTATATATAGATGCTCTATGGATTGGTAAAAAACCAGCTATAGATAAATTCTATTTATTCAAAGTAGATTCAGTTACTGCTGATGCTGCTCGTATCTCGTTCAACGAACCAACTATTACTACTTACGATGTAGCATACGGACCTAAAGGTTTTGACCCAACTGACAATGATGTTACTATTTTGAAAGGTATTACTGCTAATCCTTATAGACTCGAAGGTCTCGCTGATAATACTGAATATGAAGTATATCTCCGTGCTCGTAAAGGTGAATTGGTATCAGAGTGGAGCGACTTCGCAGTTTCTTTCCGTACTCTTTGTCTTCCATTCAGTATGGCTACAAATGAAGTATTTGTTGAAAGTTTCGAAAATTATGATACTGGCAATGATTTAGGATGCTGGAATAAAACAGCAAATTTCGAAGTACAAGACTACTATAGTTTCTATGATGCAAGTTCTAATCGTATTAATGTTTCTGCTGTAGATGGCGACCAATGGGTATATTTGAGTTCAGCTCCTGGCTATATGTTCCGTGCTGTAGAGTTGAAAGCTGGCGAAAACTATTCACTCTCTGTTTATGCTCGCGACTGTTATACTTCTACTTCTTATGTATGTAATGTCTCTTTAGGTTTAGCAACAGAACCATCTGCAAGTGCGATGAATAAATTGACAACTCAAACTATTACAAAATGTGGTAATGCTTGGGATTTTGTTGAAACATTCTTTACTGTAGAAACTGATGGCGTTTACTATATTGCTGTAGGTGTTGAAAGTGGTGCTTATAACACAGTTCTTGATAAAATTGAGGTTAAAAAACATGACATCATACCTCCAACAGTACAACTTACAGATGTAACATCTTCTTCTGCAACATTTGCAATCACATCTAACGCAACTGCTTGGGATTTCTATTATTTAACTGAAGAATTTGATCCTGCAACTCTTGCTGAAGATGTATTGACTTCTGTGACTGAAAAGACTTATACTCTCGAAAGACTTAATCCACAAACAGTATATTACTATACTTTCCGTGCAAAAGATGGTGATAAAGTAAGTGCTTGGTCAAATGTTAAATTCTTCCAAACTGATTGTGCAGACAAAGCTCTTCCATTTGTTGAAGATTTCGAAAACTTCGATGCTTCTTGCTGGAATATTGCAACCAACGACCCTGCTGGTTCGTTCAAATGGGCTTTATCTGATACATATTCAGTAGAAGAGTATGAAAATAGCGAGGCTACAGGTAATGCTATGTATGTTAAATACTCTAAAAACGAAGGTTCAAAAACTATCTTGGCAACTCCAGCTCTTGCTTTTGCAGAAAATACTAATTATCGTATTGAATTCAATGTTCGTCGTAACAACAAATATCCAAACGATACAGGCGATGGTATTGCTGTATATTTGAGTGAACAACCAGTTGTTACAGAAACAGCTACTATGCTTACAATTGTTCCTCGTTTAAAAGGCGAAACTTCTGCCGACCTCGGATTTGCTGATTGTCTATATCCAGTCGATACTATTTATGTGGCACCAGATAACTATGTATTCCAACACTTTGAACTTGACTTCAATACAGCCGACTATGCTGATGTTAAATACGTAATTTTCGAAGCTGTTACATATTATGGTGGTGAACAATATTTGGATAATATCTCTATTACTCAACATCAATATTATCTCTCAGTACAATCAAATGATAATGAGTTAGGTTCGGTATTGGTGACACAAGGTAGAAATGAAGATTACAATGAAGCTAATTCTACAATCTCATTTGCAGCAATAGCTACAGCAGGTAATTCTTTCTCTCAATGGAGTGATGGTAATAATGATAACCCTCGTACTTTAACTCTTACACAAGATACAACTATTACAGCTATCTTCAAAGCTCAATATCCTAACTGGTCGTTCGATGAAAATGATGTAGAAGACGAACATGTATTTATCGAAAAAGATTATTTCGATACTATTACCATTGCAACAAATAAAACAATCATTGTTGAAGATGGTGTTATCATTGCAACAAATGACCTTATAATTAAATCTGACAAGGATGAAGTTGTACCTGAAATAAAAATAGAAGGCGACATTATTGCCAATAATGGTATCACGTTTGAAAAGACAATAGATGATAGTCGTTGGTACTTCTTCTCTCTTCCTTTCGATAGTAAAATTAGCGATGTGAATGTAATTACTATTACAAATGGTCCTGATGATGGCGTTTGGGATTATTACAATCCAAAAACTAAAGTTGGTGACTATACAATACGTCATTACAACCAAAAACGAGCTGCTGAAGGTCAAGGTAAAAAAACTGGTTGGGTGGATTGTGCTTCAACCGACATGTTATACAAAGGTCGTGGTTATATAATCGGTCTATTCCCTGCTGGTTCGGAAGCTTCAGTACAATTCAAATCAGAACCTAAATTGCAACTTTCAAAACTCGAAAACACAGAACTTGACTTCGGAGAAAATCACTCATGGTACAACCATAAAGATGGTGATAACACTCTCTACAATGGTTGGAACTTGATTGGTATTCCTTTCTTCGAAACATTCAATCAAGGTGATTTGGATGCTGCGTACGTCTCTATTCCTAATAAAGATGGTACTACATATTCACAGTACACACTCTCTGAAGCTCTCACTGAGAATCTTTTACGCCCATTCATGAGTTTCTTTATCCAATTAAGCAAAAATGAAGCTCCTATATTCGACATTAACGACCGCACGAATGCGCCTATGTTGCGTGCTAAAACAAACACTGCAGGGGGCGAAATTGTGGTGAATATTCATAATGCTAACAATGAAACTCTAAACGACAAAACTACAATCATCAATAATAGGTCAAAAACTAATGAGTATGAAATTGGCTACGACTTACAAAAGATGATTGGTTATGCTAGTCGCCCTCAAATCTATACTATCGAAGAGTGTGGCTTGTTGGCTTTCAACGCTCAAGATGTAATGGCTTCTGGTATTGTTCGTTTAGGTCTATACGTACCTGCTGATGGTGAATATATCATTGGTGGTGAATCGTGGGGGGCTATGTCGGGTGCTGAACTTTATGATATAGAAAGTGACGAGGCTACTTCATTAACTATTCCTCAAACTATTTACTTGACAAAAGGT
>JAZRJN010000212.1:0-10470 GCA_045645785.1 Candidatus Aphodosoma sp. | reverse complement strand
TGAATTGTGCATTAATTAAACGGGATGTAGCGCAGTCCGGTTAGCGCACCTGCTTTGGGAGCAGGGGGTCCCAGGTTCGAATCCTGGTATCCCGACAAACAAAAAAAATAACAACTAGTAACTAATAACTAGTAACTACTCACTAATAAGAACGGGATGTAGCGCAGTCCGGTTAGCGCACCTGCTTTGGGAGCAGGGGGTCCCAGGTTCGAATCCTGGTATCCCGACAACAAGTAGAGACGCAATATTTTGCGTCTCTTTTTTTTTATAAAACTAGAGAAACTAGATTATCTAGAAAATCTAGAAAAACTAGAATATCTAGATCATCTAGAATATCTAGAAAAACTAGATCATCTAGATTATCTAGAAAAAAAAATACTAATCCCTCAAAAAAAAACTCCCCCATGAAGAACCCCACCCAACAAAAAACAAAGGTTCTAAAACCCCAAACAAATTGGAAAGACCTTTGGTTTTATAAAAAGTCGGTGGTGTTATATCAACTAACATACGTGTTTACTCGTAAGTTCTTACCTGCCTACGGCGATAGGACTGTTGATCAGATGTTACAAGCTGCACGCTCAGGGAAACAAAATATAGTAGAAGGTACTGCCGATGGAGTTACATCTACCGAAATGGAGCTTAAACTACTCAATGTAGCACGTGCAAGCATTCAAGAACTACAAGAAGACTACGAAGATTATCTTACAACACGACGATTAACTAAATGGGAGCAAGGTCACGAGCGTTACAACTCAATGTTGCAATATTGCCGAGAGCATAACGAACTAACCGACTACGAAAACTATTTTGAACGTTGGAGCGATGAAGAGGCTGCCAATATAGCCATCACACTTTGCAAAATGGTTGATAAAATGATGATGACCTATCAAAAACAGAGAGAAGATGATTTTGTAGAAAATGGAGGAATACGAGAAAGGATGACTGCTGCCCGCTTAGGACAACGCAACACTCAAAAAGATATAATAGACAATCTCACAAAAGAAATAGAAATCCTCCGCTTAGAAAACCAACAACTAAAAGAAAAGCTCAAACAATTAGGAACCCTATAATAATTAACTAACTAAAAAAACTAGATTATCTAGAACATCTAGAATAACTAGATTATCTAGATTATCTAGATTATCTAGATTATCTAGAAATAACTAGAAAACAACAAAAGTAAAAAAAAACATGGAAGCTCAAGGAAAAGTAATTGCTATACTCGAAGCCCGCAGTGGTGTTAGCAAAGCTGGTCGCGAATGGATGTCGCAAGAATACGTAATCGAAACACCAGGACAATACCCTAAAAAAATATGTTTTAACCTCTTCGGTGCCGACCGCATCAACGAAGCCCACATCCAAATGGGAGAAGACATCATCGTAGAATTCGATATTGATGCACGCGAATGGCAAGGCCGTTGGTTTACATCTATCAATGCTTATCGAGTAACTCGCGTAGCAGCCACTCCAATGAGCAACGAACCAATGATGCAAGAACCTCCTTTTGCTGCTGACCCATTCGGTCAACCAATGCCACAAGCACCAGCACAACCTCAAGCATCACCATTCGACAACGCCCTCCCAAGCGACCCAGGCGATGACCTCCCATTCTAAAGAAATATAACTATAACAATAAAAAAGTCGAGTTTCATTTTGAAACTCGACTTTTTTATTTATCTTTTACGAACAAATATCATAACCACATATCCCAAAGCCAATAACAACATTGGCAACACCATATCTCCAATTGAAGCTTTCCATTCGATGCCCCAAACACCAGTAGCTTCGTTATAAACCCATTCACCATGTGCATCACAGCCTTCTTGTCCACAGGTTGCTCCTTCTTCGGTAATACCACCTACACTATGGTCGTGGTCGGCTGCTGCTCCATAGATTGCTCCTGTCATAACGGTTGTTCCATTAGATGCAATTGATACACCTCTATTTCTCATTTTAATATTCGAATGTGAGTTGTACGATACATTTTGTACCATAAGACTACTACTTGAACCTGTACGACTACCATTCGACATGCCATAACCAACAGTGTTGTTTGTCAATGCGATTTGTGGTACAACTGATTGACTATTTGTATTGATTGTTACATAATTCTTCCCTTGATATGCAGTTGTGGCTTTGTAGCGTTCGATATTGCGTATCACTACTTTTTTGTTGTCGTGATAATCCATACCTTGCATATCTTCATACACCATTTTTTGGATTGAGTGATAGTGTTTGTCTTTTTTGAATGTAATTGATGGTCCGTTGGAATTTCCGCTTATGCTGGTTCCAACGAACGATAGCAATCCACATGCTATAATTACTGCAATGGAAATGAATAATATTTTTTTCATAACTATTTGGTTGCTACTTTTTGATTAGATACTGTAGATTCTGTTATTATTTCGAATATATATACATTGTTTTGAGGCAATGTGATATTGTATTGTGGTGCATTGATGTTTACTTTAGAAACAATCAATTTACCAGTGAGGTCATATATATTCAACGATGTGATATTTTCGTTTGCATATATCATCACTTGACCTTCGCCAAGATTCAATACTTTCACTGTTTCAATTATCGACTCGTCTAATTCGGTAGTAACGTCACCTGCACGACGAGAAGTGATATAATAACGAACCTCTTGATTTACCTCTACATCATAGTTGAATACATCACCTTCTGTCAATGATATATAGCGGTCTTCATAACTATCGTAGAGATATACGTATTGGCTAAGATTATCAACGCCAGAGAATTCGAAAGTAATGTCGCCCATCTCTTCACCATCAATTACGTTGATTGAAAGTGGAATCATATAAATATCACTCAACGAATTATATGCCATTGCTTGATTTCCCGCTATTGAATAAATAGCAAATGGAGTAAGTTCTAGGGCTAACAACAAAAGCGGAGCATCTTCTTCCGTAGAATATTCATTTGTTGCATCACTTGAAAGTCGTATATTTGCTTTACTAATTTTACCATTACGTTTTGCTGTGATAATCAACATTTCATCTGAATTATTTGATTTAACCCGATTAACAAATCTTCGTGTTTCTTTATTATCTTTCTGATTATATTCATTAAAATACATCATATCAGAATCAAATTTTACGTTCAGCTCTTTAATTGATTCTTTTGACATTACAAACACAGCATCCATAGGAGCTATATACATTGGCACAATATGCGGATCATTACTTTGATTATGCTCAACCCATACAACATTCAACATATCATCAACATATTCGTAATAGAATCTTCCATTTATATTAGCATTTTCGTTCAAAAAATTACATATCGACATATCACACATAAAAGGATTACCAATCAAGAAAATATTACCCTCAACATCATTAGTTAAAGTAACATTATAATCTCCACCAGTATAGCTTAACTTTCCTGCATTTCCGCCACGATCAATTTTTGTTGCAGTAAAAGATAATTCCCCCTCTTGCCCATTATTGTCATAATAAAAACAATATGATTGAGCAACTTTTGGCAAACGAACAAAATTTTGCTTATTTGTTGTTGTTTGTTTTGCAATAGCATAACCACGACCTACTTGCCATGGCATAGTTAATGCATTAGTTGGAGACGACCATTCAGAACCAGTACATACGATAGAAGTATCTTTTCCTCCTGCATATTGTTTTACTGAAGCACTGAATGTTTTTTGAACAAATTTATTTGCAACACGAGTATCTACCGATGCCAATTCCGAAAAATCAAACGCAGTTTTATCGCCTGCTCGTGGCACATAAAAGTCACCACTTACTACTCCATTAAGCGGAACTGATTTTAATTCGAAGGTAGCACCATCATTATTTTCAAATGGCATATCAACATATACTTTACCAGTATAATTCAATTTATCATGACGAGCCAATTTTGCACCTGCCTCGAAATAAATATTTCTACAACTACTAAAATCCACACCAACATCATATTTAAGATATTGATCTGCTCCTGCACCTAATGCATTAGTAGGATCTTTTGGCAATACAGGCATAATTTCGGCATCTCCTTTAATAATTATATCAGTTTCAGCTAATGGAATAAAAGCAGAAGCTCCATCCTTAGTCTTCCAGTTTGCATCATTATGCCATGCAGTATTATGCAATGTAGGATTCCACACAACAACATTCGGCACTACATAAACATCGAAGTTAAAAGCAGGTACAATTCCAACACCATTAACAGACTCAATCATACTATGGAACTGATAATACTTACCAGCTTTCATCACAAACGAATTAGAAACTCTAACAGCTTTAAGCAAATCATCAACCTTCATATCTGAAATATCTGTTCCTAAAGCTACTCCATTCTTATTTACATGCTGCAAATTAAATACATGATAACTATTAGTAACAGCTTCATCTTGATATTCTTCATCATTTGTTTGACAGAGAATAATACGTAACAAATTGTTTTGATGCTCTTTTTCGATTATATTCAACATCTCCTTATCAAAATAATCTATATCCATCAATGGCAAATCATTTTGAACATCTTTTTCTGATATACGAATCACACAACTTGATCCTTGTACCGCCTTAGGCATATTTTCAAATGATTCTTCATCCTCTGGATTTGCCAATACGATAAATATACCACTACGCATAGTAATCTCTAATGGTATTGGACAAATAGTAAAACTATTATTACTATTCGCAGCAATAGGTATTGCTACGTATGTTATAGGATCTCCACGTTTTGATACCTCTACTTCAATTACATTTTTATTCAACAACAATTCTCCATTTTTATAATGCTCATACAAATGTTCCCCAGCCTCTTTATCTTTCAAGCCATTAATATATGTCTTAAAATCTGATTCGGTTCCCAAAGGATAATTAGTTCTAAATTCTTTCAAGATATTTATATGAGTCTCTTTTTCTTCAGGTGACAATGTTTGTGGAATTTTCAACCAATCGGCATAACAATTGATTGAATCTATAAGTCCTGTATTCACATTGGTTCCGTATGTACGAACCGCCACTGTATATGTAGCAGGAGCTAACGACTGATGTATAAACTCATCAGAAATAGTATTATTCAACACCAAGCGATTACGAGGCACAACTTGGAATGTATTCTCTGAAGCACATTCAATATGAGCGAAATCGGCCTTACCTACCATTACTTGAGAGGTATAACGCTTACCTGTCTTAAATTGCGTACTATTATGAATAACATACAACACTAAATGTGTTTTTTCAGTTCCATCTTCATACTTACATGTCTCAGTAGTATAGAATTTAACAACTTCATTCTCACCTAATTCAACATTATTTAAGAAATATGCAAGACTCTCATAGTAAGTATTCCCTCCTAAATTATTTGAATTCCAAGCTTTATCAACAGTAACTTTACCATAAGTTTTTTGATTTGTTCCTAAATAATCAAGATTCAAAACATTACCACTATTTGAATTTATCCAACGATAATAAATATCTCCTGTATCATGATTTATAACACCTGTTTTGTTATAATCTATACGCATAATAGCAACATTTGATTCGGTTTGAGTACATCCTTTCATTGCTTGGATACCCATAACTGCTGGTTTTGATGTGTAAATACGTATATTATCTATACCAAAGTCATTACCAATTGCACTTGCACCATTATTATCAATACGCAAACGATAATAAGCATAACTCATTTCGTCAAGTTTCACCTCAAACAACACTTGATGCCAATTTCCTCGAGTCGATCTATCAAATTGTCCTGTGGTATAAGTAATTATTTGATGTTCTTCTCCAACAGCATCAATACCTGTAACGATAAAATTCAAATTTGGAGATGTTACATTTGATTCATTTTGACTGTTCAAATCAATTATCCATGTCGAAATCCAAATTGATGTATTAGGACAAAGGTCACCATTAATTCTAAGGTCAGCCACTTTACCAGGCATCTCATTAGCATCAATATAAAGGAAATATCCTGTTCCATCGCCCGAACTTTGGTCTGTAATATTCGAAGACAACCAACTCCATGTTGTTCCAGTATTTCTAATAAAAGTATATTCGCTCCAATCAGCAAATCCATTTGTCAACTGTTTCTTATCTCCAGCCTCACCTGTTGTATAAGCAAATCCGTATGTCGATTCATCCCAACTCATTGGTTTTGAATACAAGACACCTGTTTCATCGGTAAAATCAAAATTACGAAATGCTGCAAGATTATATGATTTATCTAATTCTGCATCTGATTTTATAGCCTTTTTAGTAGAAGCATTCATTATAACAGGACCAACTTCCGACACAGCTTTCGACAATACATTGAACTGAGCAATAATCAATCCTGTTGGTGTTTTTAACTCATAAACATCCACGTTGCCTACTGTACTTGAGGCGGTAACTTCCAACAAACGATTATCATATACAGACGAACCCGTTCCTCCTATCGTCATCAAAGCACCATTTTTATACCATTGAGGGTCAGAAAGTCTAACTACATTACCGCCTGACGTATAATAATAATTGACATATTCTTCACCTCCCATCCAACGATATTCTGGCGAAATACGAATACTCTTTCCTGCAGGCGCAAGAATTTTATAGGTTTCAAGAGGAGTTGAACTACACTTATCCAATTTAGCCGCCATCTCGCTTGCTGGACGAATATCATAAATCATACGATACGACAATGTTGGCTCAATCAATGTTTTATTTGTCGCATTATCTACATAATCAGCATATTGCGATATATCACAAGCAATCTTCTTTGAATTACCATCCATCGTATAAGTTGTTCTACCAGGTACGGTTTGAGCAAGGATATAAACACCTTTGTCATTAGATGTTGGTTTATATGAATTCACTGTGAAATTCAACCCAGATGTAACCGTAGCATCCATATTATAATCAAACCAACGATAAAAACCACGAAGATAATTTGCTGCACCATCAGCTAACTGAAGTTTCAAATGTTTTGTTTCTCCATCTAATGCATAAATTACATCTTCATGCTCATGCACTTGTTGTAAACCCACAACATTACCAGCATTTGCCTGCCCACTGGAATGTATAAACTCGTAAGCATTCACCAAAGTTGTATTTGCTGATTGTGTAAACGTAATTTTACGAGTTATAGTTTCACCATTCAACGAAATAGTGATATTCACCACAGCACTTCTCTCTAATACCGTATTATTTTGAGGAATAGTCAACTTATACCCCTCAACGCTCTGCCCTGCAATTGATGTAGCTACCGCAACATCCAAAGTTTCAGGATGCAAATATTCTGTAACTGGCTCACCATTTCCCTCTCCCGATATTATTGTTTCTTTGAAAATTCTAATATTCTCACCAGGACTTATACTCTCATCATTCACATAATAAACATCTTTCTCATTAGAAGCAATTGAGGTACTTACAATAGTTATGAAATCCCTTAAATCAAATGTTCCACCCGTATATGATACAGCACACGTTGTATCTGCTGCATTATATACAGAAGATGTTATATTTCCATTACCAGCTTGTTCTTCAACTGTAGTCATAAAAATAGCGTTAGCATCACCATAAGATGAAGAAATTTTCCATTCATTATTATCGTTCAAATATGGCCTTCGAGGATACGGGAAATACCAAGTAGAACCATAATTATAAATCGGTGTTGCTGAATTAACATCCTTTAGTGCACAAGTAATTGGGTTATTATAATATGATAACAATAAACTATCCCCTATATTCATTAAATAAAGTTGACTATCTGAAGTTCTCTTCTTTATTTCCCAAAGAGCATTCAGCTTAAGAGCACTTTTATCAGAAATTGCAGAAAAACTATTCTCGCCATCACAAACCATATAATATCCTTTCGATTTGAAGATAACAATATCACCTTCTTCCATCGCTTTTTGTGCAAAAATATCTTGCACAAACAATGGAGTAAACAACATAAAAGACAAAAATAATGAGCAAAATAGTAATCTCACTCCAAATAAATCTTTCATATAATTAACAAATTGATTATCAAAAAGAACAAATTAATTACAAAATTACATCATGCGGAATAATCACCGCATAATACAGTGCAAAGTTAGCAATAATATTTGAGATTCACCCCCCCCATTAACATTATTTAACACATTTTGAGTACATAAAAAAAATAGAGGTGCTAAAACATCAGCACCTCTACTTTTATGACACATCGTCTTTTTCATTTTATTTTTTACGAACAAACATCATAACAACATAACCTAAAGCCATTAACAACATTGGCAAAAGCACATCCCCAAGAGGTTCTTTCCAAATTGCATTCTCGTTTGTCAATCCGCCAAGAGTACCATTCTCTTTCAAAAAAGCCTCTATATCAAGAGTTGCACCACAACCATTGGCACATGAACCTGTCGATAAATCCAACTGGTGATTACAATCTGCAGCTAACATACCCCCAGTTTCAATAACTCCACCATAACTATGTACATGTGAATGTGATTGTCTTATATGCAACGATTGATAACCAACAACATTAGCAACCATTTGAGAGGATGAATTATCAACCACAAATCTACGATAAATAGGCTGATTAGTGCCCGACAAAGCCACTCTCGGCATTGCACTATTCGACATCAACGACAAATCGCCATTAACATAACTAACCGACTTATTTATCGATGGTGAATTGATGTCTGCAACTATTTTACCTTGATATTTTTTTACATTCAAGTTGCGATGACTACTTTTTTCCAACATAGCCACCATTTGCTCATCCCAATTTCTATTTTTTAATGGTTCTTGTATTTTAGTATCCTTAAATGTTATATTACCCGTGTGATTTACAATCACAGGATCTAAATTATAGAATAGCATACCTACCGACAAAACAATCAATGCTATTACTGCAAAAAATAAATATATCGTCTTATTCATAATCAATTTAGGTTTTATAGATGGTTTCTTTATTATTTTATAACTACTTTTTCTTGATAAACATTACCTTCTGTTGTGATTTGCAACATATAAACACCCATAGGCAATTCAATATCATACTCTTTTCTATTAAGCGACTCTACAACAGACATCAAACGTCCTGCGACATCATATATTGCTATACTATTCATATTTGCAGTAGAATATACAGAGGCACAACCTTTTGTGCTAACCACACTAATTTTTGATTGCAACACATCAACCTCATTAGTTGTAATTCCACCTTGAGCCTCTTTAGCTTTAATATAGTAACGAACTTCGCCTCCAGTAGGCAATTCAAGTTCAATAGTCAATCCATCAATCAAAGGCAATTCAGTATCATACAAAGCATCATAAAGATACAAATCATAATCGAAATTATCAATGCCTTCAAAAGTCAGAGTAAACATATCTGAAATTAAAGCACTATCTGTTACCAATAGAGAAATAGGCAGACTATCAATTTCAGGCATACGATTATATAACAAAGCATATTTATCAGCAACAGAATAGAGGCTAATTGGGGTTAAATCTTTATCTAACACTATCAATTCTGCGTCTTCTACTGCATCGTATGCCGATAACGCACCATAAACCTCCTCAATATATGTACGACTTACAGCATCTCCAAGTTGCGCTGTTAAAGTCAACATAGGATTCGATAATTCTTCCGAACTACGACGTGGAGCTTTATTCGGCACCACCTCAACCTCTGCACTTTCGCTAAACGAAATCATATCAGCAGTAAATGTAAGAGTTAAAGAAGTAGTGGCATTTTTAGTCTTTACAAACATTGCACGCATTGGACGCAACACTCTGTTTTCTGATGCCTGATTTGGAACAATCTCACCATCTGCATATTCATAATAGAACGAATCATCTAAAACACTACTATTAACCTCAAAGAACTTTTTCACATTCAAATTTGCCACAAACGGATTACCAATCAAGAACAAATTACCAGGCTCCACATTATCCAAAGTAACAGAGAACCTAGAATTATCCTTATCAAAAATCAACTTACCAACTCTACCTTCACGAGTCACATCGACTGTAGCCCAAGGACCCATAGGTTCATCTTTAGTCACAGCTCCATTTTCAACTGTTGCATAATAGTAACTGTATTTTTTAGCCGATTTTGGCAAACGAACAAAGTCTTGAACTGATGCTTGTTTACGAACTGCATAACCACGCACTTTATCCATCGGCATATTCAACGCATTTGTTGGCAACGACCACTTAGTTTCACTATAATTTGTATACGTCGTATCAGATTGCACACGATCTTTAATATTCAACCCTTTAAGAGCCACATTATAAACTTTCAATTGGAAAGTATTGATATTACGATTATCTACAGCATTTACAGACCAATTAAACGTACCATCTCCAGCTATTGGAATATATAAGTCGCCTGAAACAACACCTTCTATAGGCATAGACAACATTTGCCATTCATTGTTAGAAATAGGCATATCAACATACGCAGTACCAGTATAATTCAATTTATGTTGACGGCCTAATTTTGCACCCGCCT
>JAZRJN010000211.1:0-2583 GCA_045645785.1 Candidatus Aphodosoma sp. | reverse complement strand
TTTCGATGCCATCGACAGGTGGTTGGAAATTGCGGATGCGGTCGCGTTCTTCGAGTTCTTTTAGTTTGACGCGTACGAGGTTGAAATTGTCGGAGAAGCCTTTAACCTTTTCACGATTGGCGCTTGTAATGTCGCATTCACAGAGGAGCATAAGTGAGTCGATATCGTCGCCTGCATCAAATAATAGTCGGCGTACAGCAGAGTCGGTTACTACATCTTCGCTCAAAACGATTGGGCGCATGTGGAGATCTACCATTTTTTGAACAAATTTCATCGGTTCGCCGAGAGGAAGTTTTAGGCGTTTGAAGATGCCAGGTATCATGCGTTGCCCGAGATAGTTATGGTTGCGGAATGTCCAACCATGCTCGTCGTCCCATTGTTTGCTGGCAGGTTTTCCGATGTCGTGGAGCAGTGCACCCCAACGGAGCCAGAGGTCATCGCTACGTTCTGCTACCGAGTCTAATACCTTGAGTGTGTGTAGAAATACATCTTTGTGTGCTCTGTCTCCTCGTTTTTCAACACCTTTAAGTCGGTCTAATTCAGGAAATATTTTTGCTAATAAGCCTGTTGGTTCTAAGAGTAGTAGTCCGATTGAAGGACGAGGCGAACGCATTATTTTGTTAAATTCGTCAATTATGCGCTCTTTGGTTATGATTTCGATGCGATTGCAGTTGCGGGTAATGGCTTCTAATGTCTCAGGGTAGATTGTGAATTGTAGTTGTGACGCAAAGCGTATAGCGCGCATCATGCGTAGTGGGTCATCGCCGAATGTGATGTCGGGGTCGAGTGGAGTGCGGAGTATTTTCGCTTCCATGTCTGCCAACCCTCCGAATGGATCAACTAATTCACCGAATCTATCTCTGTTGAGGCATAGAGCCAAGGCATTCACTGTGAAATCGCGTCGGTTTTGGTCGTCTTGTAATGTGCCTGCAGTTACGATTGGGTTGCGACTATCGCGATTGTAACTCTCGCTGCGTGCGCCAACAAACTCTACTTCAATGTTTTTCTTTTTTACCTGAGCTGTGCCGTAGGTTTTGAATACCGATAAGAAAGCACCTTTGCCGAGTTTGTGAGCAAATGCGCTAGCCATTTCTATACCACTGCCAACTACCACAACATCAATATCTTTCGAAGGACGTTGCAATAGTATATCACGCACGTAACCCCCGATGATATAAGCCTCTAAGCCTAATTCATCGGCAGTCTCGCTCAATAGCGCAAACACTTTATTTTGTAAATGCTCTTTTAGGTTCATTTTATGTTACTCCTTTCAGTCGTGACAACAGTCAATAGTCGACAGTCAACGGTCGGGGGATTAAGATTTTAATTCGAGGCGGACTACGTTTTCGACGTGATGGGTGTGAGGGAACATGTCAACTGGTTGTACGGCAGTGACTTTGTATTTTACATCTAATAGTTGCAAATCGCGTGCTTGAGTTGCAGGGTTGCAACTTACATATACGATGCGTTTTGGCTCGGCATTCAAAATTACATTCACTACATCTTCGTGCATACCAGCGCGAGGTGGGTCGGTGATGATTACGTCAGGGCGGCCATACTCTTTGATGAATTTGTCGGTCAATATATCTTTCATATCGCCCGCAAAGAAGAGAGTGTTGTCAATACCATTGAGGGCAGAGTTAACTTTTGCGTCTTCGATAGCTTCTGGTACATATTCAATACCAATCACTTGACGTGCTTTGCGACTTACGAAGTTCGCAATTGTTCCTGTACCTGTATAGAGGTCGTACACCAATTCATCGCCTGTGAGTTCGGCAAAATTGCGTGCCACCTTATATAATTCGTATGCCTGTTCCGAGTTAGTTTGATAGAATGATTTTGGACCAATTTTGAATCGTAAACCTTCCATTTCCTCATAGATGGCCTCTTCGCCTTTGAAGCAATGGATTTCTTGGTCGGTGATAGTGTCGTTGCATTTGCTGTTGATAACATAGAGCAACGATGTGATTTGAGGGAACATATCTGCCAAATGTTGTAACAATGCCACTCTTTCTGCCTCATCTTCGTGGAAGAATACTACGACTACCATCAATTCGCCTGTAGATGTGGTGCGAATCATGAGAGTGCGAAGGAATCCTTCTTGATTGCGTAGGTCGAAGAAAGTTAGGTGGTTAGCTTGAGCATAAGAGCGAATTTCGTTGCGGATTTGGTTGGAAATGTCGTCTTGAAGCCAGCATTTATTGATGTCTAACACCTTGTCGAACATGCCTGGAATGTGGAATCCAACACCATTAAGTTCCTCTGGGCGATGCTCTTTTTGCATATCCTCCATTGTCAACCATTTGCGGTTAGAGAAAGTATATTCTAATTTATTGCGATAGAAATATGTTTTTTCTGAACCCAAAATAGGCGTAATTTCAGGCAATTCGATGTGACCGAGGCGAGTAAGGTTGTCAACCACCTGTTTCTGTTTGTAGCGGTTTTGTTCGTCGTAAGGTAGTATTTGCCATTTGCAGCCACCGCAAGTGCCATAGTGTTCACACATAGCCTCACAGCGTTTTTCTCCATACGAATGGAATTTAATAACGCGTCCCTCCATATAGTTCTTTTTCTTTTTCACAA
>JAZRJN010000210.1:0-5077 GCA_045645785.1 Candidatus Aphodosoma sp. | reverse complement strand
CGTGGGAAGGCTCGAAAGATGATATATTTACATCTGACAATGAGTCGTTGAACAACTTTGTGTTCGCGTCAGATTTGTTTAAGAATGTGAAGAGAGCGGTTAATGGTCTATAGTCCTTTGACTATAGACTATAGACAATAAATATACTAACCTTTTAATTATTAGATACTATGGGAGAAAAGACACGTTATTCAGATGCTGAATTAGAAGAATTCAAAGCTATTATTCTTGAAAAATTAGCGAAAGCTCAAAAAGAATATGATGAGTTGCGCAGTGTTGTTAGTAATGCGGATGGTAATGATGTGAATGATACATCACCAACATTCAAAACTCTCGAAGAGGGTGCATTGACATTGGCAAAAGAGGCTCATGGTCAATTGGCTCAACGCCAAATGAAGTTTATTCAACACCTTCAAGCTGCTCTTATTCGCATTGAGAATAAGACGTATGGTATTTGTCGTGAAACAGGCAAATTGATTCCAAAAGAACGTCTTCGTGCTGTGCCTCATGCTACGTTGAGTATCGAAGCTAAAAACAAACAAAAGTAACATAGATGTTGAAAGTAAAAAAATATTTGCCACTGATAGTTTTATTGGTGGCTATTGTTGCGGACCAGTGGTTGAAGTTTTATGTGAAACTCAATTTTACATTGGGCGAGAGTGTACGTGTGTTTGATTGGTTTCAAATACTATTTGTCGAAAATCCTGGAATGGCATTTGGTTGGGAGTTGGGTAGTAAGTTGTTTTTGACAATTTTCCGTATTGTTGTGTCGGGGGCTGTGATTTGGTATTTGATTCGATTAATGAAGGATGAGTATAAGTTGGGTTATCAAATTGTGATAACGCTAATTTTGGCTGGTGCGGTTGGCAATATCATCGACTGTGTGTGTTATGGCGTTATTTTCTCTGAGAGTACATATTTTGCAACAGCTCAGTTTATGCCAAAGGTAGGCTATGCCTCTTGGTTTATGGGTAAAGTGGTGGATATGTTCTATTTTCCATTGTTTACTTTCCCTGATTGGTTGCCATTGTTAGGTGGTGAAATATTTTTCAGTCCGATATTCAATTTGGCAGATAGCTATATCACAGTGGCTATTTTCATATTGATAATATTTTATCATAAAGATTTCAACGACACGATTGAGAGATATACAAAAAAAGAGGCGTGACAATAGACACGAGATATGAGAAATAAGGTATTATATGTATTATTGTTGATTTTGTTGTCGGGGTGCGGTATGCGTCCGTGGGGGATATTATCGCATGATGAGATGGTGGCAGTGTTGCTTGATGTGCATGTGGCAGAGGCTGCAATGAAGATTGTTGATTCGAGAGCAAAACGTATAGAAAAGCAGGAATATTATAATCAAGTATTTGTTAAACATAATATTACTAAGAAACAATTTGATAAATCGTTAGATTGGTATGCTCGTCATCCTAAATTGTTAGTAGCGATTTATGATGATGTCAAAAAAGAGGCTGAACGTTTGCAAGAGAGAGTAGAGGCGTATGAATTTCATCCTGATGACAAACCATCGCGAAAAGATTCAATTGCCGAGTTCGATTTGTGGCATTGGGAGCGTGATAGATTATTGACTTTGGGTGAAGATAGTGTGATACCTGTTGATTCATTGCATTTTAGTATTACAGATAGCAACTATTTCTATAAATCAGAATCTTTGCAGTTGTATCTGAAAATGCGTGTCTATTCGCCAGATACGGTTGAATTTGCAACGCGAGTGATTTATCATTATTCCGATTCGGTAGTAGATACATTGCAATACGAGTCGTTAGCCGATTCTGTTTGTCGTCGGTATAGATTTACACAAAATATTCCTGATTATCGAAATATAGATAGTTTGTTTATCGAATTGGTTGATTCTGTACGAACTATTGAAAGAGTTGAGATTGATAGTGTAGAATTGAATAGAACATATAATAAGTTTCTTTATCCTATAAAGAGTGAGGTTAGAAAAGAGATACGTCAAGCGAATGACTCAATAGCAAGAAGTAAGAAACAAGGAACAGGGAACAAGGAATAAGGAACAGGGAACAAGGAATAAGGAATAGGGAGTAAGGATATGGTAATTCTTAATTCTTAATTTTTAATTCTTAATTAATTATAGTGAAGAGAATAGCTGCAAATAAGGTGTTGGTTGATTCTAATACGATTGAAAACAACCTAATGATTGAGCGCGACGATGCTGGTCGTGTTCGTCGCATGGTTTGTATCACTGATTTGCAGGTCGAGCCTTCATCTACCTCTTTCTATAATGGCTTGATAACTACTGATATCGATTTATCGAAAAAGCAAATAGGCGTGTCGGTTATCGATTTGGTTGAGGATGCACTGGCTGTAGGTTATCAAGGTCGTTTGTTGCTTTGGCAAAACCTATCACTTTCGGAATTCAGAATTAAGGAAGAAACAAAGGTAACGATTATTTAATTCATAATTTTTTCATCTATCGGTTCAAAGACCTTCGGTTCTTAATTATAAATTAAATAGTTAATAACTACTAACTAATAACTAAACACTAAATATAATGGCAAAAGAGTTAAAAGAATTGACACCACGTGAGGAGAATTACTCACAATGGTATAATGATTTGGTTGTAAAAGCCGATTTGGCTGAAAATTCGGCAGTGCGTGGTTGTATGGTTATTAAACCATACGGTTATGCTATTTGGGAAAAAATCCAACGTCAACTCGACGATATGTTTAAAGAAACAGGTCACGTGAACGCTTATTTTCCTTTGTTGATTCCAAAATCATTCTTAAGTCGTGAGGCTGACCACGTTGAAGGATTTGCAAAAGAGTGTGCCGTCGTTACACACTATCGTCTCAAAAATAGCGAAGAGGGTAAAGGTGTGGTAGTTGACCCAGAAGCTCGTCTCGAAGAGGAGTTGATTATTCGTCCTACATCTGAAACTATTATCTGGAATACATATAAAAATTGGATTCAATCGTATCGCGACCTCCCAATCCTTTGTAACCAATGGGCTAACGTAATGCGTTGGGAGATGCGTACTCGCTTGTTCCTTCGTACTGCTGAGTTCCTTTGGCAAGAGGGTCACACTGCTCACGCTACTGAAGAAGAGGCACTCGAAGAAGCACGCAAAATGCTCGACGTATATGCCGAATTTGCTGAAAAATATATGGCAGTGCCTGTTGTTAAAGGTATCAAATCGGCTAACGAACGCTTTGCTGGTGCAGTAGAGACATTCTGTATCGAGGCAATGATGCAAGACGGCAAAGCTCTTCAAGCTGGTACTTCTCACTTCCTCGGTCAAAACTTTGCTAAAGCATTTGACGTACAATTCGTTACAAAAGAGAATAAACTCGACTATGTTTGGGCTACATCATGGGGTGTTTCTACTCGCCTTATGGGTGCGCTCATTATGGCTCACTCTGATAATAATGGTCTTGTTCTCCCTCCTGCGTTGGCACCATTCCAAGTAGTTATCGTGCCTATCTACAAGGGCGAAGAACAATTGGCTATGATTAACGAGAAAGCCGATGCCCTTGTCAGAGAGTTGAAAGCGTTGGGTGTAAGCGTTAAATATGACAATGCCGATAATAAAAAACCAGGTTGGAAATTCTCTGAATATGAATTGAAGGGTGTGCCTGTGCGTGTAGTGCTTGGTGCTCGTGATCTCGAAAATGGCATGGTTGAGATTATGCGTCGCGATAAGCTTGAAAAATCATCAGTTGCTTACGAAGGCGTTGCTGGTTATATCAAAGAACTTTTGAACGACATTCAAGCAAATATCTTCCAAAAAGCATTAGACTATCGTGCTTCTGTAACTCGCGAAGTAAATTCTTACGACGAATTCAAAGTTGAAATCGAGAAAGGCGGTTTCATCTCAGCTCACTGGGATGGCACACCTGAAACAGAAGAACTCATCAAACAAGAGACAAAAGCAACAATTCGTTGTATTCCTTTGGATGGCGATACAACTCCTGGTGTATGTATGGTAACAGGTAAACCATCAGCTCGTCGCGTATTGTTTGCTCGTGCATATTGATATTACTCGATAATAGACGATGTGTAACACCAAAATTGTTGCGTTGTTTTGATTTTATCGAGTTTGTTAACATACTCTTTCGCCTTTTTTAGCTAAGGCTCAAGGCTGTTGGTTTAGGCACTTTTCCTAATTCAGAGGGAGATTTAGGATGATTCAATTCCTATCATAAGTTAAAAAATAAGGCTGTGTCAAAATATAAATTTTGGTACAGCCTATTTTATATTATTAGTAATGTTGAGCATTCTCCCCAACTCCTTCCTTCAGCCAGTGAAACTCCCACAACTCCTCCCCTTAGTAAGGGGAGGTGCCGCAGGCGGAGGGGTATGTAAAATGAAAGCTATTTCTAAAAGCAAATTTTGACACAGCCTCTTTTTATTATGGTATGTATACAAAAGAGACTGACTAAATGTTTAGTCAGCCTCTTTTGTACTGTTTTAATTCGAAACGATTAAGCGTTTTTTTCGATTGCCAATTTACCACGATAGTAACCGCATTCAGGGCATACAGTGTGGTAGATGTGCATTGCACCACAGTTTGAGCAAACGGCAAGTGTAGGAGCTACAGCTTTGTCATGTGTACGACGTTTTGCTGTACGTTGTTTCGAATGTTTACGTTTTGGATGTGCCATTTCGTTTAACTTAAAAATGTTTAGTTGTTAAAAATATTTTTCAAGGCAGCCCATCGTGGGTCAACCTCGTCGTTCTCAGTTGTTTTTATATCATCATCGCTATCGTCATCGTCGTCGATTTCACGCACACTGTGTTGGTTGAGGATATCCATCATTTCGGCATTGCATTCGCCATCGGGATGTGAGTGGCAAATCGGAATTGCAAGTGCACAAAATTCATATAATGTCCAAGCTATATTAAACGTTCCTTCGTCCTCTGGAATGATGATTAAATCGTCACTTTGTTCGCTGTAAGATTTTCCGAATTTGATGTATAATGATTCTTCTACATCGATATCTACCCAAAGAGAATCAAGGCAACGATCGCAAATGGTTTCAACTTTGCCTTGGAGCGTGATGTTGAGCTCGATATTGAGCGATGTTTT
>JAZRJN010000209.1:0-4726 GCA_045645785.1 Candidatus Aphodosoma sp. | reverse complement strand
CTACGTTGTCGAGCTCGAGGAGTTCGGATGTTACATGTGGTTCGAACTCATATACATCGAGGGCTGCGCCATAGAGGTGACCACTGCGGAGGTGGCGAACGAGGGCTGCTTCGTCGATATGAGCTCCGCGGGCAGTGTTGATGAGCACGGCACCTTGTTTCATCATAGAGAGAGTATCTTCGTTGATAATATGATGAGAGTCAGGAGTGTAAGGGAGGTTGAGCGATACGAAATCGGAAGTGCGCAATAGGGTTTCGAGGTCGACATATTCGGCATTGTAGCGACGTTCGATTTCTTCTGGAACACGACGGCGGTTGTTGTAGATAATCTTCATACCACAAGCAACGGCACGACCTGCGATAGATTGTCCGATGTTGCCCATACCGATGATACCGAGGGTTTTGCCATAGATGGCGATGCCGAGATTGTTCATCACGCCAAATTCGATATCAGAGTTAGGTTGGCGCATACGGCGGTCGAGTTCGGCAGTACGGTGGCAGATGGCGAGCATGAGAGTGAAGGCATGCTCGGCAGTAGGTTCGATGACAGGACCAGGGGTGTTGGTAACAGGAATGCCACGGTCGCGAGCTGCAGCGATGTCGACATTGTTGAAGCCTACGCCGAAGTTGGTGATAAGCTTGAGGTTAGGCGCAGCAGCAATCATTTCGGCTGTGATTTTGTAGTCGAAAGTAGATAGAAGTATGTCGGCATCGGCAAGATGCTCGATGAGTTCGGTTGGAGTGAATTTTGGGGCCTCAGGCATAATGATATTATGCTCGCTGATAGTTGTGAAGCCTTCGATAGGGAGTTTGGTTGTTAAAAGAACATTCATAATTTAGATATTTATTTTAACAGAAGTACAAAAATTTATTAGTTGATAATTAATTTTATTTGTATTTTCTAGTTTTTGCGGATGTATTTATTTTTAAAGTACAAGCCTTAAATCATGTTTAATCACAAGGCATGTACTTGAAAACAGAATTTCGCCTTGCAAGACTCAGAAATAACTTCTATAGAATGTGAGCCAATAATTGAATTATGTACTTATGATTAAAAAAAATTAATGTGTTATTTTGAACATAATTTCTCGGAGGAGGTCGCGGTGTGAGGTGTTTGAGTCGCCGAAACCTTTACTGCGCACGTCGAGTTCGCGAATGAGTGAGATAGCGTAGAGAGTGCGTGCAGAGTTGTAGATTGAGGCAGCGTGTTGATAGTCCTTCACGAAATAAGGGTTAATTTTGAGTTCGGCGGCTACGTTGGCTTGTGATTTGTCTTTTAGAGAGTGATACAACAATAGGTTAGAGAAGAAGTTGAAAACTACGGTGGTAGTTACAACGATAGGGTTGTTTTTAGGGTCTTTGGCGAAGTGGTCGATTATGCGATTGATTTTGAGTATGTCGCGGTCGCCGAGAGCTTTGACAAGCTCGAAATTGTTGTAGTCCTTAGATATACCGATGTTGCGTTCGACCATTGCTGAGTCGATGCGTCGGGTGTCGGAGTTGTTGAGCAGGATGAGGAGTTTGTCCACCTCGTTTACAACCTTACTGAGTTGAACGCCAAGAAATTCGGCAAGCAGATTGGCTGCTTTGGGCTCAATATCTGCATTATGTTCGCGCACGTAGGCAGTAATCCACGATGGTATTTCGTTGTCGTATTTGCGCTTAGATTCGAAGAGAATGCCCGATGCGGCAATGTCTTTGAACACTTTTTTGCGACCATCCACCGAGCCATGCTTGTAGCAAAGCACGATGACGCTCGATGCGAGAGGTTGCTTGAGGTACGTGCTGAGATTGTCGAAATTCTTGATATTTTGAGCTTCGCGCACCATAATGAGTTGATATTGACTCATCATAGGGTAGCGTTTGGCAGCCATAATTATTTCGTCGCAGGTGGTGTCTTTGCCGTAGAGGAGGGTCATGTTGAATTCTTTTTCGTCATCGGTAAGCAGATTTTTTTCGATATAGTCGGCGATTTTGTCGATATAATAGTCCTCCTCACCCATAAGGAAATAGATGGGTTTCCAGTCGCCAGACTTCATTTGGTTGATAATCTGCTGATATGTTATGCCTGCTTGTTTAGCCATAAATATAATTTGAAAGTTAAAATTTGAAAGTTGAAAGTTTATGCCGAATAGTAAATTTCAGCTTTAAGTTTTCAACTTTCGACTTTGAATATTATTCGTAGCGGAGGTGTTTGATTGTGCGTGAATTGTTTTGTAGGCTTGATAGAGCTTTGATGCCGATTGTGAGGTGTTCTTCTACGAAATTTTGTGTTACTTTTTTATCGGATTCTTCGGTCTTGATGCCTTCGGGTTGCATTGGCATATCGCTAACGAGTAAGAGTGCTCCAGTAGGTATTGCGTTATGGAAACCAACGGTGAATAGTGTGGCAGTTTCCATGTCGATGGCGATACTACGCACTGCTTTTAGGTGTTGTTTGAAGACTTCATCGTGTTCCCATACGCGTCGGTTGGTAGTGAAGACGGTGCCAGTCCAATAGTCTTTGCCAAAATCGCGGATGTTGGAACTGACGGCGCGTTGAAGATTAAATGCAGGTAGGGCAGGCACTTCGGGCGGAAAATAGTCGTTTGACGTACCTTCGCCACGAATGGCAGCACTCGGTAGGATGTAGTCGCCGACATGGTTTTTGTCCTTTAGGCCACCGCATTTGCCGAGGAATAGAACAGCTTTTGGGTGGATTGCGCTGAGTAGGTCCATGATGAGAGCAGCGTTAGGCGAGCCCATGCCAAAGTTGATTATAGTGATGCCATTTGCACTGGCAGAGAGCATATTGCCATTGCGTCCTATAACTTCAACACCAAATTTTTCGGCGAAAAGTTCTACGTAGTTGTTGAAATTGGTGAGTAATATATATTGTGTGAATTGGTCGAGAGGGCGTTTAGTGTAACGGACTAACCAATTTTCAACTATTTCGATTTTTGTTTTCATTTTTTTTGTCAACAGTCAACAGTCTATAGTCAACAGTCGTTATATGGATTTAGTTATTAATTCTCAATTTTCAACTCGTTATATTTTGGCCATTGTTGGGCGAATATGTATTTGCGGTTTTCGAAATCTACTTTGCAGAGGAGGTGTTGTAGTCCGTTGCTGACGATGAGGTAGGGCACGCGGAGTTGTAGGTTATAGATGGCGATTTGGTCGAAAACGCGTTGTGTGATGGCTACATCGGTGCGCTTGTATTCGATGATAATTAGAGGATTGCCGTAGTCGTCGTAGATGATAGAGTCGCACCGTTTTGTGAGACCGTTGTAGTTGATAGTTACCTCGTTGGCTATGCGCGACATAGGAGCTTCGAGAGTGTCGGATATGTATATGATTGTGTTTTGCCTAACCCATTCTTCAGGCGTGAGAACAAGCCATTTGCCTCGTATAGAGTCAAATATCTGCAACTGTTCATCTTGCTTGCGCAGACGAATACGGTCGCTATAGTCGGGCATATTTAACAATTCATAATTCATAATTAGGTTAGAGGTTATTGGTTAAAGGTTAGAGGTTAATGCAGCAAGGTTCTCTAAACTCTCAATTATTTCTTGTTTTTGTTGTTTTTTTTGTTTTGTGTGTCTTGTAGTTTTATGTTTTTGTTGCGGAGGTCTATTTTGCCATTGCTTAGACGATAGAGGTCGTCGAGGATTATTTCGTCGTTGATAACATCTTGATTATAGGTGCTGTAGCAACGTTTCATGAAGTTGGCTATCACTAAAAGTAGTTGTTGATTGCTCAATATATTTTGGTCGGTAGAGATGCGTCCGATGAAATTGTCGATGAAGCGACCATAATGGCGTTCGCGTATTTGATTGTTGGGTAGAGGGATAGCTTCGGGAGTAGGGTGTATTTCTTCGGCAGGAGTGATTTCGAATGGATAGTCGATGTCTAATTCGAAATTAGACATTAAAGCGAGGTGGTCCCAAAGTTTATGTTGGAAGGCATCGTTGTCGCGAAGATAAGGGAATAGATTGCCCATGCAATTGATGATGCTACGAGCGCAACGATTGCGTTCGCTACGGTCTTCGATTTTCATGGCAATTTCGACCATATTTTGTATATTGCGTCCGTACTCGGGAAGAATTAGTTCTTTCATTAATTAGTGGTTAGTAGTTATTAGTGAGTAGTTATTAGTGTTTAACGCCGAATGGCAATTTTCAATTCTCAACTCTCAATTCTTGCGATAAGCGAGAGCAGTCAAACTTGTTTGAGACTGCCGAGCAAAGCAAGAATCTTGAGCGAAGCGAAAAATTCTCAACTTTTTTGTGGTGTGTAGAACTCTTTGAGGTAGAAAGGTTCATAGTAGGCAACGTCTTGGAATTGGTTGTTGTGATATGCCTCTTCGGCGAGTTCGACCATCATATTAGCAATAGGTTTTACTAATGTAGTAAATTTAGCATTTGGATTTTTGATTACATTAGAGCATTTTTCAGCACCGCTACCGCAGAAATGTATAGGGCGGTCAATATCAGCAAAGCTATTTTCGTCGATAATTTTTGCTTCAGCAGGAGATATTTGCTTCAGATTATAATCGTACATAGCAGTGTAAACTTCCATGCGACGAGCATCTATAAGAGGACATATTATGATATTTGATGGTTCTGACTGTTTGAATGCAGATGCAATGACCTTAAGAGTATCAATTGCAATGAGTTTGCAATCAAGTGCATAGCATAGACCTTTTGCTGTAGAGACACCTATTCTAAGACCTGTATATGAACCAG
>JAZRJN010000208.1:0-18275 GCA_045645785.1 Candidatus Aphodosoma sp. | reverse complement strand
CTATTTGACGTGCTGGATTGCCGACAACTAATGCGTATGCAGGTACGGGTTTAGTGATTACAGAACCGGCACCTATAAGGGCATATTCGCCAATTTCGTTGCCACAAACAATAGTAGCATTTGCACCAACAGATGCTCCACGACGGAGTATAGTTGGTTTATATTCATTTTTGCGCGATACTGCACTGCGAGGATTTATTACATTTGTAAATACCATGGATGGACCGAGGAATACATCATCTTCACAAATAACACCAGTATATACGCTTACATTGTTTTGTATCTTAACGTTACGACCTAATTTGACTTCAGGTGATATAACAACATTTTGTCCGATATTGCAATTTTCACCAATTATGCAATTTGACATGATATGTGAGAAATGCCATATTTTAGTTCCTTGACCAATTACACATCCTTCATCAACGTATGCCGATTCGTGTTTGAAATAATTTTCCATATTTAAGATATTAGACATGAGATATTAGACACGAGACACGAGATGTGAGACGTGTGCTTTTAATCTACAAAGTTACAATAAAATATTCACGTAGCAAACGATTTAGTATTTTTTAGTAAAAAAATAGACACAAGACTAATTTTAAATCTTGTGTCTATTATTTCGTGTTTCGTGTCTATTATCTTGTGTCTTATTTAAGTATTTCTTCAACTGGTGTGTAAGGCATGTCGAAAGCTTCGCTTACGGCTTTGAAGCAGATTTTGCCATCGACAACGTTAAGACCTTTAGCAAGACCAGCATCAGTGCGACAAGCTTCTTTCCAGCCCATGTTGGCAATGCGAATTGCGTAAGGAAGAGTAGCATTTGTAAGAGCGCGAGTAGAAGTGATAGGTACTGCACCTGGAATGTTGGCAACGCAATAGTGAACAATACCATCAACAACGTATGTTGGGTCGGAGTGTGTTGTAGGATGTGAAGTTTCGAAACAACCACCTTGGTCGATTGCTACGTCAACCATTACTGTACCAGGTTGCATTTTTTTGAGCATATCGCGAGTGATGATATGCGGAGCTTTTGCACCAGGGATAAGCACAGCACCAATGATAAGGTCAACTGTTGGTAATTCGAGTTCGATATTGTATTGAGAAGAATAGAGGGTTCTTACATTTTTAGGTAACATATATTCCAATTGGCGAAGGCGAGGGATAGAGATATCTGCAATCATTACGTTTGCACCCATACCAGCAGCGATGAGGGCTGCGTTGTAACCTACGATACCACCACCAAGAACAAGAACGCGAGCTGCACGTACACCAGGTACGCCTCCCATAAGCATACCTTTTCCGCCTTGTGGTTTTTCGAGGAAACGAGCACCTTCTTGAGCAGCCATACGACCTGCTACTTCGCTCATAGGTTGGAGTAGAGGAAGCATTCCGTCTTTTACAACTGTTTCGTAAGCTAAACAAGTAGCTCCTTGGCGAATCATAGCTTCTGTCAATTCACGTTCACATGCAAAGTGGAAGTAAGTGAATACTAATTGACCTTTGCGAATAAGAGGGTATTCGTAAGCGATAGGCTCTTTTACTTTGTAAATCATTTCAGCAATGGCATATACATCTTCCATAGTAGGAAGAACTGTAGCACCCGCAGCACGATAATCATCGTCAGAGTAGCCACTGCCGTGACCAGCAGTTGATTGTACGTACACTGTATGTCCGTGTTTTACTAATTCTTGGACACCTGCAGGGTTGGCACCAACGCGATTTTCGTTGTTTTTGATTTCTTTTGGAATACCGATAATCATGATTTTAGAATTTTTATAGGTTAAAGATTAGAGGTTGTTAAATCTTAGTTTTGTGTCTAATTTAGCTCTGCAAATGTAGTGTAAAATATTTTTTCTTGTATCAATTGAATGATATTTTTTTTTATGTTTTACAGCATGTGTTAATTTGAAAGTATAATATTTGTTTTTTTATTTTAATTTAAGATAATTTGTTGATTATTAGTATTGCAAATTGATGTTAAAAAGTGTTTTTTTTATATTGTTTGTTTGTGAAAAGTGCTTTTTTTTATTTTTTATTTTGTGATTCGTTTTATTTTGTGCTTTTGAATTCATAAAAAATAATTATCTTTGCATAAAATTTTTTGGAAATATGTATAAACGTGATGAATTGAAGCAATTGAAGACCGATTTTTGGAATGGTTTTGCTGATTATTGTAATACTATTCCGAGATTGGCGCAACGTAAACAGAAGTTTATGTTGTATAATACTCGTTTGAAGGGTACGGAATTGAAATTTGATGTTCAAAGGCATGAAGTGGCTGTGGTATTGGAGATTAACCATACTGATTATGAGCGTAGGATTGAACTATTTGAGCATTTTAAGGCTTGTCGCATGTTGTTTGAAGATGCGTTTGATGGAATGGAAGTTGTTTATGAGCCTTTTTATAAGTTGGAAATAGGTAAGGATGTTTGTCGTATATACATACGGTTGGCGGATGAGATGGATTTTCATCGTCGCGATGATTGGCAGAAGTTTTATGGATTTATGGCGCGTAATATGATGCGTCTTGAGAGAATATTTAATCAGGCTAAACAAGCGTTGGAATAAAAAAAGGCTAACCATTGGTTAGCCTTTTTTATTATAGTTGTGCTGTTTTAACTTTGAGCCATTCTGCTTCTTCTGTGGAGAGATAAGGAGCGAGGGCGTTGTAAACCATGCGGTGATATGCGTTGATTTGTAAGAGTTCGTCTGGCGAAAGCATGCTGATTTCGATTGAACGGCTGTCGTAAGGGAACAATGTCAATGCTTTGAAGTGAAGGAAACGACCGAATTCGTTTACGTTATTGTCATAATCGGCTACTGCTACGAGGTTTTCGATGCGAATACCGTGTTTACCTGCGCGATAGAGACCTGGTTCGTTAGAGAGCAACATGCCTGGTTCGAGGATTGTTGGGTTTTCGTCCATACGAATTGATTGTGGGCCCTCGTGTACGTTGAGGCAGTGACCGATGCCGTGACCTGTGCCATGACCATATTGTAACTCGTTGTTCCACAAGAAGCAACGTGCGAGCACATCGAGTTGAGCACCGCGAGTGCCGTATGGGAATAGTTGGTGACCAAGTGCCAAATGACCTTTTAATACTAATGTATAGTCGGCTTTCATTTCGGCAGTAGGAGTGCCAAGAGCTACGGTACGAGTGATGTCGGTTGTACCATCGTAGTATTGACCACCTGAGTCGAGTAAGAAGAATGATTCGGCTTTGAGTTCTATATTAGATTCTTCATCAGCAGCATAGTGAACAATAGCTCCGTGAGGACCATAACCTGCGATAGTATTGAAGCTTTCAGTCAAGAAGCCTTCTTGTTCGGCACGGCATTCGTGAAGTTTGTCGATAGCCGAGAGTTCTGTAACTTTTTCGCCTTTAGCAATAGCTTCTTCGAGCCATTTCCAGAAGCGAACGAGAGCAACACCATCTTTGCGCATAGCACGCTCAACACCAGCGAGTTCTACTTCGTTTTTAATACATTTCATGCGGAATACAGGCGATGGTAACTCGATAATAGCTTCTACTGCAGGTATTGCTTTATAGAGTGCATAGTTGCATTTTACTGGGTCAACAGCGATGCGAGTATTTGCCGAAAGTGCCGAAAGTGCATGTTTTACAGTCGCGTAGTCAGCAGTTTTCACGCCAGCTTTGTCGAGGTGAGCGCGCACTTCGTCTGTCAATTTATCTGGATTGATGAAGAGAGTAGCGTCTTTGTCGGTTACAAGTCCGAATGCGATGAGTACAGGGTTGTAATCAATATCTGCACCACGGAGGTTGAACAACCAAGCAATATCGTCAAGAGCTGTGAGCAACAATGTGTTAGCATTTGCATCAGCCATACGAGTGCGAAGAGCTGTGAGTTTATCTGTTGTTGATTGACCGCAATGAGTTTCGTCGAATACAACTGCTTTCGATTGTGGCATAGCAGGACGGTCGGTCCAAATTGCGTTCACGAAATCGAATTCAGTATATATTTTAAGACCAGCTGCAGTGAGTTCTGATTCAAGGGCTTTGTAGCCGTTGATAGAAATCATATCAGGGTTGATAGCCACAGTTTTGCCTGCGCCGAGAGTAGTTTTGAGCCATTGATTGATAGTAGGAGTACTAATTTCGCCATCTTTTTGAAGTGTAAGACCTGATTGTTGCAATTGGCTGCCAGCTTGAAGGAAATAGCGTGAGTCAGTCCAAAGACAACCGCCATCGGCAGTAATTACGGCAGTACCAGCCGAGCCAGTAAACGCTGATACATAGTTACGTTCTTGCCAATGAGCAGCGATATATTCACTTGCATGAGGGTCAGTGCCCGGTACGATAAGGGCATCCACTTTGTGCTCAGCCATGAGAGCACGGAGTTCTGTTAGTTGTTTCATATATTAGATATTTAGTAGCGAGTCATAAAAACTCAGTTTCGCTTTGTTTATTGTATTATTTATTAATGTTTAGTAGTCTGTCGATTGTTGACTTATGACCGTCGACATTCATATTGCAAAGATAGATATTTTTTCCTAATAATGAAAATATTTTTGTTGTTTATTAAACTTTTTTATTCTCATAGCGTCAAAATGACAAAAGCCGGCTAAAGATAACATATACATTAATCGCTAAAAACTGACTATTATGAGACGCATCGTATTTTTATTGGGTATATTGTTGACCGCAGTAGGTCTATCGGCACAACAAACCGTTACTGTACAAGCACAAAGTTATCAAGTAAGTGACAATCTCGATTTAGAGGCTGTAGCAATCACTTTCGGCGAATCAAAAAATGTAGAAGATTTTGAACGCAGATTGAACGACCCCGACAATCGTATTTCTAATCTCGATTTGAATAACGACGGATATGTTGATTTTCTTCGAGTAGTGGAAGTAGAAGAAAAAGGCACACATTTGATTGTTATTCAAGCCGTAATAGGTCAAGATCTCTATCAAGACGTAGCCTCTGTGATTGTCGAAGGCGAAAACAAAACATCTGCAACCGTTACAATTGTCGGTAATCGAAATATTTATGGCGACAATTATGTGATTGTACCACGTTATGTAGTTCGTCCTGTGATATTTGATTGGTTCTGGTTGCCAACATACGCAGTTTATCGCTCAGTTTGGTATTGGGATTATTATCCAACATACTATCACCGTCATGTATGTTTAGGCTATCATAGCTATCACCGTCACATTCACGTTTGGCATACTCATCACCACAACCATTGTGAATTCCATCGTCCAACGCATCACGAGCCAAAACCTCATCATGTAGAAATGTATCGCGGAGTTGTTCGCAACGATTATGCAACTCATCGTCCAAATCAAGGCTACCGTGCCGAACCAACGCCTAATCGTCACGTAGAAGCTCGTCCAGTGACTACAACTACACAAGGTCGTCCTTCTAGTCAATCTACTGTTACATCAATAAATAGTGGTCGTCAACCTGGCAACGTAAGCACAAGTAGCAATAGAGTTGAACGCCCTGCTACATCAACAGCACGCCAAACTACAACAACCGTACGACCTTCAACATCAACTTCACGAAATACTTCAACTACCAAAACTACTTCGACAGCAGTTCGTAATACAACACCTAAAGCTACATCAACATCAACCGTAAAACCGCGTACAACTACAACTACATCTACATCACGTTCAACATCAACCTCTGTACGACCAACAACATCAACCACACATTCTACTTCAACAGTCGCACGACCAACAACATCAACCTCACGTAAAGTATCAACATCATCAACCATAAAAACCAATAAAAATATCTCAACATCTCGTAGATAAAAAACTTTAGTTTGCTATAATAGACATAATAAAAAGAAGAGTCAATCTCACTTATTATGAAGGAGGCAGTGGTTTGTGAAAATCGCTGTCTCTGTTTTTATAATTTTTTATAAAAATCAAATAGCAACTATTTTGTATATTTTTTGTAACTTTGCAATTTAAATTAAGTAATAAAGAATAGAGAGTTAATTTTCAACTTTCAACTTTCAATTTATATGATTGTCGTATTAACAGGAGCAGGTATTAGTGCCGATAGTAGCATTGCTACATTTCGTGATTCAGATGGTTTATGGGCAAATTATCGCATCGAAGATGTCTGTACACCTGAAGCTTTAGTGCGAAACCGCACAAAAGTAATTGAATTTTACAATATTCGTCGTAAGGAATTGCTTGAAAAAGAGCCTAATGCGGCTCATATTGCGTTGGCAGAGTTGGAGCGAAAGCAAGAAGTGTGCGTCATAACACAGAATATCGACGACCTCCATGAACGTGCTGGTAGTAAGAATATTGTGCACTTGCATGGCGAGTTACGCAAATTGCGTAGTTCACGCAACGAAATGGCTACTGTGCCTATCGAGGGTTGGGAACAAAAATTGGACGACCGTCATTCCGATGGCTCTTTGTTGCGTCCATTTGTAGTATTTTTTGGAGAGTCTGTGCCTATGCTCGAACGTGCTATTGAAATAACTGAAAAAGCTGATATATTGATAATTATAGGTACATCATTGAATGTTTATCCAGCTGCATCGTTAGTTTACTATGTGCGTCCAAATGTACCAATTTATATAGTTGACCCCGCTGTAGGTGATGCAAATGCAGCTTTTAAAGCTCCACATATACCAAATCCAATCACCTATATCGGCAAACGCGCCGCTATTGGAGTCCCTGAATTAGTTAAACAATTAATTAATAAATAATTAAGCATCGTATAATCCGAAGGGTATGACCGAATGGAGTAATTATGAACCGAAGGTCTTTGAGCCTTTAGGCGAAAAAATTATGTATTATGAATTAATAAAATGGAATTATCTTTTGAATTTTTCTTATTGTTAGCAGGTATATTGCTTTTTGTGAGTATTATACTTGGCAAGGCAGGGCACCGTTTTGGTGTGCCTACATTGTTGATGTTCTTGTTCTTAGGGTGTCTTGTAGGAAATGAAGGACTTGGTTGGATTGAATTCAACTCGCCTCAAGTAGCTCAAAGTATAGGTGTTATTGCCTTGAATATCATACTATTTTCTGGTGGTATGGACACCAAAATAGGCGATATTAAGCCCGTTTTGTTGCCAGGATTGACATTAGCTACCGTCGGCGTATTGCTTACTGCTTTGCTTACAGGTAGTTTTATCTACTGGATTACAAATAGTTGGTTTACAGCAGTATCCTTTACTTTTATCGAATCACTCCTTTTGGCAGCCACAATGTCATCAACCGATTCTGCTTCGGTATTCTCTATTCTAAGGTCTAAAAATTTGGCTCTTAAAGAGAATCTTCGTCCATTGTTGGAGTTAGAGTCGGGTAGTAACGACCCTATGGCGTATATGCTCACTATTGTGTTGTTACAACTATTGAACACTCCAGAAGTAAGTGGTTTAGAGGTAGTTTGGCTTTTTGTTCAGCAATTTGCACTTGGTATGGTTTGCGGTTATTTGCTCGGTCGTTTGTCGCAACGCATAATTAATCGTATCGATTTGACCAATGATGCACTTTATTCTGTGTTACTTATTTCTGTAATGCTGTTTATTTTCGGTTTTACAACTTGGATTGGAGGCAATGGTTATTTAGCTGTGTATATTGGAGGGTTGTTTTTGGGTAACTGTCGTTTTGTTCACAAGCGTAGTTCGATGAAATTCTTCGATGGTCTTACGTGGCTGTTCCAAATTATTATGTTTTTGTCGCTTGGTTTGTTGGTCAATCCGTCTGAATTATTGCCTGTTGCGGGCATAGGTGTTTTAGTCGGATTGTTTATGATATTTATTTCTCGTCCATTATCTGTATTGTTTACGATGTTGCCTTTCCGTACATTTTCATTCAATGGGCGTATATTTACTTCGTTTGTAGGTTTGCGTGGGGCAGTGCCAATCATTTTTGCTACATATCCATTGATAGCTGGTGTTGAGAATGCTAATACAATGTTTAATATTGTGTTTTTTATCACAATATTATCGCTTGTATTCCAAGGCACTATGATTCCACAAGTAGCGCGTTGGCTTAAACTTGATTTACCAATGAAGAAAAAAGAGAAATTAAGAGAGTTTGATGTTGAGTTCTCTGACGATATCAAATCTGCAATGAGCGAAATGCAAGTAACTGAAAAAATGCTTGTAAAAGGTGATCGTTTGATGGATATTACGATTCCAGATAATACCCTTGTAGCAATGGTTAAACGTGGCGAAAAATATTTTATCCCACGCGGAAATACACACCTTGCTGTAGGTGATTCGATATTAATTATTACTGACAACGAAGAAGCTCTAAAAGAAGTACGTCGAATGATGGAATAAAAAATATATGAAAAAAAACAACTTATTTTTACTTTTAATTATCTTATTATTAGTTGGTTGTATGTCGCAGCGTAGGCGATTGATAGGATCGGAGAGATATGAACCTGAAACTACTGTAGAGCCAGATACAACCATTGTTCCTATATTTGATCCAGCTGTATTATATGTTTTAGCTCGAGAATATGAAAATACGCAGGACACCTTGCGTAGTATGGGCGAGTATGTCGAAGAACGTTTGATAGAGTTATATCCTGAGCAAGCCTATAGGGGTATGATGTCGAAAATGGCAGATGCTACTATGAGTCGTTTGCAAGATGTACGTCGTATGCCTCAATATCGTGTTAATACAATAGATGGTATTTCGCTCTCATCTCCAAATGAGTCTTATTTCAACTCTGTTTCTGATTCAGCAGAGGTAGATTTTATGCAGATGACCGAAGCAGAAGCTTCGGTGTTTTGGAATTTGAGTGAGTTGGCAGATGCTGATTCTAAAGTGAGATTGGCTGATTTTGATACTATAAAGGTATTTGATAGTGAATGGGGATTGAATGCTGTATTGATGAGCGATGAGATTCCATATATTGCAAAAGAAGAATGGGCTATGTCATTTGTGAGTATGGGAGTTGCATCTTCTACTATTTATCGTATTTTGCAGTCGAAAGCTAGGGCTGAGTATGTAGCTCGCCATTTTTATCATGCTAATACAAGTTATGGAAAACGAGGTGATGCGTATAAACATATATTTGTAAATCTTCTTTTGCGTAAATACACTACTTCTCGAATTGCATGGCTTGTCATGGATGTATATTGGGAACGAGCAAGTATAAATAAGCCTTGTGATAATGTGATGGATTTTCATAATAATCTAATAGGTCGTGATTATCAGTATGATAATTTATTGAAAGGTAGTGATGATTGGCGTAGCTGGGCGTATAATTTGCGTGGTTTTGTGGATGATACAACTCGAAATGCCGAATTTATGAATTGGCGTTTGGATACTCCTTCTTTTATTGTAAATGAGGAAGAGCGAAAAGTTAATCCTAATAAATATATCTATTGGAGTAAAGATATAGAATCACTTAGTGAAGCAAAAAAAATTAATAAGTAAAATTTTTAATAAGTCAAATTATAAAACTTTAATCAATAGTTGTTGTTTGAAGTTTTTTTTGTATCTTTGCAATAATTATGGTTTTTGTGTCAATGATTATTAATAGTTGATAATTAAATATTTGAAAATATGAAAGCATACGTTTTTCCAGGTCAAGGTGCTCAGTTCGTAGGAATGGGTAAAGACCTTTATGAATCGAATGAACAAGCTCGTGAATTGTTTGAAAAAGCAAATGAAATATTAGGTTTCCGCATTACTGATATAATGTTTGAAGGTACAGCTGAAGATTTGAAACAAACAAAAGTTACTCAACCTGCTGTGTTCTTGCATTCTGTGATTTCGGCTATCGTGCTTGGTGTTGAGCCTGAAATGGTGGCAGGTCACTCGCTTGGCGAATTTTCGGCTTTGGTAGTGGCTAAAGTTCTTTCGTTTGAAGATGGTTTACGTCTTGTATCGGCTCGTGCTATGGCAATGCAAAAAGCTTGTGAATTGAATCCATCGGTTATGGCTGCTGTGCTTGGTTTACCAGATGAAAAAGTAGAAGAGGTTTGTGCGCAAATAGATGGTGTAGTTGTTCCTGCTAACTATAATTGCCCTGGTCAATTGGTTATTTCGGGTGCAAATGAGGCGATTGATGTAGCTTGTGAAAAAATGAAAGAGGCAGGAGCTAAACGTGCATTGAAATTGCCTGTAGGTGGTGCGTTCCACTCTCCACTAATGGAGCCTGCACGTGTTGAACTCGAAGCTGCTATTCGTGCAACTACTTATAACAAACCAATTTGTCCTGTATATCAAAATGTTGATGCTAAACCATATACTGACCCTGAAGAGTTGAAACGTAATTCTATTGCACAACTTACAGGTCCGGTGCGTTGGACACAAACAGTGCAAAATATGGTGGCAGATGGTGCTACTTCGTTCCGCGAATTAGGTCCAGGTAATGTACTTCAAGGTTTAATTAAAAAAATCGCTCCAGAAGCGGTAATTGAATGAGGAGTTAGGAGTGAGGAATTAGGAATGAATAGAATGTTATAATAATTTATTTATTGTGTAAAATAATAAAATGAGAGAAGCGAGTAAGTTTCATATCTCGCTACTCACTACTAATGGTCTAATATATGAAACGTGAATTATTAAACAAAATTTATTATGTTGGTGTAAATGACCGCCAAAAAACATTGTTCGAAAATATGCTTCCACTGCCATACGGTGTGAGCTATAATGCATATTTCATTGATGATGAGAAAACTGTGTTGGTTGATACAGTAGAACAACCCTTTGCTGAGCAATTGTTGGCTCAAGTGCAAGAGTTGTTGGCTGGTCGCGAGTTGGATTATCTCATCGTTAATCACATGGAGCCTGACCACTCGTCTGGTATCAAAACGTTGCAAGCTATCTATCCAAATATGCAAATCGTGGCTAATGCCAAAACTATCGATATGCTTGGTGGTTATTATGGCATCAAAGAAGGTTTCCACACTGTGAAAGATGGCGATACGCTCAATATTGGTAGCCGTACATTGCAATTCCACTTTGCTCCTATGGTGCATTGGCCTGAGGTGATGGTGACATATTCGATTGAGGACAATTTGTTGTTTTCGGCTGACGCATTTGGTTGTTTCGGCACATTGGATGGGGCAGTACTTGATACAGAACTTAATCTTGATAAATATTACACCGAAATGGTACGTTACTACGCTTGTATCGTGGGTAAATATGGTGCACCAGTACAAACTGCTTTGAAAAAATTAGGCGGTTTAGAAATCAAGATGATTTGTTCGACTCACGGACCTGTATGGACTGACCATATCAGCGAAGTGATTGGTATTTACGATCGTTTGAGCAAATATGAGACAGAACCAGGTGTTGTTATTGCATATGGTAGTATGTATGGTCACACCGAAGAGATGGCAGAAATGGTGGCTCGCGGAGCAGCATCGGTAACTAAAAATGTTGTGTTACACGATGTTTCTCGTTCTGATCATTCATATATTCTTGCTGATATTTTTCGTTATAAAGGCTTCATTTGTGGCTCGCCTACATATTGCGGTGAATTGTATCCAAATGTGGTTTCGTTGCTTGCTAAAATTAAAACTCGTGGTGTGAAAAATCACGAATTTGGATGTTTTGGGTCATTCACTTGGGCTAATGCTACAACCAAACCATTCGAGGCATTTGCCGAAGCAATGAAATGGGAAATAACTGGCTCAGTCGAAGTTAAACAATCAATGACTACTGAACAAGCCGAAGCACTCTATGAATTAGGTCGTGCAGTAGCACTAAAAACAATTAATAATGAATAATTCATAATTATTATAGAATCTATAGAATTTATACAATTTATAGATTCTATGAAATCTCTAATCTTTAATCTCTAAACCCTAAACTCTAAAGATATGCGCTTAATTATTGAACCAGATTATGCCAAAATGTCTAAATGGGCAGCTAATTATGTGGCAAAAAAACTTATTAACGCTAAACCTACAGCAGAGAAACCTTTTGTTTTAGGTTTGCCTACAGGTTCGTCACCTCTTGGTATGTATCGCGAACTCATCGAACTTAATAAACGTGGTGTTATTTCGTTCGAGAATGTCATTACGTTCAATATGGACGAGTATATCGGATTGCCTAAATCGCATCCAGAGAGCTATCACTCTTTCATGTGGAACAATTTCTTCTCTCACATCGACATCAAAAAAGAGAACGTAAACATTCTTAATGGTAATGCTGAAGACATCGATGCAGAGTGCCAACGCTATGAAGATAAAATTAAAGTCGTAGGTGGCATTGACCTTTTCCTTGGTGGTATTGGTCCTGATGGTCATATCGCATTCAATGAGCCAGGCTCATCACTTACATCTCGCACACGCAAGAAAAACCTCACTACCGACACAATCATCGCCAATTCTCGTTTCTTCGACAATGATATCAACAAAGTGCCAAAAACAGCATTGACTGTCGGAGTAGGTACAGTGCTTGATGCACGCGAAGTGTTGATTCTTGTTAACGGACATGGCAAAGCACGCGCATTGCGACATGCAGTAGAAGAGGGTATTTGCCAAATGTGGACTATCTCAGCTCTCCAAATGCACCCAAAAGGCATCATCGTTTGCGACTACGACGCTTGCGACGAATTACGCGTAGGCACTTACAAATACTTCCTCGATATAGAGAAAGACAACCTTTCACCAGAATCACTTTTGAAATAAAATAGTAACGAGTACTTAGTAACGAGTAGCGAGAATCCATTTAAAATTTGGATAATGTCTTGTTACTCGTTACTTGCTACTAATTATCTAAATATGAGTCAAAAAGCAAGATACGAAGTTGAACCAGGAATAAACAATTGTCTGATTATTCGCGATGGGCATAGTTCCGACCTCACGTCGCTTACCAAACACGCATTAGGGTTTCTTGAGCAACAGTCTGGCAATCAGAACTTGCACCGTACGCTCATTGTGTCTGACATCGATGGCGACGACTTGGCAAACGAGATGTTCTATCTCAATATTTGTCAAGTAATCCGTAGCCGTTCGGTCGATCGCATCGTATTCATCGGTCCAGAATTAGCTTTACACTCATCGATGTTTGCCATCGACGACAAATTGTTTTTCAACGACACAGCTGAGTTTCTTACAAGCGATTTTGTGCGTAATTTGCGTGACGAGGCATTGTTGTTGAAAATTGCGCTACAATTCAATCCTGAGCGCATACAAAACCACTTGCAGCAACTTGCTCATGACACGGTGTTCGAAATCAATTTCGATGCCTTGTTTCACAATCTCGACCATTTCCGTGCCAAAATACGCCCTACAACCAAACTTATGTGTATGGTCAAGGCTTCGGCATACGGCAGTGGTTCGGTCGAAGTGGCTCAAGCATTGCAACACTATGGTTGCGACTATCTTGCCGTAGCATTTGTAAATGAAGGTGTTGAGATTCGCCAAGCTGGCATCAAACTACCAATCCTCGTGCTCGACCCTATGGTGTCAGCTCTCCATCACCTTTTCCGTAACCAATTAGAGCCCGAAATCTCATCGTTCGATTTCTTGGAAATATTCATCGATGAGGTGCGCCGTCATGGCTACAAGCATTATCCTGTGCATATCAAACTCGACACAGGTATGCACCGTGCAGGCTTCGAAGCCGCTGATTTAGAGCGTTTGTGCAACATACTCAACAATCAAGACTACGTAGAGGTGCGCTCAATATTCTCGCATCTTGCTGCAGCCGACGAATTATCACCCGAGATGGACCAATTCACCTTGCAACAAATCGAACTATTCGACCGCAATTCTACCTATATCAAGCGTTCATTGCCTTATGGTGATGCAATTTTGCGTCATACACTCAATACTGCAGGTATCGAACGATTCTCTCAGTATCAGTTTGATATGGTGCGACTTGGCATAGGTCTTTGGGGTGTGAATTGTTGCAACGAAGACCTCTTGCGCAACGTATGTTCGCTCTCTACACGTATCATGCAACTCAAAGAGGTTAAAGCAGGCGAAACGATAGGGTATAGTCGTCGCGGAGTCGCGGAGCACGACACGTTAGTGGCTCTCTTGCCATTAGGCTATGCCGATGGAGTTGATCGCCGTCTTGGCAATGGTCGTGGCTCCATGTTCGTGAACGGACAAAAAGTCTCTACTATAGGCAATATCTGTATGGACCTTACGATGATTGACGTAACAGGCTTAGATGTCAAAGTAGGCGATGAAGTAGTGTTGTTCAACGACAAACAAGGACTTTCCGAAATAGCCAACATACTCGGTACTATCCCTTACGAGGTCCTCACCAGCGTCTCATCTCGCGTCCGCCGAGTCTATTATAGGGAGTAATTAAACTAATGCACAAATTCATAATTGCTATATGGTATTTGTCTTTCTATAATTATGAATTGTGAATTATGCATTATGAATTAAAAGAATGGATACTTACTTAACCATATCATCCGTATCAGAAGCATTGTATAAAGACAAAGGCAGTAAGTTCTATGCCTTTGCCTATCCAGTGCAGACGGTCGAGCAAATCAAAGAAATTCTTGCCGAGAAGCGCAAGGAGTATTACGATGCTCGCCACGTTTGCTATGCCTATATGTTAGGGTATGAGCGTAATGTTTTTCGTGCGAATGACGATGGTGAACCTTCTGGTACGGCTGGTCGCCCAATATTAGGGCAGATAAATAGCAGCAACCTCACCGATATACTGATTATCGTAGTGCGCTATTTTGGAGGCACATTGCTCGGTACGAGCGGACTAATCCAAGCCTACAAAACCTCTGCCGCCGAAGCCATAGCAGCTGCCACGATAGAGGAGCGCATAGTCGAGAAAACCTTTGTATCAAAATTCGGTTATCAAGACCTCAATGCCGTGATGCGCATAATGAAAGACTTCGACCTTGCTATAGTCAATCAAGTGCAAGAGATGGACTGCACGCTCTATTTCCGCATCCGCCTCAGCGACATCGACCGCGTTCGCGACCGTTTTGACAAACTTGATTTTGTCTCTTTTGAAGAAGATATTATTGAAGTGGAATAAATACATTTTTTATGTTAAATTGGTTTTAACAAAACGAGCAAGAGTATTTCTATCTACTTTACAGATTTTAGCTATTTTGCGTTTAGATATTCCAGTTTGTAATAGACTTCGAATTAAATTTTCTTTTCCTGATAATTTATATTTATTCAAAGAATTTTTTTTACCCTTAGGACGTCCGAGTACAATTCCTTCTGTTTTTTTTCTAGCTAAAGCTTCTTTTGTGCGTTGACTTATAAGGTTGCGTTCTATTTCAGCTGATAATCCAAATGCAAAAGCTAAAACTTTGCTTTGTATATCGTCGCCAAGACGATAATTGTCTTTTATAGTCCATACACGGCATTCTTTGCTCATACAGATATTTAGTATTTCCATTATCATATATAAGTTCCGACCAAGGCGTGATAGTTCTGCACATATTATTAAGTCGTCTTTTTGAATTCGTTTTAGTAATATGCCGAGTTGTCGTTTGTTGTAAGATTTTACACCACTTATAGTCTCTTCAATCCAGTCATCAATATTTATTTTTTCTTGTTTGCAGAATTTATTTATTTCAAAACGTTGATTTTCGACTGTTTGTTTGTCGCTACTTACTCTTATGTATCCGTAAATCATAATTTGTAAAATTATTGAGTAAATAAAAATATAACTAATTTATTTTGTAAATAATAAAAAACGACCAATTCGTATATTTACGAGTTGGTCGTTTTTTATTAACTATTGTTTGTTGTCTTATTTATACATTTTTTCACGAAGTGTATGGATTTCATCGGAGGTGAGGTATTCGTCGAAGTCCATGTATTTGTCGATGATGCCGTTTGGTGTGAGTTCGATTATGCGGTTGCAGACTGTTGATACGAATTCGCGGTCGTGAGATGAGAGTAAAATATTGCCTTTGAAGGTTTTGAGTGTGTTGTTAAAGGCTTGAATTGACTCAAGGTCGAGGTGGTTGACAGGTGAGTCAAGCACCATTACATTGGCGTTACGTAACATCATACGGGCAATCATACAGCGCATTTTTTCGCCTCCTGAAAGCACATTGGCTTGTTTATAGATTTCTTCTCCTGAGAAAAGCATTTTGCCGAGATAGCCACGAATGAACACTTCGGTGGTGTCGTTAGAATATTGTCCGAGCCAATCTACGAGCGAGAGTTCGTTGTTGAAAAAACGAGTGTTGTCGAGTGGGAGATAGGCATTTGTAATAGTTACGCCCCAATTGAATTTGCCTGCGAAGTCGCGGTCGTTGCCCATGATGATTTCGAAAAAGGCAGTCATAGCACGTGCATCGCGCGAGTAGAAGGCAATTTTGTCGTCTTTCTCGACGTTGAACGACACGTTGTTGAATAACACTGCGCCATCTTCGGCACGTTTGCCAAGACCTGTGATTTCGAGCACCATATTGCCCGGTTCGCGTTCGGGTGTGAAGATGATAGCAGGGTATTTGCGAGTAGAAGGTTGAATTTCTTCCACATTGAGTTTTTCGAGCATTTTGCGACGGCTCGTAGCTTGTTTGCTTTTAGCCACATTGGCAGAGAAACGGCGAATGAACTCTTCCAACTCTTTGCGTTTTTCTTCAGCTTTTTTGTTTTGGTTTTGTTGTTGGCGTAGAGCAAGTTGACTCGATTCGTACCAGAAGGTATAGTTGCCGGCAAACATGGTGATTTTGCCGTAGTCAATGTCGATAGTATGGGTCGATACAGCATCAAGGAAGTGACGGTCGTGGCTCACGACGAGCACAGTGTTTTCGTAGTTGGCAAGATAGTTTTCGAGCCACATTACAGCATCTACGTCGAGGTCGTTGGTAGGCTCGTCGAGTAATAGGTTGTCGGGTTTGCCATATAGAGCGCGAGCAAGGAGTACACGCACCTTCTCCTTATTTTCCAACTCGCTCATGAGTTGGTAGTGGAGTTCCTCTTTTATGCCTAAACCGCTGAGTAGTTGAGCCGCATTGCTTTCGGCATTCCAGCCGTCCATTTCGGCAAATTTCTCTTCCAATTCAGCAGCACGAATACCATCTTCTTCGGTGAAATCTTCTTTCATATAGATAGCCTCTTTCTCTTCTTTCACGCGCCAGAAGTGGTCGTTACCCATCATTACGGTGTCGATAACGGTGAAGTTGTCATAGGCAAAGTGGTCTTGTTTGAGCACTGAGAGGCGTTCGCCTGGACCGAAAGATATTTGTCCGCGCGAAGGGTCGAGTTCGCCACTGAGCATACGAATAAAAGTAGATTTGCCAGCACCATTAGCACCTATTACACCGTAGCAGTTGCCTGCTGTAAATTTGAGATTGACATCCGAGAAAAGCACTCGTTTGCCAAATTGCATTGCGAGGTTAGATACTATAATCATATTTAGAGTTTAGAGATTAGAGTAGTTAGTAGTGAATAGTTGAGAGAATTTTTAATTTTTAATTATTTCAAGGTAGTTTTGCAGTATTATAGTGGCACTGATTTGGTCGATGAGGGCTTTGTTTTGGCGAGCTTTTTTGCCGATTCCACTATCAATCATAGTTTGAAAAGCCATTTTGCTTGTAAAACGTTCGTCGATGAGTTCGATTTTCTTGTCGGGGTAGAGTTTGCGTAGTTTTTCTATAAATGGATTGATAAGTTTAGTTACCTCGGCAGGTTCGTTACGAAGCGTTTTAGGATAGCCAATTACGATAGTTTCCACCTCTTCACGACCAAAATAGTCAGCTAAAAACGCATATAATTTAGGCGTTTCGACAGTAGTTAATCCATTTGCAATCATTTGTAGAGGGTCTGTAACGGCTATTCCAGTGCGTTTTTGTCCGTAATCAATTGCTAATATTCTTGCCATTATTTTGTGTTGTTTTTTCTTATTTTAACCATCTATCAAGCCAATTGAAGAAACGGCGTTGCCAGAGGACGCTATTTTGTGGTTGCAATACCCAGTGGTTTTCGTCAGGGAATATCAATAATTCGGCTGGAATACCACGAAGTTTAGCTGCGTTGTAAGCACTCATACCTTGCGATGCGAGGATGCGATAGTCGGTTTCGCCATGGATGACCATAATAGGTGTGTCCCATTTATCAACAAAGCGGTGAGGCGAATTTGCGTATGTTTCAGCAGTTTTTTTGTCCCAATATGGACCACCTAAATCCCAATTTACGAAGAACATCTCTTCTGTTTCGAGGTATTGTTGCTCAAGGTTAAACATGCCGTCGTGAGCAATAAATGCTTTGAATCTGCCTTCGTGATGACCTGCCATCCAATAAACAGAATAACCTCCAAATGAAGCACCTACACAACCCAAGCGGTCTTTATCTACAAATGGTTCTTGTGCAACATTGTCGATAGCCGAGAAGTAGTCGC
>JAZRJN010000207.1:0-1505 GCA_045645785.1 Candidatus Aphodosoma sp. | reverse complement strand
CCAATTTTCGACTATTTCGTTTTTTGTTTTCATGGATTTTTTAGGTCAACAGTCTATAGTCGACAGTTGATTATATTTTTAATTGTTAGTTTTTGATTATTAGTTCATTGTATTTGGGCCATTGCTCTGCGAAGATGTATTTTTGGTTTTCGAAATCGACTTTGCAGAGGATGTGTTGTATGCCATTGCTGACGATGAGGTAGGGGACTCGGAGTTGCAAGTTGTAGGTTGCAATTTGGTCGAAGGTGCGTTGTGTGAGTTGTATATCAGAGCGTTTGTATTCGATGATTATGAGAGGATTGCCGTAGTCGTCGTAGATGATTGAGTCGCATCGTTTGGTTAGTCCGTTGTATGAGATGGCTACTTCGTTGGCAATGCGCGACATAGGCACATCGAGCGTGTCGGATATGTAGATGATAGTGTTTTGACGGACCCACTCCTCGGGAGTAAGCACGAGCCATTTGCCTCGAATAGAGTCAAATATCTGCAACTGACCGTCTTGATTTCGCAATCGGATACGGTCGCTATAGTCGGGCATATTTAATGGCTCATAACTCATGATTTGTAGTGATTTTAGTAGCGAGAATAGTTTATCGTTGCTAGTTACTATTTTTTGTTTTTGTTGTTCTTTTTGTGAGGTAGGTCTTGAAGTTTGAGGTCTTTGTCGCGTAGGTCTATTTTGCTGTTGCTGAGACGATATAGGTCGTCGAAGATGACACTGTCGCTTATGATTTCTTGATTATAGTTGTTGTAGCAACGCTTCATGAAATTAGCAATCATGAGTTGCAACGTTTGATTGTTGACGATTGTAGGGTCGTTGGTGATGCGTTGCACAAACTCGTGAAGGAAACGGCCATAGTGGCGTTCGGGGATTTGAGTTGTAGGCAGAGGGATTTTGTCGGGCTGAGGGTGAATATCTTCGGCAGGAGTAATAGGGAAAGGGTAGTCGATGTCGAGTTGGAAGTTCGACATTAGCGCGAGGTGGTCCCACAGTTTGTGTTGGAACGCCTCGTTGTCGCGAAGATAAGGGAAAAGGTTGCCCATGCAGTTGATGATGCTGCGAGCGCAGCGATTGCGTTCAGCACGGTCCTCGATGGTCATGGCAATTTCGACCATGCTTTGTATATTGCGTCCGTATTCGGGAAGAATTAGTTCTTTCATTAATTAGTAGTGAGTAGTGAGTAATTATTGGCTGATTTTAGTTTTTTTGCGGTGAGTAGAATTCTTTGAGATAGAAAGGTTCGTAGTATGCCACATCTTCGAATTTGGCATTGCGGTATGCCTCTTCGGCAAGGTCGACCATCATATTGGCCGTAGGCTTCAGAGTAGGGTCGAATTGCGCATTAGGATTGGTAATAACCTTGGACATTTTTTCGGCACCGCTACCGCAGAAGCAGATAGGTTGGTTGATGTCAGCAAAACTATTTTCGTCGATAATTTTGGCTTCGGCAGGAGATAATTCGTTGAGGTTAGAATCATACATGGCAGTGTATATCTCCATGCGA
>JAZRJN010000206.1:0-7590 GCA_045645785.1 Candidatus Aphodosoma sp. | reverse complement strand
GATTGGTTAAAACACCTAAATTATATTTTTATGATACAGGATTGGCATCATGGCTGATGGGTATTCGTTCGGAAGAGCAATTGGCAATACATCCTTTGCGAGGAAATTTGTTTGAAAATATGGTTATAAATGACTTTTATAAACATTTTTATAATCATGGAGAACGAGCAGATTTCTATTTCTATCGTGATCAAGGGCAGCATGAGGTGGATTTGTTGCAACTACTTCCAGATGGCACATTGAATGCTTATGAAATAAAATCAGGTAAAACTTTTCGTACAGATTATTTCGATGGGTTGCACTATTTGCAAAAGGTGCTTGGTGACAAATTAGTTTCTACTGTGGTATTATACGATGGCAACGAAGAACAAATTCAAAAAATTGATTCATATTGTAATTATCGAAATTTTTTACTTCATTTATTAAAATAATCTACAAAAATCTTCATTTTGCACTTGCAGGATGAAGATTTTTTTTATACCTTCGCACTTCGTAAGCCTACGCTGGGAATATGTCATATTTCATAAAGGGTGGGTCTTACGGACATATAGTTATAGGCGTTTATCGACGCTTTGTTTTGACGATTCGAAATCTCGCAAATTTCTTCAGATAAGAACTTAGCAACGTTAGATGTCCTACGGGTATGTTATAAGCATGCATAATGTGGTGGTGTATTCATTTAAATGCACAACATTTTTACTTTCGCTTTTTGGAGATTTGTTTGCTTGCTGTTTGCTTGAGGGTTGCTATTAAGTAAGGAGAGATTTTTATTTGTGTATTTTAAATAAGTTGTTGATTATAATTAAATTAAAATATTAACTCAAAAAATCGAATTATTATGAAGAAATTTTACTTCCTATTGATTGCATTGTTATGTAGTGCGACAATGGCATTTGCCGAAGATGTCGAAGTCTCGGTTCATGTCTCAACCCCTGGTACTTTAGCACAAGAGATTCTCAATGCTGGCTCGCGTGCTGCAGTTGTTACCAAACTTACCATAACCGGTACACTCAACGAAGAAGACTATAGAACAATGCGCGAAACCGCCTCGCTGTTGTACGACATCGACCTCTCTGGTGTAACCGATACAGAGATGCCTTCTTCAGCTTTTTCTGGTAAATCATCTCTAAAATCTATCGTTTTACCAGAAAGTCTTACTTCTATTGGACGTTCTGCATTTTATTTTTGCTCATCTCTAACCTCTATCACAATCCCTAATAGCGTTACTTCTATTGGATATGAGGCATTTTCTTGTTGTTATTCTCTAACCTCTATCACAATCCCTAATAGCGTTACTTCTATTGAAAGTTCTGCATTTTCTTATTGCGGCAATCTAACCTCTATCACAATCCCTAATAGCGTTACTGAAATTGGAGGTTGTGCATTTAAAGGTTGCTCATCTCTAACCTCTATCACAATCCCTAATAGGGTTACTTGTATTGGTGAGGAAGCATTTCGAGGTTGCTCATCTCTAGCATCTATCACAATCCCTAATAGCGTTACTTCTATTGGAGATGGTGCATTTGAGGATTGCTCATCTCTAACCTCTATCACAATCCCTAATAGCGTTACTTCTATTGGTGATGAAGCATTTTATTTTTGCTCTTCTCTAACATCTATCACAATCCCTAATAGCGTTACTTCTATTGGATATGGAGCATTTGTATTTTGCCCTTTGACTGATGTTACTTGTTATGCTGGCGTACCTCCTACTTGCGGTAGTGATCTGTTTTTATCTGATGTCTATTCCACTGCTACTCTCACCGTGCCTGAAGTGTCGAAAAATGATTATGTGCTCACTTCACCATGGGATGCGTTCCACAATATCGAAACGATGGATATTGATTATTATAAAATTACAGCCACATCAAATGATACAGAAATGGGATATGTTGTGGGTAGTAAATATTATTTACCTAACGATACAGTAAAACTTGAAGCCATACCGAATTTTTATAATTGGGCAGAGGCTGGAGGAGAAATTTATTATAAATTTAAACAATGGAGCGATGGTAATACAGAAAATCCACGTGTTTTTGTTGCGACAGAAGATGTGACTCTCGTTGCTGAATTTATAATTCCACCATACGAAGTAACTCTCACTTGCGATGAAGCACAAGGTACCGTAACAGGTGGTGGCGAATATGAACAAGGCACACAAGTAACAATCACTGCTACTGCAAAAGAGGGGTATCAATTCTCACACTGGACATATTGGGAGTATGGAAATGTTTATGACAATTATGAAAACCCTTACACTTTCGAAATGGGCTCTCAAAACTATTATATTGAAGCAGTATTCGAAAAGGCAAAAACTGAAATCGATGGAATTTATTATTACTTAAATAATGATACCGCTTCTGTTACTTCTCCTAACGAGAATGTTTATTATGGCGATATTGTGATACCTGAAACTATTACAGTAAATGGTAATACATATATAGTATCATATATAGGAGGTTGTGCTTTTTGTTCGTCAAATATAACTTCAGTTAATATTCCTGCAACAATAAAAAAAATTGGATGTAGTGCTTTTGACGATTGTAATTCATTACAAATAGTTAAATTTAATAGTTCAACAGCACCAGAACCACTTGTATCTGGTATTTGTGGTGCAAATTCATTTTTTAATTTTGGATACTATAATAAAAAAATTATTGTGCCATGTGGAGCAATAGAAACATACGAAAATGCATTTGGAACAAGTAAATATTGGTATTTTACAAACGAACAATATATGTTAAATGTTTCTGCTAATAATGAAAATTGTTATGCCGAAATTCAAGATAATATCAGTTGTGATGATAATGAGGCTACTATTTATGCGTCGTCTTATAGTGACAGTCATTTGTTTAAACAATGGAGCGATGGCAATACAGACAATCCACGCACAGTGACAGTTACAAGCGATACTACTTTTGTTGCCGAATTTAATCATTGCTATACTATCGAAACTTACTATAATTACGAACAAGGGACAGCAACTGGTAGTGGTAAATATACCGAAAGTGATACAGCTATTTTAGTTGCAATTCCTAATATTGGATATGAATTTGACTATTGGAATGTGTATATATATAATCAATATGGGGGGTGGTATGAATACATAGGCTCAACAACAGGAGATACTATAAAATTAACAAACTTAGACAACAACTATGCTTACGAAGCTATATTCAAAGTTGTTCCTGTGTTGATAGATGGTATTTATTATGAATTGAAACCAAATTTGACAGCATACGTTTATCCGCATGAATATACAGGCGATATTGTAATTCCAAGTAATGTGGTATATAAGGATAAGAATTATGATGTTGCACAAATTTATGAAGATGCATTTACTGGTACTTCGATTACTTCTTTGAGTGTTTCTAATGGATTGAATAGTATAAATTTAAGTGGGTGTGATAGTTTAGTTGCATTAACTGGTAATATAGGTTTTATTGAAGGCTGTAGTGGATTGAATAGTCTCAAAGGGCTTAAAGAGATTTATGTTACAAGTGGGACTTTAGCAACTGGTGATGTGGTTTATTTTAACTTCTTAAATTTATTACAAATACCAACATTAGAAGTTTTGGATTTGTCTAAAGTCGAGAATACAGAATTATCGCCTGAAATGTTTAAAGAAACATATGTAGATGTATTTAATGAGTACTATGGGGGTAGATTGCATTTAAGTTTGAAAAATCTCAGAAAACTTGTATTGCCAGAAGGTTTGACAATGATTCATGATCGTCAATTTGAAGGTTTGTGGATGTTAGAAGAGATTGTAATTCCAGATGGCGTAACTGAGATACCTGATGGTGCATTCTATGATTGTCATGCTTTGGCAAATATTGAATTTAGTAAAAATCTTACATCTATTGGTAAATATGCATTCTATAGTTGCCACGCTCTCGAAAATATTGTAATACCAGAGGGTGTAACTGAGATTGGCGATGCTGCATTCTATGGTTGCAATTATGCAGACGAAATTGTAATTGCTTCATCAGTACAACGTATAGGTAATAATGCTTTTGCACTTTGTAATCAAGTGGAACGTATGGAAGTGCATGCTACTATTCCTCCTTCAATTAGGGCAAAAACATTCTATCAAGTGAATAGAAATATTGAATTTGTTGTGCCAGCAGAAGCTCGTAATGCATACGCAGAAGATATTTATTGGCGTGAATTTATACAAGAAGTACCAACAGATGTGGAAACTACAACTACAAATTCATTGGTAGTTTATACGCAGGGTGGTATGATTTATGTCGAAGGCGTAGAAACTGACTATAATATATTTGATGCATCAGGTAGATTGGTTTATTTGGGTCGTGAATCTGTATTGTCGTTGCCTCGTGGGGTGTATATGGTTGTTGTGGGTGATGAAGTTGAGAAGATAGTTCTTTGATAGAGTACATATTACAGATTTAACCCCCTCGGTCTTCGACCACTCCCCCTAAAACAGGGTGAGAATATTGGACTACTTAATTTATATGCGTTATACATACATAGGTTTGTAGGTGCTTGTATTCCTCCCCTGTTTTAGGGGAGGTGTCCGAAGGACGGAGGGGTTATATCTTACCGAACACAAATAGTTTAAATAAATAAAAGAGACGCAATCCCCTGCGTCTCTTTTATTTATTTGTTGATTCAAATTATTTGTTGAATAGACGCTCGAGCCGAGCGTCCCTACAAACAGAGGGTAATGAAATAATAACGGTTACTCGATTTGATTCGGGTAGCCGTTTTTTGTAAAATATTTTATTAAATTTTATTTGTTTGTTTTACAATATTTTAAGTTTATGAAATTTAAAGTGCTACTTTGAAAAAATGTATTTTTTTAAAGTGGCACTTTGAATATTTGAGCATTTCTGTAGTGGGGATTTGAATATTTTGTGTTATTTGTGGGAGTTTTATTTTTTTGTTTTTTAGGAATATTATTTGCAAGGGTGAAAAAAAAATACTACCTTTGTAAGTAGTATGAGATATGTGTGTTATGTAAAAATTATTGAATAGAGGTAAAATGTCTTGTACATGTAATAAAACTGGTTGTTTTGCGTTTTTATTGAAGTCAACAGTCTATAGTCAACAGACAACAAGCGTCTCTTGTGTCTTATGTCTAATATCTAAAAATCTAAAAAAATTATGACAATACTTTGGGTAGATGATGAAATTGACCTTTTGAAGCCTTATACGATATTTTTGGCTGATAAGGGGTATGATGTAGAGACTGCATCGAATGGTCAGGACGCAATAGATTTGTGTCGTGAGAATCGTTATGATATTGTGTTTCTTGATGAGAATATGCCGGGTTTGAGCGGATTGGAGACATTGGCAAGAATTAGTGAGATTAGTCCGAATTTGCCTGTGGTGATGATTACGAAGAGTGAGGAGGAGAATATTATGGATATGGCAATCGGTAATAAAATTACGGATTATTTGATTAAACCTGTGAATCCTAATCAGATATTGATGACACTGAAGAAACATCTGCATAAGCGTGAGATTTTCAGCGAACAGACTACTACTAATTACCGTCAAGAGTTTGCTCAAATAGGTATGCAGATATCAGACCGTTTGTCGGCAGAGGAATGGAAAGAGTTGTATAAGAAGTTGATAAATTGGGATTTAAAATTGAATGAGGCGGACAATGAGATGCACGAAATGCTGAATATGCAGCGCGAAGAGGCAAATAATATGTTTATGCGTTTCGTGAAAAACAATTATGAACAGTGGGTGAATGATGTAGATAATCGTCCGTTAATCAGTCCCGATATATTCAAAAAGAAGATATTTCCGCTATTGGATGAGGGTGAAAAGGTGTTTTTTGTGTTGATTGATAACTTCCGTTATGACCAATGGCGTATGATACAAGAGGTGTTGGCTGATTTTTATACTTTTGAGGAAGATGATTTGTATTTCAGTATATTGCCAACAGCGACGCAATATGCTCGTAATGCGATATTTGCGGGATTGATGCCGTTGCAAATTAAGAAGATGTTCCCTACGTTGTGGGTAGATGAGGAGGATGAAGAGGGCAAGAATATTAATGAAGAGGAGTTGATACGCACGATGTTGGAGCGTTATCGCAGACCGATTCCGTTTTCGTATCATAAATTGAATAATTCCGAAGCAGGCGAGAAGTTGATTGAGCAGTTGCATAAATTGGAGAAAAATCCATTGAATGTGTGCGTTATCAACTTTGTGGATATGTTGTCGCACGCTCGTACTGATAGCAAAATGATTCGCGAATTGGCTAATACAGAGGCGGCATATAGGTCGTTGGCAGTGTCGTGGTTCCGCCATTCATCGACATTTACGTTGTTTAAAGAGTTGGCTCGCAGAGGATTTAAGGTTGTGGTTTCGACCGACCATGGCACAGTGCATGTAGATAGAGCGATAAAGGTGGTGGGTGATAAGAATACGAATGTGAATTTACGCTATAAGGTAGGTAAGACTTTGTCGTACAATAAAAAAGAGGTGTATGAAGTGACAAATCCTGCATCGATTCAGTTGCCTGCACCGAATGTTAGTTCGACATTTATATTTGCCGGCGGCAACGACTTTTTTGCTTATCCAAACAACTATAATTATTATGTAAGTTATTATAAAGACACATTCCAACATGGCGGCATCTCGATGGAAGAGATGATGGTGCCAATAGTAACAATGTCAGCAAAATAAATATAAAATTTAAACATAAGTACAAAATTTATTTATTGGACAAAATGGTTTGGTCGTTTGGTTTAGTATCTGTTGACTAACATTGTTTCCTTAAGTACATGCCATAAATAATATTGTAGGCACGCACGGCTCGTGCGGCCGTTAGTTGCAGGGCATGTACTTGAAAAGTAGTTATCCTGATAAAATTAGAAGCAGAGATTATAATTTGTAAACCTGTAAATTAGCTCTGTACTTATGTTAAAAAAATAAACAAAACAGTAAAAACATGGAAATAAAAGAGTTATATGAGATTTATAAGGCTCATCCAGTGGTAACGACAGATAGCCGTAATTGTCCTGAAGGGTCGATATTTTTTGCATTGAAAGGCGAAACTTTCGATGGTAATAAATTCGCAATGCAAGCCCTTGAAAAAGGTTGTGCCTATGCTGTTGTGGATGACCCACAATTGTCCCCCTGTTTTAGGGGGACGAGCGAAGCGGAGGGGGTTAATAATTCCTCACTCCTCACTCCTAATTCCTCATTAATTTTGGTTGATAATGTATTAGATACGTTGCAACAATTGGCTCGTTATCATCGTGAGCAGTTGGGTATTCCAGTTGTGGGTATCACGGGTACGAATGGTAAGACTACGACAAAAGAGTTGGTGGCGGCGGTATTGAGTAGAAAATATCGTGTGCAATATACACAAGGGAATTTTAATAACCATATAGGTGTGCCATTGACATTGTTGAGTATCAAGCCTGATTGTGAGATTGCAGTTGTGGAGATGGGTGCAAATCATCCAGGTGAAATCAAGACTTTGGCAAACATAGCATTGCCAACATGCGGGTTGATTACTAACGTAGGCAAAGCCCATCTCGAAGGTTTTGGTTCATTGGAAGGTGTGATAAATACCAAGAAAGAGTTGTATGATAATATTGT
>JAZRJN010000205.1:0-8006 GCA_045645785.1 Candidatus Aphodosoma sp. | reverse complement strand
AACAATGGAAGAACTCAAAGCTAATGCTGGCAAACGCGTTCTTTACAAAGGCTTGGAGTTAATCAGAATGGGACGTGGCTATATGTTATCTGATTATGAAACTATGGTTATATCTACATTACCTACTCCATACGCAGATGTAATTGATGCTATTGGCACATATAAACTTGTTGGTGAAGGAGAAGAACAATATGGCGAATATGAATTAGAATCTATTGAATCTATTGTAGGCTTTAAAACTTTAGAAAATTTAAAAGGTTACTATGAACTCTTTACTGAAGAACAAAAAGCACAATATTATCAAATTACAGAACCTATAGTTGTATCTAGTTTATTGATGCAAGGTTTTGCTGTTCAATATTACAATTCAGAATACTGCTTAATGGGAAATACAATGATGTTAGAAGAAACTCCTGTAGCTGGAGATAAAATTAAAGTTTCAGTTAAATTCGATCCAGAAATTAAAGAAGATGGCAAATTAATAAAACCTGAAACATTTAATTTCGATCCATTTACTTTGGAAATTGAAAGTAAAAACAATCCATTAAAATATACACAAATAGCAACAAATGAAATTGAAAATTCTCTTTATAAATTAGTACTAGTAGAAGTTGGAGGTAAATTTGTTGACCTTGAAAGTGGCATGCTTGGTTATGAAACAAATAATGGAGTTATTTCTATTCAAGTTGCATGTGCATTAGATTTTGCACTTGGTGCTATTGTTGACAAATATCTTGTTGGTATTGTTGATTATGACGCTTATTATGGATATTATTTATTACTCACAGGATTTGCTGATACTAAGAATATTTGTGCAAATATTGCAGAATTAAAAACAAAAGGTTCTAATGGCTTACCTTGTGTCCTTTCAAATCCAGTTGTTGTAAACTTTATTTATGAAAGTTGGGATGGAAAATCTATTTTCATTGAAGATAAGACAGGAACTACAAGATTTATTTATAAAGGAGAATGGAGTGATGAAAAAGGTGATTATGTTGCAAATATTCAATTCGAAGCAGGCGACTCAATTACTGGTGTTGGTGGATATTATCTTACAGATGGTTTATCACCATCTTTAGGTCAAGTAGATGTATATGGAAACGAATATACTCCTACATTAACAAAAACATCAAAAGGTACAATTACTCCAAAAGAAATTACTCTTGCTCAACTTAATGATGATTTCGAACAATGTATGCATGCATGGAATTATGGAGAAACTTATGACCCAATGTATGCCAATAGTGTAGTTTGCGTTAAAGATCTTGTACGTGTTGAAAATGAAAATGAAGAAGATGAAGGTTGGCCATATTTATATCAAGGTGATGACTTTATTCAAGTTTCTACTTATTATTGGGGTGATATTGCTATTCCTGAAAAAATAGCATCTCTTACTGGTATTACTGACTATATGGTCATCAACTCTAATGGATTATCTATTCAACCTTTGAATGCTGAATCAGTTGTTTTGCCACAAGATCCTGAAACTAACATAGAATATGCAGAAATCGGTAATATCTATACTGAAAATGGTTTGATCGTTGTTGAAGGTGAATTCCAAATCTTCACTATCACTGGTCAAAACGTTACTGCTATGAATGGTAACCTTGCTGCTGGTGTTTATGTAGTTCGCACTGCTAACGCTGCTTCAAAAGTTGTGGTTAAATAATTAATAATTAATAATTAATAATTAATAAATGATAGCGATGCTGATTTTTTCAGCATCGCTATTTTTTTGTTCGACGTTTTCAACGTCGTGGGGGATGAGGGGAGAGTTTTGCTCTCTGCAGGTGATTTTTGTGATATCGCTTCGCTCTTCACAAAAATTACCCGCAGTTACTAAAATTAGACGTTTTCAACGTCCTATGTCATCTTTGTTTATAGGTTCTTTTTTCATTTTATTTTTTAGGTGTAGATGGGAGGGGGAAGAACCTCGAAGAGGTTCAATTTGCATAACTGCTGGTACCCGACAATAGGAGGGCACCTGCAGACAGAAGTGCATCCTTCCCCCCCCCTCCATCATCCTACCACGACCCTGAAGGGGCGTGGTAGGATGGGGACTCAATTCTCATTGTTCTAATATTTTTTCTCGGACGGTAATAATTTTTTTATTTAATTATTTTTTTGTAACTTTGCAAAAAAAGTTAGAGTTGACTTTAATACGAATTTATGTCAGATAGTAAATTACAGGAAATTGTGCCACTGTTGCAAGACGAGAAGACTCGCTCGCGAGCTTTCTCTCAGATGGTGCGACTCACGCAGAGCCGTTTATATTGGCATATTCGTAAGATGGTATTGGTGCATGAAGATGCTGATGATGTATTGCAAAATACTTATTTAAAGGCTTGGAAGTCGATGGATTCGTTTCGTGGTGATAGCGGTCTATATACTTGGCTCTATCGTATTGCAACGAATGAAACTTTGACTTTTTTAGCTCAACAACGTTTGAAAAATGTGGCTACGTCAATCGATTATGAAGAGTTGATGATTTCGCGCATGGAGGCTGACGCTTATTATGAAGGTGATGAGATGATGAAGAAATTCCAACGTGCTGTGCTTTCGTTGCCAGAAAAACAGCGACTTGTGTTTAATATGCGTTATTATGATGATATGAAATATGAGGAGATTGCTAAGGTTACTGGAACGAGTGAGGGGGCTTTGAAGGCATCGTATCATATTGCGGTGAAAAAAATTGAACAATTTATTAAAGAAGAGGATTAAACTTTTTGAGACTTGGATAGTCTCAATTAATGAGGAATGAGGAGTGAGGAATTAGGAATGTTTTTTTGATTTAATTAAATTATGGATAATGTGTTAAATGATAAGCGTTTGCCGTTTGATGTTCCGGAGAATTATTTTGAGGACTTTGCCGCTCGAATGGATGCTCGCATAGCCCAAGAGATGAATGCTACTCAAGAAGTTAATGAGCCAAAAGGTCGTAGAATCGATTTCCGTCGTTTGGCTACGTTGGTGGTTTCGTCGGCAGCTGTATTCGCTGGTTTGTTGTTCGGTGGCTTTGCGTTGATGAATTTACAACAACAAGTAGATGAACAAGCTGCTGAGATTATTGCACAAGAAACCTACGAAGATGAACTATTGGAGATGTTGGATATTTATAAAATAGAATTAGCTTTGGCAGATGCCGAATACCCAGAATAGTTACTAGTTAGTAGTTATTAGTTATTAACGATATTAATTTTTTAATTTGTTGGTTATGAAAAGATTGGTTTTATTTATATTGTTAATTCTTAATTTTTCATTTTTCATTGGGATTAGTGCTCAGGTGAAATGTGATAGAGAGCTTTCGCATAAATGTGATATGCAACACAAGCATCGTGCTGAGTTTTTTGCTCAAATGCGTGCAAAAAAATTGGTTTATCTTGTTGATGCGATGCAATTGACCGAAACTGAGAAGGTTGCATTTGCTGTTTTGTTTGAAAAACATGAAACAGAGACAGGCGAATGTTATCGTGCAATGCGTGAAGCAAAGAAAGCACTTAGTGCAGAACCAACTGATGAGGAGTATGAAAATGCAGTGGAAGTGTCGAGAGTTCAGATGTTGAAGATAGCGCAAATACGTGCTGATTATCTTGAAAAGCTTAAAAAAATACTTCCAGCAAAGAAAATTTATAAACTTTATGAGGCTGAGGAGGCATATAAAAAGCTGTTAATTAGCGATATGGGTAAATGTAGGCAGCAACCTAAAAAATAATTGTCAAAATATTTGGTAATTTCGATAAAATGTTGTAATTTTGCACTCGCAAAAGCAAGGTTCCTTGGCCGAGTGGTTAGGCACCGGTCTGCAAAACCGTCTACAGCAGTTCGAATCTGCTAGGAACCTCAAAAAAAACTGTGTCATAAATCAAAATTATGACACAGTTTTTTTTGTATTTACTTTTACATACCCCTCCGCCCGTTGGGCACCTCCCCTAACTTAGGGGAGGATTTTGTTGGGCACCTAACTTAGGGGAGCATTTTGGGGAGCATAACTTTAGGAGGAGTTGGGGCTTCTTTAAATCTCCCCCTGAGTCAGGGGGAGTGCCTGCAAGGCGAGGGGGTATGTTGGGGGTGGGGGAGGCATAATATATTTAGTTCTAATAATAAAAAAAGAGGCTGTGTATATTTTGGCACAGCCTCTTTTTTATGGTATTCTTTTTATTTATGTTAAGCTATATTATTACTTTTTGAGTTTGGTTGTCGATTTGGATGATATAAACGCCTTTTGGCAAGTTGTTGATATTGATTGTGCCATTAGTTGTTTTCTTATATACAATTTGTCCACCGATGTTGCAGATTGATATGCGACTGCGTTTGTCAAGTTCGATACGGATACCATCAGGTGTATTGTAGATAGGCAATATTGTGGTTGTAATAGTTGGTGTTGCGGTTGGAGTTTTAGGTTCATCTGTTGTTATTCTTGCTCCAGTTGAAACATTTCCATATCTATCAACTATTTTCACATTCCAAATTTTACCTTCGTAGAGGTTGTTAAATTCGAGTGTATTGAATTCGGTTGTGTAGGTAATGCCTAATAAATTCTCAGGCACACAGCCTTTAGATTGAGTGAGGGTTGTGTCGTAGCAATATATTGCAAAGCGGTAGTTCTCTTTTGAGCAATCCCAAGTGAGTTGGTTTTTTGTTTTATCGAGTGTGAGATTGGTTACCTCTGGTGATTTAGGTGCACGACGCCAAGATATTGCAGGCCAAAGGGCGATGTGTTGGAAATGATTTTCAGGCAAATATGTAAAATAGCCCTCGTCGTTGCTATCGAAATAGGTGTTTTTGCCATTGCGATTTTGCCAATAGGTGTTGTTGTAGAATATCATACCTGTGGCTTTGTTGTCTTCGCGGTTTACATTGACTTGATTTGTAATGTCGGCAGGAGGATTGAATCTGCCTCCATCGTTTTTAGCAACATCGTTACTTGTAAAGAGAGGGCGATTGTATTTGTCAGCTAACGCACTCCACCATGTGCAGAGAGTTTCGTAGTCTTGACCTGAGCTGTATTTTGGACTGGTAGAGAGCGATGGCCAATAGAGTTGAGGCGAAATGTAGTCGATATAGCCACGTTTGAGCCAAGTTGCAGCATCACAATAGAGTTTTGAGTATGCATCTTGTCCCGAAATACCAGAGGCAGGAGTGATTTTGTCGGAAGAAGTATAACTTTCGTTATATGCATAGCGAGTTTTTGTGCTGTATATGCCGAATGGTCCGATACCGAAACGGAGATATGGTTTGTGGGCTTTTACGCTGTCGAGTACTGATTTGACGAGTATGTTCACATTCTCACGACGCCAATCGTTTATGTCTAAATCGTATGGATTATTGGCTGAGGTTTGGTGTGTTTCGTTGGTTGCATAGGCATTATCGGGCATAGATTTATAGAAATAGTCGTCGAAAATAATACCATCGATATCGTATTTAGTGATGATTTCGGTAATTACATCGAGGGTATATTTGCGTACTTCGGGATTGCCTGGGTCGAGGAATGCGGTAGAACCTGAGCCGATACGCCAAGAGTCTTTTACTTGTGGTGCATTAATCGAGTATTCGCCGATGCGGTAAGGGTTGATCCATGCGTGGAGTTCGATGCCACGTTTGTGGGCTTCTTCGATGGCAAAAGCGAGTGGGTCGTAGCCAGGATCGGTGCCACGAGAGCCAGTGAGGGCACTCATCCATGGTTCGTAAGACGATTCGTAGAGAGCATCGCCATGACTGCGTACTTGCAGCATCAAGGCATTGAGGTTGCCTTGTTTAGCACGTTCGATTATTGTTACTAATTCAGCCTTCTGTGCGGCTATTTGAGTAGCATTGCCTGCTTTTGTGATTTGTGTTGTAGGCCAGTCGATATTCCACACTGTGGCTACCCATGATGCACGAAATTCTTTTTCTTGAGCGGATAAATTAATGCATAATGCATAATTCATAATGCACAATAGAATAGTTAGGAGTGAGGAGTTAGGAGTGAGGAGTTTTTTCATATTTTGTTAATTTAGTTCATCGAGTTCGAGCCAACGGAGTTCTTTTTCGTCGAGGAGGTCCTTGATTTCTTGGAAGCGTTGTGATTTAGTGATGAGTTCGTCGTTGGAGAGTGTACCCGAGGCAAGAGCAGTTTCTAATTCGGATTTTTCTTTTTCGAGCGATTCAATATCTTTTGTGAGTTGTTCGTACTCGCGTTTTTCGTTGAAAGTGAGTTTGCGTTTTTTGTTTGAGGATGAGTCGGACTTGTCGGACCTGTCAGACTTTTCGGACGACTGTTGACTGTTGACTGCTGGTTGTTGACTTTTCTGCTCGCGTTCCTCCTCTTCTTTCAGTTCGCGCCATTGTCGGTAGTCGGTGTAGTTGCCTGGGAAGTCTTTGATTTTGCAGTCGCCTTGGAACACGAGTAGGTGGTCGATGACCTTATCCATGAAGAAACGGTCGTGACTAACTACAATAACGCAACCTTTGAAGTTGATAAGGTAATCTTCTAACACATTGAGGGTAGCAATGTCGAGATCGTTAGTCGGCTCGTCGAGGATGATGAAGTTAGGACTACGCATCAATACGGTGCATAGATACAAACGGCGACGCTCGCCACCAGAGAGTTTGGCTATGTAGTCGTGTTGCTTTTCGGGCGGGAATAGGAAGTGTGTGAGGAATTGTGTGGCAGTCATTTTGCGACCACCACCGAGGTCGACCTCCTCTGCTATTTGGCGTACGGCATCAATGACCTTCATACCATCGTTGAATTGAATGCCAGATTGACTATAATAGGCAAACTTCACGGTTTCGCCAATGTCGAAACGACCGCTATCGGGAGCAACTTCACCAAGAAGCATCTTTAGGAAGGTAGATTTGCCTGTACCATTCTTGCCTACGATGCCAAGTTTCTCGTAACGAGAGAAGTTGTAGTAGAAATTGTCGAGGATTTTATAGTCGCCAAAGGCCTTGCTAATGTATTGGGCTTCGAATATTTTTGAACCGAGATAGGCTGATTTTACACCAAGGGATACCTGTTTTTCGGCAATGCGTTGTTTGGCGCGTTGCTCAATTTCGTAGAATGCATCGATACGAGAGCGGGATTTGTGACCACGAGCTTGTGGTTGGCGGCGCATCCAATCTAGTTCGGTGCGATAGAGGTTTTGGGCACGTGCAGTTTCGGCATTAAAGTTGGCAATACGAGCCTCGCGTTTTTCGAGGTAGTAGCTATAGTTGCCTTTGTAGTGGAATAGTTGGTGTTGGTCTATTTCGAGAATATCGGTGCAGACATTGTCGAGGAAATATCGGTCGTGAGTGACCATTAGGATGGTCATCTTTGAGTGGTTGAGAAAATCTTCGAGCCATTCGACCATTTCGAGGTCGAGGTGGTTGGTAGGCTCATCGAGGAGGATGAGGTCGGGCTCGGTGATGAGCACGTTGGCAAGAGCAAGACGTTTTTGTTGACCACCAGATAGTTGTTCGACAGGTTGCTCAAGATTGTGGATATTGAGTTTGCCAAGAATTTGCTTGATACGGACTTCATAGTCCCAAGCATTGAGACGATCCATGTCGGCCATAGCAAGTTGAATATCGTTGCTATATGCAGGGTCGTCGGCATGTGATTCGATGAGATTTTCGTAATGAGCAATGGCTTTTACTACATCGTTTTCAGAGGCAAAGCAGGCTTGGCTCACTGTCATACCTGGTTGGAAGTCGGGGTCTTGAGTGAGGCAGCCAACTCGGATGTCGCGGCGGTAGGTTATGGTGCCACTATCTTGCGATTCGCGACCAGTGAGTAGGTTGAGAAGAGTAGTTTTGCCAGTACCATTTTGGGCAATAAGTGCAACACGTTGTCCTTGGTCGATACCAAAACTAATATTTTCGAATAGAAGGCGGTCGCCAAACGATTTGGTTAGATTTTCAACTTGTAAGTAGACCATATGTATTTAATTCATAATTCATAATGCGCAATTCATAATTATAGAATGATTTAATGCCGAAGGCTAATTATGAATTATGCATTATGAATTGTGCATTATTTAGAA
>JAZRJN010000204.1:0-14114 GCA_045645785.1 Candidatus Aphodosoma sp. | reverse complement strand
AAAGAGGCTGTGTCAAAATGAAATTTTTGGCACAGCCTCTTTTAGATGTGTCAGAATTCTTGCGATAAGCGAAAGCAAAAGAAGTTTTACTTGTTTTGATGAGCGAAGCAAGAATCTAAAGAATGCCTAAAGTGCAAGGCGTGGAAATTTAAGCTGAAAGGAGTGTACTGAAGTACATGACTAAAGCTTAATATTGAGAACAACGCAGCAATTTAGGTATTATGACACATCGTCTTATTCGATTACTTCGCCGATTAGGGTGGCGGCGGTTACTTCGGTGACGCGCACCATGACGAGGTCGCCGATTTTGTGTCCTGATTTAGGGAATACTATCATTTTGTTTTGAGATGAGCGACCGCAGAATTGTTCGCGACTGCGTTTTGAGTAGCCTTCGACGAGGACTTCGAATGTTTTGCCGATGTCGCGTTTGTTGGATTCGTGGCTGAGCTCGACTTGAAGTGCTATGATTTCGTTTAGGCGGCGTACTTTTTCTTCTTCAGAGATGTTGTCGGGCAAATGGCGAGAGGCAAATGTGCCTGGGCGTTCGGAATATTTGAACATAAAGGCTTGGTCGAACGCACATTCGCGCATGAGTGAGAGGGTTTGTGCGTGGTCGTCGAGAGTTTCGCCATGGAAGCCGCAGAATACGTCGGTGCCGATAGCGGCGTCGGGAAGTATGCGTCGTATGGCAGCGATGCGGTCGAGATACCACTCGCGGGTGTATTTGCGATTCATGCTTTTGAGGATGTCGTTGCTACCGCTTTGAACTGGAAGATGGATAAATCGGCAGAGGTTAGGGTGACGACTGATGGCTTCGAGGGTGGCATCGCTCATGTCTTTTGGATGCGATGTAGTGAAGCGGATGCGCATTGTTGGCACAGCTTCGGCTACACGTTCGAGGAGTTCGGGGAAGCCGATAGTGATGTCGCCATCGACGTATTTATATGAGTTTACGTTTTGTCCGAGTAGGGTAACTTCTTTGTAGCCACGTGTGTCGAGGTCTTTGACTTCGCGGATGATGCTGTTGAGGTCGCGGCTACGTTCACGGCCACGAGTGTAAGGTACGATGCAGTATGAGCAGAAGTTGTTGCAACCGCGCATGATGCTGACGAAGCCAGAAATAGTTTTGCCGATACGGGCAGGGAGTACGTCTTTGTAGGTTTCGGTAGTTGAGAGTTCGACGTTGATGGCTTTTTCGCCACGTTCGGCAGCACCTACGAGATTTGGTAGGTCGAGATAGGCATCGGGACCAGCCACGAAATTGACGCCGTGGTTGTTGATAAGGTCTTCTTGTATGCGTTCAGCCATACAACCGATGACGCCGACGATGAGGTTTTTGTTTTTGCGGCGAAGAGATTGGAAATATTGCAAGCGACCAAGCACTTTTTGTTCGGCATTGTCGCGAATAGAGCAAGTGTTTACGAGGATTGCGTCGGCTTCGGTGATTTTTTCGGTGAGTTCGTAACCGTCAGACTGCATGATTGCAGCCACCACTTCGCTATCAGCCACGTTCATTTGGCATCCGTAGGTTTCGATGAAAAGCTTTTTCATATAGTTGAGAGTTGAAAGAAGAAAGACCCCCTCCGCCTTCGGCTCGTCTCCCTAAAACAGGGGGACAATATTTGGGTGCCTTTGGTTTTCGATATTTTTACTTTTTTTCAATTAAAAATGAGATATTTGTGCCTTTTTTGCTTTTTGGTGAGGTTGAATTTATGGTTAAATGTGCCAGAAAAGCATAAAAATGCACTGAAATCGAGTGCAAAGGTACGAAAAAAAAACGATAAAAGCCCTATATTTAAGGAGTAAACGAAAGTTTTTTGTAAAAAAGAGGTCAAATCCTTTGCTATGTCGAAAAAAATGTCTACCTTTGCAACCCAAATTGTGGGAGTCGAGAGATGTAAGTCTCGCTACTCGTTACTCGCTACTAATAGTCTAAAAATAAAATATTGAAGCAATGAAAAGAACATTCCAACCTTCTAACCGTAAAAGAAGAAACAAACACGGTTTCCGTGAAAGAATGGCTACAGCAAATGGTCGTCGTGTATTGGCTGCACGTCGCGCTCATGGTCGTAAAAAATTGACTGTATCTGACGAATATTGCAAAAAAGCATAATCAGTAGTCGGTTATATTAAAAGAAAATAAGAAAAGTATGGACAATTTATGTTGTCTATACTTTTTTTATTGCCCGAAAATTTGTAACTTTGCACATTGATAGTAGCGAGTAATGAGTAGTGAGAATTATTCGGAACAAAAAATATGTAAAAAAGTCTCGTTGTTTGATGCTAAAATTTAATATACTGAATTATGAAAATACTATGGAATTTTTTGAAAAGTCGTTTTTTGTGGCTTAATATACTTGCTGCAGTTGTTGTCGTTGTTGTGATTTGTTGGGTTGTGTTTTGGCGATTGGATGTTTATACTCGCCATGGCGAATCGGTGGAGGTGCCAGATTTGTCGGGTATGTATGTGGAAGAGGCAGAATTGATACTCAAAGATAGCAATTTGGGATATGAAATCATTGATTCGGTGTATATTCGTTCGATGAAAGGAGGCGAAATTGCAGAACAAACACCAGTTGCGGGTACGAAGGTGAAGAAAAATCGTAAGGTTTATATTACGGTGAATAGCAAACAACGTAAGATGGTGATGGTGCCAAACCTTGTGGGAGAGAGTCGCCGTAAGGTGCAATCGAATTTGAAGACATTGGGATTTAATGTAGATTCGGTACGTTATGAGCCATACGAATTTAATGATGAAGTGTTGGCTGTGATGTGGGGTGATAGTACGTTGACAGCGGGAGCTAAAGTGCCAGATGGTAGTCAGATTATACTCGTTGTGGGACAAAATGATATGTCGATAGAGGTGGTAGTGCCAAGTTTTCTTGGTATGACATTGCCTGAAGCGCAAAAGACAATCAAAGAGTATCGACTCGGTTTTGGTGCTGCTCATTTTGATGAAATACCTGTTGATAGTATTGATAGTTTGCGATTTAGAGTGTATCAACAGAATCCAGATGCAGGATTGTCAGTGTATGGCGGAAAGACAGTGGAGTTGAAATTGTCGAAAGGTACGCAAGAGATGGATGAAGAATTTTTCTGATCAACGAGAGTAGAAAAGTTCAAAATGTTTTAATTAAAAAAGACAAACAAAGCTCGCTTTTGTTTGGCGTTTTTGATTAAAATATTTCAGACAAATGAAATTTGGCTGTTTTAGAACTTTTCTGCCGAGTGTAAGAAAAATCTTGAACGTAGTGAAAAATTTTTTTAATTCATAAATTTATTTAGTCGGACTGGTCTGACAAGTCAGACTAAAAAATAGTAAAATGCAACAAGAACAAAATTACGAAGAAGATGATGATTTGATGTTGGAGCAGCCACGAGAACGATATGAGCATTATCGTTTTACGGTTGACAAGGGGCAGACCATGATGCGAATTGACAAATATTTGGTCAATTGCATGGGTAATGTCTCGCGCAATCGTATTCAAGAGGCTGCTGATGCTGAGCGTATTTTAGTGAATGATAAACCCGTAAAAAGCAATTATAAGGTAAAGCCGCTCGATGTGATTTCTATTGTGTTGGACTATCCACGTAGTGCGGTGACGATTGAACCACAAGATATTCCGATAGAGGTAGTTTATGAGGATGATGATATAATATTGGTGAATAAGCAACCTAACCTTGTAGTGCATCCGGGATTTGGTAATTTTGATGGTACATTGCTTAATGCGGTGGCATGGCACATGCGTCATGACCCTAAATTCGATGCTAATAATCCTCATATTGGTTTAGTGCATCGTATTGACAAAGACACTTCAGGCTTGCTACTTGTGGCGAAAAATGAAGATGCAAAAGCTAATCTTGCATTGCAATTCTTTAATAAAACGACAGAACGTACCTATAATGCACTTGTGTGGGGAACGGTGAAAGAGGATGAGGGAACAATTGTTGGTGCATTGGCTCGTGATCCACGCGACCGTATGTTGTTTACAGTGTTTGATGAAAACGAAAATCCGTTGGCAAAGCATGCAGTTACGCATTATCGTGTAATAGAGCGATTTGCATATTGTACGTTGGTGGAGTGTAAACTCGAAACAGGTCGGACACATCAAATTCGTGTGCACATGAAACATATTGGGCATACATTGTTTAATGACGACCGCTATGGAGGAAATGAGCCGTTGAAAGGAGTGCCAACTGCGAAATATAAACAATTTGTGCGTAATTGTTTCGAGGTGTGTCCGCGTCAGGCATTGCATGCAAAAACACTTGGTTTTACACACCCTACGACAGGCAAGTGGATGCAATTCGATAGTGAATTGCCTGCCGATATAACCGCTTTATTAGAGAAATGGAGAAAATATAATCCGTCGAATATAATAGATTAATAATAAGTAGATGAAAAGAAAAATAGCAATAGTGGCAGGTGGCGATTCGAGCGAATGGCAAGTGTCGATGCGCAGTGCTGCAGGTTTGGATAGCTTTATTCCAAGCGAAAAGTATGAGAAATATATCGTAGTGATTATCGGCCAAGATTGGCATGTGGAGCATCCGTCAGGTGAAAAATTGCCAATAGATAAAAACGATTTCTCATTTACATATCAAGGCGAAAAAATTAAATTTGATTTTGCATATATCACAATTCATGGTACACCAGGCGAGAATGGTATTCTACAGGGGTATTTCCGCCTATTAAATATTCCGTTTTCGTGCTGTGATGTGTTGCAAGCAGCATTGACATTCGATAAGTATGCTTGTAATAATTATCTTCGTTCGTTTGGTATCCGCGTGGCAAACAGTATTGTGTTGCGTGCGGGCGATACAGTTACAGATGAGCGAGTTATGGAAGAAATAGGCTTGCCATGTTTTATTAAACCAAGTGTTGGTGGTAGTAGTTTCGGTGTTACGAAGGTGAAAACTCAAGACCAAATCCAAACAGCTATAGCAAAAGCATTCAGCGAAGGCGAAGAGGTGATGATTGAGGCTTATATGCAAGGTACAGAGGTTACGAGCGGAATGTATCGTACTAAAAAAGCTACTCGCATATTCCCTATCACAGAGGTGGTTACCGACAATGAATTCTTTGACTATGATGCAAAATATAATGGTCAGGTAGATGAAATTACACCAGCTCGTGTGAGTGATGAAATCACAAAACGAGTGCAACAAACTACTGAGAAAATCTATCGTATTCTTAATGCAAAAGGTATTATTCGTGTGGATTATATCATTGATGCAGAAGAGAATATCAATCTTTTGGAGGTGAATACAACACCGGGTATGACGGCTACAAGTTTCATTCCGCAACAAGTGCGTGCTGCAGGACTTGATATAGCTGATGTGATGGCAGAAATTATTGAAAATGAATTTTTGCGATAAGTGAGCGCAGAAAACTTTCAAAGTCTTTTAATAAAAGTTACAAATGAAGTTAACTTCGATTTGTAGCTTTTATTAAAAGATTTAAAACAAATGAAATTTGTTTTTGGAAGAAAGTTTTTTGTCGAACGGAGTAAAAATCTTGAGCGAAGCGAAAAATTTTTAATTCTCAACTTTTAATTATGGATATAAAAAATTACGTTAAAACCTATTTTGAGCAAATAGATTGGAATCAAGAGCCTAAAAATCTTTATGAACCAATCGATTATGCATTGCAATCGGGCGGTAAGCGCATTCGTCCGACACTTGTATTGATGGCAGCGCAAATGTTTGGTGGTGATATTGAAAAATGTATCAAACCAGCAGCAGCAATGGAGATTTTCCATAACTTTACATTGCTTCATGACGATGTGATGGACAATGCCGATGTGCGTCGTGGTCGTCCTACTATCAAAGCAAAATGGGATGATAATACTGCTATTCTTTCAGGTGATGCAATGCTTATCAAGGCATATCAATATCTTGAAGAGGTGCCAGCTGATAAATTATTGGCAGTGTTGAAGTTATTCTCTAAAACAGCATTGGAGGTGTGTGAAGGTCAGCAATATGATACTGACTTTGAGAAACGTGAAGATGTTGCTATTGAGGAGTATTATGAGATGATTCGCCTCAAAACAGCAGTGCTTTTGGCTGGTTGTTTGAAGTTGGGTGCTATTCTTGGCGGTGCATCGGAGGAAGATGCTCAAAATCTTTATGATTTCGGTATTGCAATCGGTATTGCCTTCCAATTGCGTGATGATTATTTGGATTGTTATGGCGATGAAAAGACATTTGGTAAGAAAATAGGTGGCGATATTCTTTGTGGTAAACGTACTTTCTTGCTTATTCAAACTCTTAAAAAATGTGGTGTTTCTCAGCGTCAAACAATATCACAATTATTGAGTAATAAAGAGATTGCTCCAGAAGAGAAGATAGCGACAATCATTGATATTTACACTCAAATGGAGATGCCTGCAGTTTGCACAGAGGCAATGGAAGAGTATTATGCAAAAGCAATGGCATCGCTTGCAAAAATCAATAAATCGGATGCTGAAAAAGCACCATTTGTCGAGTTTGCTAAAAAGTTAATGGGAAGAATTGATTAAATTCATAATTCATAATTCATAATGCAAAATTATCCTTTGGCGATAAAAAGGTAATTATAATTATGAATTGTGAATTGTGCATTATGAATTAAAGAATTATGCCTTACAGAAGATTACCGAAAACAGATCAAGCACGCCTTAAGTCATTGAAAAAGGCGATTGCTATGGAGAAGATGCCGATGAATGAGATACCGGTGCCTTTCCGTTTGTTGACACAGGCAAAAGCATATTTGCCAGTGTTTGAAACATTGGTAAGTCAATATAATATGACTTTTGAAACTCAGGTAACTGAAAGTAAAAAGTATCAGAATATGTTGAAAAATGCTCGTATGTATGTGTCGCATTTCATACAAGTGTTGAATTTTGCAGTGTTGCGTGGTGAATTTAAAAAAGAGATTAAGGTGCTTTATGGTCTTGATCCTGATGATTATACTGTGCCAGATTTGACTACCGATGCAGCTCTTGTGGTATGGGGTCGTAAGATTATAGATGGTGAACAGGAACGTGTGGCTCAGGGTGGTGCACCATTGGCTTATCCAACAATAGCAAAAGTGCGTGTGCATTATGACATATTTTGTGAGCACCGTATGAATCAGAAGACGCATCAACAATCGACTAATCGCAATCAGCAACGTGTAGCGGAGATGCGTGACCAAGTTGATGAACTTATACTTCAGATTTGGGATGCAGTGGAGGCGGCGTATGTGGATTTGTTGCCATACGCTCGTTATCAAGCATGTACAAAATGTGGCGTGATTTATTATTATCGTAAAGGAGAAAAACATCTTACTCCTAAGACGGATGAAGATATTGAAAAGGCGCAGGCTGCAACACTTTCGCTTTCGTTTGAAGAGTAGATTTGTTCTAAAAAATAAAAAATAGCAATCCACGATTTTTGGGGTTGCTATTTTTTTTATGTTATTTGCTGACGGTTTGGAGGAAGATGTCGTTCATTGAGGGTAGTTGTTCTTCGAAGCGGAGGATTGTGCCTTTGTGTATTAGTTCGTTTAGTATGTCGTTGGCTGTATGGTTGTCTTTGAGAGTGAATTCGGCATGTGAGATGTTGTTTTCTTCTCTGAAATTTAGCAAGTTAGCGCAACTGAAGTCGTTAGCAGTAAGTGTGTTGCAGTTTTTGAGTGTGGCGGTGTATTTGTTGTTGCTGAATTGCTTGCGGATGTCGTTGATGTTGCCTGATAGTACTACTTGCGATTGATGTATGAGGGCGATGTTTTCGCAGAGGCGTTCGACGGAGTCCATATTGTGGGTTGAGAATATTACGGTGGCTCCTTTGTCGCGTAGTTCGAGGATTTCTTTTTTGAGGAGTTCGGCGTTGACGGGGTCGAATCCGCTGAATGGTTCGTCAAAGATAAGTAGTTCTGGCTCATGGAGTACGGTGGTGATGAATTGGACTTTTTGTGCCATTCCTTTCGAGAGTTCTTCTACTTTTTTGTTCCACCATGATTCGATTTCGAATTTTTCGAACCAGTATTTTAGGCGTTTGAGAGCTTCGGTTTTAGAGAGTCCTTTGAGTTGACATAAATATAATGCTTGTTCACCGACTTTCATTTTTTTGTATAGTCCGCGTTCTTCTGGAAGGTAGCCGATGTTGGCTGTGTCTTTTAGAGTCAGAGGTTTACCATTTAGAATGACTTCTCCTTTGTCGGGTGCAGTGATTGAGTTGATGATTCGGATAAGTGTGGTTTTGCCTGCGCCGTTGGGACCGAGTAGTCCGAATATGGTGCCGCGTGGCACGCTGATGCTTACGTCGTTGAGGGCGAGGTGGTTGGCATATTGCTTGCTGACGTTTTTTATTTCGAGGATGTTCATTGTTTTTTGGGAACTGAAAATTTAGGATTGTCCGACCCGTCTGACAAGTCAGACCCGTCCGACCCGTCTGACATTTTCATTGATTATTTCAGATGCAAATTTACAAAAAAAATCGGGTTAATGTTATTTTTTGTCAAAAAAGTCTCTTTGATATTTAAAAATGTGCGATATATGAGATAATTTTTGTATCTTTGTGGCAATTTTGACGGAGTTTTTGCGTTTATTCAAATAATAGAAAAATTTTGTGTATAGATGAATTTGAGAAAAATATTTTTATTGCTCGTAATATTCTGTATTACAGTGAATAACGTAAAGGCTCAAGATACGTTCTATGGTGAGTTTGGTCTTACTGGAGGATGTGGTTTTGTGTTGGGTGATACGAATGATTTTTTGTTCCAATACTCTCAACCATTGGGTGGATTGTATGCAAAATACAAATTTAATGGCCGTTGGGAGACTCGTTTGCAGCTTGATGGGGGCTTGTTGGGGTATAATAAGACGTTGAATTCGGGCTATGTTGGGTTGCAGGCTTTGGGTGAGTTTAATTTTTTTAACTATGGTGTAAAAAAATGGGAGGCTAATTATTCATGGTTTTCGCCTTGTTTGGTTGCTGGTCTTGGTGTTGTGTTGTTTGATTTGGGTGGTAAACCTAAGTTTACGATGACGTTGCCAATGGGTGTGGGTATGAAATTTAAGTTGAATAATCGAACCAATGCTGGTTTTTATTGGACTGTGGCTAAGGCTTTTTCGGATAAGATGGATAATACGCCTAATCCGAATGGTGTGTATGGAAAGTTTTGGAATAATCAGGATTGGTATTCTACAGCGCAGGTCTTTTTGTCGTTTAATTTTTACAAAATATGTGCTCCATGTCGTAATGGGGTAGGGAAACATAAAAGAAGACAATAGAGTAATTTAGTAGTGAGTAGCGAGAATCGTTCGATGTTGATTTTGTAGAATGATTAGTATTTTTTTGAGTATATGAAAGATAAAATAGATATGACTCGTATTCCGCAGCATATTGCGGTGATTATGGATGGTAATGGTCGCTGGGCAAAATTGCATGGCAAGGAGCGTTTGTATGGTCATTATAATGGGGTTGAGTCGGTGCGTGCGGTGATTACTGCTTCTGTTCAGTTGGGGGTTAAGTATTTGACACTCTATACTTTTTCTACTGAAAATTGGAATCGTCCGAAGGCTGAGGTTGATGGATTGATGGAACTTTTGGTGGAAAATATTGTTAAGGAAACACCTACTTTTCATAAAAATAATATTCGTTTCACTACGATTGGCGATAATTCGTTGTTGCCAGAAAAGGCTTTGAGTAAACTTGAAGAGTGCATTGCTGATACGGCTTCAAATACGGGAATGACGTTGGTTTTGGCGTTGTCGTATTCATCTCGTTGGGAGATTACGGATGCTGTGCGTCGTATTGCGGAGAAGGTGAAACGTGGCGAGTTAAATGTGGAAGATATTGATGATCAGGTGGTTTCTGATAATTTGACTACTGCGGGTATTCCTGACCCAGAGTTGTTGATTCGTACGAGTGGTGAGTTGCGTTTGTCGAACTATTTGTTGTGGCAAATGGCTTATACTGAACTATATTTTACTGATACGTTGTGGCCTGACTTCCGTGAGGAGAGTTTGTATGAGGCTATTGTTGATTATCAAAAGCGTGAACGTCGCTTCGGTAAAACGAGCGAGCAACTTGTGTAATTTTTTAGACTTAATAATTTGAAAAAGATACTATTTATATTGATATTTGCCCTTTGTGGAGTGGCTGTTTTTGCTCAAGATGATTCGGATGAGAATCGTTTTGGGTTCGATTATACGCTTACTCCAAAAGAGGTTACTATTGCCGATATTAAAATTACGGGTGCATCGTCGTATGAAGACTATGTGCTCATTGGTTTTTCGGGACTTAATAAGGGGCAGAAAATTCGTATTCCTGGAGCAGATTTGACTAATGTGGTTAAACGTTTTTGGAAACAAGGCTTCTTTTCAGATGTGAAAATTTTGGCAGATAAGGTTGAAAATGATAGTATTTGGCTTACTATTGCTTTGAAACAATTACCTCGCGTGTCGAATGTTAACTTCTTTGGTTTGAAAAAAGGTGAAATTGAAGACCTCGAAAAAACAATTGAAGTGCAGAAGGGTAAGCAATTGAATGCCGATGCAATTGACCGTACTAAGATTGCAATTCGCAAATTTTTGTCGGAGAAGGGGTTTCACAATGCAGAAATACTTGTGTACCAAAAAAATGACCCAATGGTTGAGGGAAATGTAGTGGTTGATATTAGTGTTGATAAACGTGAGAAAGTGAAAGTTAATGATATTATTGTACAAGGAAATGAGGCGATGACGATTGCAAAGATTGACCGTGTGATGAAGAAAACCAATCGTACTGGCAAAATTGCTAATATTTTCCGTGCTAAGAAATTTGTACAAAAAGAGTATGAAAATGATAAAAAAACACTTATAACTAAATATAACGAGATAGGTTATCGTGATGCCGCTATTGTTAATGATACAGTGGTTAAGCGCGATGATGGTAAGGTGGATGTTTATCTCGAAGTTGATGAGGGTAAAAAGTATTATTTTGGCGATATCAAGTGGTTGGGTAATACGTTGTATCCGAGTGATTATCTCAATCAACTTCTCAATGTCGAAAAGGGTGAAGTATATAACCTTAAGGATTTGAATAAACGTTTGTTTGAGGATGAGGATGCGGTGTCGGCTTTATATAAAGACAATGGTTATCTCTTTATGAATATTGACCCTGTGGAGGTTGGTATTGATGGCGATTCGATTAACTTTGAGATGCGAATTTATGAGGGGCAACAGGCGACAATCAATAAAGTTATAATCAATGGTAATACCCGTGTTTATGAGCATGTTGTGCGTCGTGAAATGCGTACAAAACCAGGAGCTCTTTATAGCCAAAGTGACCTTGTGCGTACACTTCGTGAGTTGGCGCAATTGAAACAATTCGATGAAGAGAAGATATTTTCAGGTGTAGATTTGCAACCAAATCCAGAAGACGGAACCGTTGATATTGCTTATAATCTTGAAACAAAATCAAGCGACCAAGTGGAGTTTTCTGCTGGTTGGGGTCAGTCTGGTATAGTTCTCTCAGTAGGTTTGAAATTCTCGAACTTCGCTATTCAAAATCTTTTCAAACCAAAAACTTATCGTATTGTGCCTCAAGGTGAAGGACAAACATTGAGTTTGAAAGCTCAAGCCAATGGTCTTTATTACCAAAACTATAGTATTTCGTTTTATGATCCATGGTTGGGCGGTAAACGTCCTAATTCTTTCTCGGTTAGCTTCTTCTATTCGGTTCAAACTGGTTTGAGTAATCGCTATTACGAAAACTATAATTATATGTACAATTATTATAATAATTATTACAACAACTATTATGGTAACGATTATTATTATGGTACGAATAATTATGGCACGGAATATGATAAGAATGTCTTTATGAGAACCATCGGTGCATCGGTGGGTTATGGTACACGATTGAAATGGCCTGACGACTACTTTACCTTCTACGGCAATATCTCTTACCAACGCTATCATCTTAAAAATTGGTTTAAAAGTTATTATGGTTTCGAGTCGGGGGTTACTAACGACCTTTCTCTTGGTCTTACTCTTTCTCGTAATTCTATTGATAATCCAATCTATACTCGTCGCGGTTCGTCATTGTCGTTGTCTGTGGCTGCTACATTCCCATATTCGCTTTTGGCAAAAGATGTTGATTATGAGTCAATGACGTTGGCAGAACGTAGTAAATGGATTGAATATCATAAGTGGAAATTTAATGCTAAATTCTTTATACCTCTTACTTCTGATAATAAATTAGTGCTTATGGCTCGTGCCGATTATGGTTTTTTGGGTTATTATAATAAGCATAAACGTTCGCCTTTTGGTAAATTCTATGTTGGTGGTGATGGTATGTCGGGTTATACTACTGCGGGTACTGAAACTGTAGGTCTCCGTGGTTATGAAGCTGGGTCATTGACTCCATATTCGGGAGAGGGCTATTATGGTTATAATGGTAACCTTTATACAAAACTTACTGTCGAACTTCGCTATCCATTGTTGCTCAATCAATCAACTAATATTTGGGCTTTGGCATTTGTTGAAGCAGGTAATGCTTGGAGCGAATTTAAGAATTTCAATCCGTTTGATTTGAAACGTTCGGCTGGTGTTGGTGTGCGTGTCTATTTGCCTATGTTTGGTTTGCTTGGTATCGACTGGGCTTATGGTTTCGACCTCGATCAAACAGGTCGTCGTGGTGGTAGCCAATTCCACTTCATCCTTGGACAAGAATTTTAACCATATAGGCTCTATAGATTCTATAGACTCTATAGACTCTATAAAATCTATAGAATTTATAAAATCTATAAAATCTATAGAATCTATATTCATTAAACCAATAAAACCTTTAATAGTCTAAAAAAATAAAAAAGATATGAAAAAGTTATTTGTAATATTGTGTGCTGTGATGATGACACTTAATCTTGCAGCAAAAGGCGAACAGGTGGTTCTTGTTGATATGGATTACATTATGAATGCTATTCCTGCATACGAAACAGCCAATGAGCAACTTGACCAAATATCTAAAAAATGGCAAAAAGAGATTGAGGCTATTTTGATTGAGGTGCAAACTATGTACAAAAACTATCAAACAGAACTTGTTTTTCTTTCGGATGAGATGAAGAAGAAACGTGAGGATGAAATTATTGCTAAAGAGAAAGAGGCTAATGACCTTAAACGTAAATACTTCGCTCCTGATGGCGAGTTGTTTAAAAAACGAGAAGCATTAGTGAAACCTATTCAAGATGAGATTTATAATGCAGTTCAAGAGATTTGTGAACAATATGGCTATCAAGTAGTGCTTGATAAATCATCAACAAATAATCTTATTTTCGCATCGCCAAAAATTGATATTAGCGATGAACTTCTCGAAAAACTCGGATACTCAAAATAAGTTTTTTTATAGATTTTATAAATTCTATAGACTCTATAGATTCTATAAAATTAATAACTAATAACTAATCATTAATAACTAATAAAATTATGTTAAAGAAAATCACACTTTTTTTAGTGGCTGCAGTATTGCCACTTTTTGCAATGGCTCAAACAGTTAAACTCGGTTATATCAACTCACAAGAGGTGATGATGATGATGCCTGAAGTTAATGATGTCGAAAAACAATTGGCTGAATTCAATGAGAAGAATATGAAGTATTTGCAAGATATGGAGAAAGAAATCCAAGACAAATATGTAAAATACGAACAAGAAAAAGCAACAATGTCGGAGGCTATTCGTAAAGTACAAGAAGAAGATTTGATGAATATGCAACAACGTCTTCAAACTACATATCAAACACTTCAACAAGAAGCACAAAAAAAACAAGCTGAACTTATCCAACCTTTGCAAGAAAAACTCAAAGTTGCTATTGAATCTGTCAGCAAAAAGCAAGGTTTGACAATGGTGTATGATATGATGTCAGGTGCAATTCTTTATAAGAGCGACGCTGCTATTGATATTACTCCTGCAGTGAAAAAAGAATTGGGTATTCTTTAATGTCGTCCGACTTGTCCGACCAGTCCGACCTGTCTGACCTGTCTGACCCGTCCGAAAAATTAAAATATGAAAAAAACATTTTTAATAATAGTGTTATCTCTCTTGGTAGGGGTAACACTTTATTCGCAAGATAACCTCTCTATTTCGCAGTCAAATTCTGATGTTGTGCGT
>JAZRJN010000203.1:0-3503 GCA_045645785.1 Candidatus Aphodosoma sp. | reverse complement strand
TCAAAAACAAATCTTCATTCCGTTCTTCTCTACCAAACCCGAAGGCTCAGGCATAGGCCTCAGTCTCTCTCGTCAAATGATGCGCCAACACAACGGCACCATCCACCTCGCCCGAAGCAACAACCAAGAAACAGTCTTTACCCTCATTTTTAGATAGAAGAGTTGTTGTTCTATTTGGCACATTTTTTGTCCATACTATTATAAATCAACAACAAAAATGGGCTTGATATATTAAAAAACACAAAAAATCTCGCTCGCATTTTGTCATATCAAAAAAATATTGTATCTTTGCAGCGGATAATAGTGTAGTGACAAATACCTAAATCAAAATAACAACAATTATGGCAAGACCTATTCAAGCAATTCCAACTCTTAGCGGTTCAGAGGCAACACGATTTGAGAGAGCAGCGAAGTGTACCGAGGCAAACCCTGGTACTATAGATTATCGCCATCAAGCGCGAGTCGTAGCAGCATATCTCCAAAAATCTAATGTCTTATGACACTAGAGGAACTACTCAGCACATGTGACATTTATCATGCAACAGCGGAAAAACTCGCTGATTGCAAGTCTTTTTCATGTAAAGATGAAGACCTTGATGAGTTTTTTGCTAAGGATGCATTGCTCTACCAACAAAAGTTATTAGGAAAGACTTATCTATTTTGTCTAAAAGAAGATCCAACTACCATTATTACTGCTTTTTCACTTTCTAACGATAGTATTCGTATTACTAATAGTTTGAAAAAAGAAGATAAGGAGCATTTTCTAGAAGAAGCTGAATTGCGCGACAAAACTATGAAGCGCTTTCCCTCAGTACTTATTGGACGTTTTGCTACTGATTCCTATTTTGAAGGAAAGGGATACGGATCTGCTGTAATGGACTTTATTAAGACACTATTTCGCATTAACAACCGAACAGGATGTCGTTTTCTAATTGTTGATGCATACAACAATCATAGAACTTTACACTTTTATGAAAAGAATGGTTTTAAGTACCTTATTGAAGATGAAGAGTCAGAGGCAACGTATGTTGGCGTGAGTAAAAATAAGTTACCTCTTAATACTCGTTTGATGTATTTTGATCTTCTAGATATAAAGGTTAATTAATTCCACGATTATACTTCATTCTAGCAGCACCCTCTCGGTGCTGTTTTTTTTATACTACTGCAACAATAAAAACAGCTAAAAATAGACAAAAACGGAATTTTTCGGAAAAATAAAAACAAAAATCAACTTTTTACTTCAAAATATTTGTACATGTCGAAAAATATTCGTACTTTTGCAGCGTAAAATTAAAAAGAAAACAAAAAGAAACGAAAAATAAATAAAAATAAAATGATTGGAGAGATATTTAACGCAAAAGATTATAGCTTAAAACCAAAGGCTACAATCCAACAAACAGGCAAAACGGGTTTTAATGCAGATGCCATTAATCAACTCAAGATAGATGAAAACAAAGCCGTTGTTCTTGCGCCAGATACACAAGACAAGAAAGTGCTTTATATGGCTGTGGTTGAAGCAGATAGCTGTGAGCATGCTTTTCCTATTCGTAAATCTGGAGCGTACTATTATATCAACACCAAGCAACTCTACGACCATATGGAATTTGATTACACCAATAACACCATCATGTTTGATCTTATCCGTTGCGATAAATATGATGATGTTATAGGGGGAGAATGTTATAAAATGATCGCACGCTCGCACACGCGAACGAGTGACGAAAACGAAGTGTAAATAGTGACAGCCGATGACCTTAAGCAAATAGAATCAAAACTTAAATTTTCCAAACGAATAGATGGTCTTATCAAAGGACATCAACAGGAAATGCAGCAAGTACTCGAAGACAAAGAGGACTTGCAATCTGCTGTTGAACTATTACTAAATAAAGTTTCTGTATTAGAGAAACAATTAGCTGCCGAACAAGAGAAAAACTCCCAACTCCAAGCCGAAAACCAAGAACTCCGTAACCGCCCTAATATCGTTACGGATACTTATATTGAAAATCAACATGTCAAACAGCAATGCAATTATTTGCCACATCCACGACGTGTTTCACGATATAAACTTAGTACTACAAACCAAACGCAATTACAACTATGGAATCAACCCACCGTATCATCCATGTAGCTGGAGATTATATCGCCCAGCAGCACATCGAAGTGCAAGTAAACAATGTCGCATCTGGAGCGATTGGTGCACAAATCATCAAAGAAAACAACAAATAATCTACACATAACTATGGAAGAAGCAAAAACCATCATCAATGTAGCAGGAGACTATGTGCAATCCAAACATGTCGAATACGAAATTGGTAATGTCGAAGCAGGAGGCATCGGCATTCAGATAGTCAATAACTCCCAACCAACTATCAATACTCCACAAAGCAAACCTATTACTTCAAAAAAGTCCCCATATTTTCTTGAAACACCTACGTTCATTTATCGTTACTTCAACTCTGATCCTAATAGCAATCAGCGAATCCATCTCTTGTATCGCTATCTGTGCAAAGAATATAAGGAGACTAAAACGTATATAGACCCTAACACGCCATCTGACCACTTCTATTCGCTCTTTACTGGAGAAAGAAATAATCATGTTATTCGATGGGCTGGAGATAAACAAGATCTATCCTATTTGATAAAGCTACTGCAAAAACGCAAGATTATTGATATTCCGCAAGGAATGACCATTTGGACTATTACTCAAAATCATTTTTCGGACTATCACGGAAACTATTGCGCTGATTATCGCAGTCAGCATGTACCTAGTGATGCACACAAAGCGGCTATAGAACGCTTCGTGGATATTCTTGATCCTACTGCTATGCCTACAACGGAATTAACCGAACTATCACGCAAACTCAGCGACTCATTCAGCGGTAAATAAAAATATCAAATAATTTGCATTTTCTTTGGAATGTACTGAATAACAGTGCATTCCTTTTTCTTTTTTATATGTCTATTGGCTAAAAATAGGTATTTCTCTCTCATATTCTTCCAAAACGCTGAGTATTCAGCACCCCTTTAATAAGTGAAAGCGTTTCGCAAAAAGACGGACGCAGAAACATATTGTATAACTACTAAAACAATAAAGAATATGAAAGAAAAACATTTCGTCATCATCTCCATTCCCTGCCAAAGCGCAGAGGAACTACAGAAAGCCAAAGAGGCAGTCCTCTTTCACCTTGAAACCCTCAATCCCGAGTTTTCTGCCGAGGGCACCACCCTTACTGCTAAGGTTGTCCCCCTTGACCCTCAACTATTCTTTCCAGAGGAAGCATGCGACATCATCCGTCAAACGCTTGCCCAGTCTCTCACTTTTAATCACAGCTGGACCTGCACTCTCCAAACTATCAATTAATTCTTATTTATTAACTCCAAAATCACAACCACATGTCTAAAATCAAATTAGAAGCCCCATTCCGCCAATTCCGTGGCAAAATCTGCAAACACTCTGACATCATCTTCAAACAGATGTACGGCGAAACCTTCACTTCACAAAT
>JAZRJN010000202.1:0-11816 GCA_045645785.1 Candidatus Aphodosoma sp. | reverse complement strand
CTGTATTGAAATATGTTAAACAACTTTGCACTAAACCTTTAGACGTGCATTTGATGATTGTTGAGCCTGACAAATTCATCAACGAAGTAAAAGAGACTGGTGCAATTATGATGAACGTGCACTACGAAGCATGCACTCACCTCCACCGCACTATCCAACGCATCCACGATGCTGGCATGAAAGCTGGTGTTACTCTCAATCCTCATACCCCAGTCGAACTCCTCGAAGACATCGTTGCCGACGTAGATATGGTACTCCTTATGAGCGTAAACCCAGGCTTTGGCGGACAAAAATTCATCGAAAACACTTACGACAAAATTCGTCGTCTCCGTGCAATGATTGACCGTAAAGGTTGCAACACCCTAATTCAAGTAGATGGTGGCGTAAATCTCAAAAATGCCGCAGCTCTTTACGAAGCTGGTGCCGACTGCCTCGTAGCTGGCAACGCCGTATTCTCTGCCGACGATATGGTACAAACTATCGCCGACCTCAAAAAATAAAATAAAAACGTCAACAGACAACAGTCAACAGTAGGGACGCTCGGCTCAAGCGTCCGATGACCCGAAGGCGCAAAAAAGCAACCGTTGACTGTAGACCATTGACCGTAGACTATAAATATACTATGGTAACAATTAAAGAAGTAAGCTCGCGCAAAGAACTAAAACAGTTCATTCGCTTTGCTAACGAATTATACAACGACAACCCATACTACACTCCATGCCTTGAATTCGATGAGATGAATACCTTTAACACAAAGAAGAATCCTGCTCTCGACCATTGCAAATTTGCCAATTTCTTGGCATACAAAGACAGCAAAATAGTAGGTCGTATTTCAGCTATTATCAACGACTTGGCTAACGAACACTGGAATTGTAAAAAGGTGCGTTTCGGATGGTTCGACTTCATCGACGACTACGAAGTTTCCAAAGCCCTACTCGACGCTGCTGCCGATTGGGGTCGCCAACATGGCATGACTGCCATGAATGGTCCTGTTGGCTTCACCGACTTCGACCACCAAGGACTCTTGCCCGAAGGCTACGACTACATCTCACCAATGATAAGCTTCTACAACTATTCTTACTATGTCGACCACTTCGACCGCTATGGTTTGGTAAAAGAAGCCGACTGGATTGAATTCCTTGTGTCTACGCCTCACCAAATACCCGAAAAGATGGAGCGTGTAGCCAAAATCGTAATGGAGAAATACAAAATACGCATCGACAAAGTGCGCACTGTCAAAGAGTTAAAAGAAAAATATGGCTACTCATATTTCGACGTAATTGATGCGGCATACCAACCTCTCTACAACTTCCAACCTCTCACACAACGTCAGAAGGAGTACTATGCCGAGATGTATTTCCCAATCATTAACTTCGATTTCATCACCGTTGCAATCAACGAGCACGACGAAATCGTTGGCGTAGGCATCGGTATGCCCGACATATCAAAAGCCTTACAAGAGACTCGTGGCAAACTATTCCCATTCGGTTGGATAAAACTCCTCAAAGCACTCAAAGCAAAACAGATGGATACGTTCAACCTCTTGCTCATTGCCGTGCGTCCCGACTATCAAAACAAAGGTGTCAATGCCCTATTCTTCTACGACCAAATACCATATTTCCAAAAATATGGCATCAAATACACCGAAACAACAGCCATCCTCGAAGAGAACTCAAAGAATCAAGCCAACTTCGCCTACTTCGAAACCAAACAACACAAACGCCGTCGCGCTTACATCAAAAATCTATAGAAACCAAACAATATACCAATTATAAAAAAAGTACATACTCCAATTTAGAGTATGTACTTTTTTATTTTTTTTATAACCGATCAAATTTATCTATCTGCAAGAGCTTTAATACCATCAATATCAAAAGCAAGAGAGAAACGCAATGTTTGGTCAAGTGGATTTGAAGGAGCTGTTGCAATTACATAACCTACATCAAGTTTGAATGCTGAAAGTTTGAAACCAGCACCAACTGTAAAGTATTTACGGTTACCTTTGTCTTTTGCTTCGTTGTTATAACCAAGACGACCAAAGAACTGTTCATTGTAAGCATATTCAAGACCAATACCCCAATTGATTTCAGCCATTTCTTCTGCAAAACCACCTGGAGCATCGTACCACGACATAATCAAACCTTCCATAGAAGAAATTTGATTATAAACATCAGGATCTGAAATTGGTAAACTAGAACCTTTTTCATCACCCATACCCCATGTAGAATAATCTGATTTATCAAAATCAGGATTATATTTTTTTACACTAGATAAACGAGTTGGAACCATCATTTTGTTAGCTTCGAGAGAAATGAGCAAACGATTGTATTTGTCAAATGGTATTTGATAACCTACACCAAGACGAAAATTTGCAGGAATAAAGTTGTAATTATCACCTTTGTCGTATGTAATACGTGTACCAATATTCGAAATATTGAAACCAAACATAAAGTGAGAAGTTCCTGTTTTCAAATCAATAGGAAGACGATAAAAACCATTAACATCAGCACCAAATGCGTAACCTGTATAATAGTTAGGATCTGTTTTGGCAGTAAGGTCTGAAGCAACCATACGCAAAACAACACCTAATGAGAAGTTCTCAGTAAGCATACGAGAATAACCAAGATCGAAAGTCATTTCGTATGGATTTGCAGACAAAGGAAGAGCATCAGCCGATTCACGCAATAGAACTTCACCTAATTGGAAGAAACGAAGCGATGCACTAATTGTACCAGCCATTTTACTTGGAGTGTAATAACCTGCTAAATAAAGCAAATTAATATCATTTACTCCTAATTTACGCAACCATGGAGTATATGAAAAAGCAAAACCTGCACTACTCTCATTTTGAGCATATTTTGATGAATTCCAATATTGCGCATTCATATCAGAATTAGTAGCAACACCAACATCACCCATACCACCAGCAACAGCATCAGGGCTAATTGACATTGAAGGTACACCTGAAACTATAGGATTCATATAACCATAAGCCTCCTTAGCATCCTTGTAATTGATATCAGAACCATCTTGTGCAAAAACAGAAAAGAATGATGCACCAAGCACCACCATTGATAAAAGAAATTTTTTCATTGTTTTTATTATAAATTAATTATTATTTCTATATACTTAAACAAAACGCAAAGTTACAAATATTATTGCTTCCGAACAAAAATTTTTGTTGATTTCGTTGTTTTTTTACCATTTGAATTAACCAAAACAACTTTAGTAAAATACAAACCATCTCCAACACAACTATTTATATCCCAATTCAATTTTATTTGACTTGATGCATCTGTTACTAAATCAGTATTTTTTTGATAAATCAAATGTCCAGACAAATCATATATATATAATTGCAAATCTATAGGAGATAATGGTTTATCATGTTCTATTATAATATTTGCAATATCTTGTACAGGATTTGGATAAACATACATATTATGTACCGACATTTTAAAGTTATCTACAACTTCAAATTCTAATTCAACAGAAGAAGAATTATTTTGTAAATCCCATGCACGGAACATCAACTTATGCTTACCTGGCACTAAATCTTTCAATTGATATCTTACAATACCTGAATTATAAGAACCAAATTGTGTCTCATAATAATTATTTAACACATACTCTTGTTTATTGTCATTATCCAATTTAAGAATTAAATCATGCCCTATACCAGAACCTATAGTATTTATACCACTTATATCATTTAATTCTGCAACAAATACAGGGTTAATATCAACTTCATCTCCATTTTCAAAATATGGAGTATTTAGATAAACTTTAATATCTGGTCCATCTGATTCAATAATAGCATCCTCAGATTCTCCTCCAATAATCATATTCGCACAATGTCCATTAGCTTCTAAACCTTGTTCTTCATCCACTGCATACATTACAATACGTCCAGCTCCAAAATTATATCTAATATCTTTTGGTATAATAAATTCAGACTTAAATTTACCATTAATTACCTGAACTTGACCAACATACAACGGATTAGTGCGATAAGTATAAACAAATGGCACATTATTAGCTTTATCTGTAGCATCATTACACATTGTTTCTATAGTCTCTTCTTTGTCAAATATTGTCAAATGCACATAACCATTAAATGTTTCATCAATTATAGAATCTTGCATCAAACGAATAGAACCATCCAAAACTACCTTTCCCAATGCACCAACTGTATCTACTTCAACTAAAACATCATTACCATTAATAGAATCAATCGTTACAACATGAGTTTCTGCCACTACGAGACGAATAGCTGGATCACCAATCAACACAAAAGGTAATCTATTCGAATCATTACTTTTTGCTCTCTTGTTTTTTGCTAATTTATAAGCCTCACCAATTGTATTAATCCTACCTGTCTCTTTGTTTATATTCAACAACTCTTTTGCAACTTCAATATTCAACAACATATTTGGTTGTGCAAAAACTGTACGTGCAGAAGATATCAATCCTAATGCACCACCCTTCGAATTCAACATCAGCATTTCTCCTCCAGAAGATTTAAAATCATCAAATCGAGAAAAACTACAAGAAGCAGTTATAAAAAATGGCAAACGCTTATTGTACAATGCATTAATATCTGCAATTGTTAATATTTGTTCATTAGTCCAATTATTATACCCACTATGTCCCATATAATTTATCAATAATACACCATTATTGATATAATCATAAAATTCTTTCTTTAATGTAGGATAAAATTCTCCTACAGCAGTAACTTCTTGTGTATATGAATCAAGATACAATTTACGAGTTAAGACATCTGGATTCAAACGTTCAAATATACGACAAACAGAATCAGTCTCTTCTACATGAATATTGTTATCTCCATCATCTGCAAGAAAAACTGCTTGATTTTTCCAAGCTCCAAAATCATCATTTTTAATATAATTTGCCAATTTATCAACAGCACCATTAGCTTGCTCTATTGTATATGCAGGAATACGTCCAACTGCAATATCAAGACTATTTATTAAAATGTAAGCACCATCCGAATCATCAAGCAAACCAAAATAATCATCTGTTATATAAGATTTTGTTTCTTCATACGACTCTTTTGATTGATATGTCAACAAACGATAAATATCATCTTTTGCATTAGCCTTCAAAATCTGACGATTATCAAAACAACCATCACCGAAAAGCAACATATATTTTGGAGGATTACCTACCTCTTTCGCTCTATCATAAAACATCTTTGCAAAACGACGGTAAGCAGTTGCATCTGGAGTACCAGACGAAAACTCATTATATATTACTTCTGGAGTAACAACATGCGTTGTAATACCATCATATTCTAAATGAACTTGTGCCAAACGTTTTGCTGCTTCAACAAAATCAGAATGAGCAATAATAACCATATCTACTTGTCCCAATGAATGTAAATCTTGATTAGTTACTTTTCCAATAATCGTAGGTTGTAAAAAGTTATCTGATTTTACATCAATAGCAACATACTCTTTCAAATTGTATTTATCATCAATAAAAATCAATTCTGAATTAACTAAATCCGATTTTATTTGAAAAATATTTTGTTGATCTGAAATATCCCAAATTTGAGTATTACCGCTAACATTTACTAAATTATACTGATAATATTTATTACTACCGATATTATCTATATTTCTAAAAAACAACACATTCCCCTGTTCTTTGCATAATTTACGCTTAACATTCAGCACTAAATAATCCAAATAAGCTGTTGAATATTGATCACTATAAGTTAAATTAATATTTACACTATTTGTTAATTTAGGTATAAACTCATATTTTTGATTTATTTTTGTTGCTACAACATCATTTGATGAACGAGCTGATAAACTTGTAGCTTCTATAAAAGTATTATCTATTGAAATGTTTACATTTGCAGAAGAAAAATTAGTATGTACCATATCAACTCGCAAAATAGCTGATTCAGGCAACAAATTATTTATGTTAAATGTATAATTTCTACTTAATTTAGAGCCATTAAAAATATCACCTAAATAAACTCGTCCTGAATTTAACAAATTTACTTCATCTTTCTCATACAAAAAATAATCGCTGTATGAAGTAATTATATCTGATACATTCATACCAGAATTATCTTTAGATGAAATAAATTTTGCAGAAGAATAATCTGATGTTATAAAATAATAACCATAATTTGAATATGTATTAATCTCATGTTCAAATATTTTTTGTTTTGTATTATATGTCCATTTTATTGGACCTTGAGCATAAAACAAAATATAATCACCTGCACCAAATACACCATCATTACCTTTTTCCATATAAATAGCCAATTGTGGGAGGTCGTCAATATATGGCTTAGAAAAAGCTTCTGCAAGTTGAGCTCCACCATAACCAAATACACTAACATTTGCAGGATTTTTAACCCCCATTTCTACCAATTGTTCGTATGTAATTTTATGTATGCCAGATTGCTCAACTTGTATTTTATACCAATCGCCAGTACTCAACACAGAGGATTCGGCATAACGACTTGATTGCGCTACAAGTTGTAACACAAACATAATCAACACAATAAACAACGATATTCTTTTCATATTATATGCTATTTAACTAAAAAATCAAACATCATTTTATCTTCGATATATCCAGTCAATCTATCATTAATAGCTACAGGCGAAACTCCAGCAGGTGTACCTGTAAATATTAAATCACCTATTTTTAATGTAAAAAACTGACTAATATATGCTATCAAATTGTCAACGGAAAACAACATATCTTTAGTATGTCCTTGCTGTTGAACTTCTCCATTTTTCTGCAAAGAAAAGTGTATATCTTGTATATCAGATAAATCATCTAAAGAAATAAAATCGCTAACAACAGCTGAATTATCAAATGCTTTTGATATTTCCCATGGTGCACCGAGTTGTTTGCATTGATTTTGCAAATCACGTGCTGTAAAATCTACACCTAATGCGACTTCTGAATAATAACGATGTGCAAAACGTGGAGCTATGTTACGACCTAAACGATTGATACGCACAACCAATTCCACCTCATGCTCAATTTGATTTGAGAAACGAGGTATGAAAAATGGTCGATTCTCACGCAACAAAGCCGAATCGGGTTTCATAAATATTGTTGGCTGTTCAGGACGCTCAACTCTATTCATTTCTGCGTTATGTTTTGGGTAATTCCACCCTACACAAATTATTTTCATCTTCTTCTACGCCAAGGTTTATCTGGATTTTCTACTATATCTTTTCTTCTACTATCACGTCTATCTTCTCTTCTTTCTCGTCTTCCATCACGAGATTCTCGTTTCTTATCTTTCTTCTCATATCTCTCTTCTCGTATCTCACGTCTCGTGTCTTTCGTCTCGTATCTTTTATCTCGTGTTTTTTGTCTATTCTCTCTCGGTGCTTTACTTACCACTTCACGTGGTTCTGCTACGCTCAAAGGTTCGCCTGCATCTTCGAATGCTTGCTTTACTTTATCTGCTTGGTCAGCATATACATCGAAGAATGTGAATTTATTGGTGATTTCGATGTCACCAATTATGATAGATTTATCTTGAGTTACATCATTTATCACACCAAGCACCGAACGTGGTGTTGCATTTTGTTTTGTGCCATAAAGCATTTTGAAACGCACTTTTTGTCCGCGTTTCGATTTTCCATCGCCTCTATCTTTGCCTTTCTTACCCTCTTTTACATCTACATTTATATCTTCAGCATCCTTATAATATTCGGCAAAACGATTGAATTCGAGCGACACAAAGCGCGAAATTATCTCTTCTTTAGAGAGATATGCCAATTTCGCAGCAATTTGAGGCATAAATACGTCTATCTCTTCATTGCTTACCTCCACGCGCTCCATTTTGTCTATCAAATGGAATAGTTGTCGCTTGCAAACCTCCATACCTGTTGGCACAGGCATATGTTTGAATTCTCTCTTAATGATTCGCTCTATTTCACGCAAACGACGACCTTCGCGAGTGTGTACAATCACACACGATACACCTTTCTTACCAGCGCGACCTGTACGTCCAGAACGGTGAGTATAAACTTCTACATCATCAGGGAGATTATAGTTGATTACATGCGTTAAGTCGCTCACATCCAAGCCACGAGCCGCCACATCGGTAGCTACTAATACTTGCAAATTTTTAATACGGAACTTGTTCATCACCGTATCGCGTTGAGCTTGACTCAAATCACCATGCAAAGCATCTGCGTTATAGCCATCTTTCATCAATTTTTCGGCTACATCTTTAGTCTCCTGACGTGTACGACAGAATACGATACCATAAATATCAGGGTTCATATCCACAATACGTTTCAATGCCAAATAACGATGGTCGGCACGCACCATATAATAAATATGTTCCACATTATCAGAGCCTGCATTGCGTGTGCCGATTGATATTTCGGCTGCATCGTGCATATATTGACGCGATATTTTAGCAATTTCGTTAGGCATTGTGGCTGAAAACAAGAGTGTTCTGCGTGTTTCAGGCACATCTTTCAATATGGTTTCGATGTCTTCTTGGAATCCCATATTGAGCATCTCATCTGCCTCATCAAGAACGAGAAAACGAACTTCCGACAAATCCACCTTTCCACGATTTATGAGGTCAATCAATCGACCTGGAGTGGCTACAAGTACCTGTGGTTGAACATCTAACTGACGGTATTGCACCACTATACTCTCTCCTCCATACACTGGCACGACCTTCACGCCTCGCATTTTAGATGCAAAATTCTTTATGTCATTGGCTATCTGAATACACAATTCGCGTGTAGGAGCAAGCACCAACGATTGTATTTTGCGTTGCTCTACGTTCACCATATTTAATATAGGCAAACCAAATGCCGCAGTTTTGCCTGTACCTGTTTGTGCCAACGCCACGAGGTCATTCTCGTGAGTGAGCATATATGGTATAACTTGCTCTTGCACAGGCATTGGATTAACAAAACCCAACTCTGCAACAGCATCTAAAATCTCTTGTCGAAGTCCTAATTCTTGAAATGTCATCTTTTCTCAATGCACAATGCATAATGCATAATGCACAATTATAAATTATTAATTCTTATTTTTTACCTTTCAACTCCCCTTATTCCCTACTCCTTACTCCCTGCTCCTTATAAAATTCGTATCTCTCAAACACTTTTCTCACATATTGTACCGTATATCGCCCTCTAAAAAATCCATGCTTACACACATTATCGGTATAATATTTTCTCTCTTGTAATGCCAACAACCACTTTTCTACATTACCAACCCACACATGCGAATCATAACCATATTTCTCTGCCAGTGCCATTGCATCACGCACATGCCCTGGTCCTGCATTATACCCAGCTAAAACAAATTTTATTCGCTCATCTCTATCTTCAATCTCATCAAATCGTCGCTCCAAAAATTTCAAATACTCTACTCCTGCATCAATATTTCTTCGAGGATCAACTACATCATCACCCATCAAACCAAACCGCGCAGCCGTACGTGGCATAAATTGCATCAACCCTCTTGCTCCTTGCGAAGAGACTACATCATTATTAAAACGCGACTCATTCCACACTATCGATGCCAACATCCGCCAATCCCAACCCAATGTCACTACCTCATCGCGAAATATATCATCGTATTGCGAAATCTTTTCAGCATTACACTCTCTTATATAATCATCTATATTACAACAATCTACATCTCTATTATCACATAGAAAAACATTAAACAACAATACACAACAAATAAGTATTAAACGAAATTTTATGTTCTTATTTTTTTCTGTCTTCAAAATATAGATTGTATAAATGTTTTCAAAATATCAATAGCCACTTTATTATTTCCACCTTCTGGAATAATCAAATCGGCATAACGTTTTGTTGGCTCAATAAATTGCTGATGCATAGGTTTCAACACTCTTGTATAACGCTCCATAACAGCTTCTGCCGTACGTCCACGCTCCACAATGTCACGCGAAATCACACGTATCAAACGCTCATCTGAATCTGCATCAACAAATATCTTCAAGTCCATCTGTTCACGCAATTTATCATCGCACAATGCCAAAATACCCTCTACTATCACCACTTCGCGTGGTTCGATATGTATTGTTTCCGGCTGACGTGTGCATGTGATATAAGAATACGTAGGTTGCTCAATAGACTTGCCTTCTTTAAGCATAGCCAATTGTTCTGACAACAAATCCCAATCAAACGCATCAGGATGGTCAAAATTTATAAACTGACGTTCCTCTACAGGCACATGGCTACTATCTTTATAGTACGAATCTTGTGGCAATACAACCACCTCACCTGCAGGCAGGCTCTCCACAATCTTACGCACTACGGTCGTTTTTCCAGAACCAGTACCCCCAGCTATTCCTATTACAAGCATATTATTAGATATTTAGATAAAAGACACGAGACACGAGACTTTAAATCTTATATCTCGTGTCTAATATCTCGTGTCTGATTAAATTACTCTAATCAAGAAATAATTCTTCTTGCCTTTTTGCACCAAAATATATCTGTCGTTCAACAACGCATCTATTCCAATCACTTGGTCTGGCGCAGTCAATTTCTCTTTATTCACACTCACACCGCCTGCTTGAATTGTCTTACGCGCTTCTCCTTTCGATGGGAATACCCCAGTCAATTCTGCCAACAATGTCAATGGTTGCACTCCTGCTTCCAATACCGAACGTTCTACTTCAAATTGTGGAACGCCCTCAAATACAGCCAACAACATATCTTCATCCAATTTACGCAAAGCCTCTGCAGTGGCATTACCAAACAAGATATTCGATGCTTCAACTGCTGCATTATAATCCTCTTCCGAGTGTACCATGATAGTTACATCCTTAGCCAAACGTTTTTGCAACAAACGCATATGAGGTGCCTCACGATGTTGTGCAATCAACTCATTACACTCTTCTTCTGTGATATTAGTAAAGATTTTAATATATTTTTCAGCGTCATTATCAGCCACATTCAACCAGAATTGGTAGAATTTATATGACGAAGTATAGCGTTTATCCAACCAGATATTACCACTTTCAGTCTTACCAAACTTACCACCGTCTGCCTTAGTAATCAACGGACAAGTCAATGCAAACGCATCACCGCCACCCATACGACGAATCAATTCAGTACCTGTTGTAATATTACCCCATTGGTCCGAACCGCCCATTTGCAACTTACAATTCTTATTCTTGTTCAAATAAACGTAGTCATAACCTTGCAACAACTGATAAGTAAACTCTGTGAACGACATACCAGCATTAAACTCACCATTCAATCTCTTCTTCACCGAGTCTTTCGCCATCATATAGTTCACAGTAATCAATTTACCCACATTACGCGCAAAATCCAAGAACGTAAAATCCTTCATCCAGTCATAGTTATTCACCAATTCAGCCGCATTCTCAGCATCCGAATGGAAATCCAAGAATTTCTCTAACTGACGTTTAATAGCCTCTTGATTATGACGCAACGTAGCCTCATCCAACAAGTTACGCTCTGCCGATTTGCCCGATGGGTCACCAATCATACCCGTAGCACCACCCACGAGTGCAATAGGCTTATGACCACAACGTTGAAAATGGCGCAACATCATCACACCACACAAGTGTCCAATATGCAACGAGTCTGCCGTAGGGTCGATACCCAAATAAGCAGTTGTCATCTCTTTATTCAATTGTTCTTCAGTGCCAGGCATCATATCCTGCACCATACCTCTCCAAGTAAGTTCTTCTACAAAATTCATAATATTTTTCGTTTAGACATTATTATTCAAAATACAACTTGCAAAGTTACAAAAAAATACCCAAAACT
>JAZRJN010000201.1:0-2301 GCA_045645785.1 Candidatus Aphodosoma sp. | reverse complement strand
GGGTGAGGAATTTGACAAATCTCATAGAATTCTTTCCAGAGACGTTCAGGTTGAAGTGTTCTAATACTCATAGTGTTAGTTATTAATGATTAGTTATTAGTTATTAGCATTATATTTTGTCCGACTTGTCCGACTTGTCTGACTTGTCTGACTTGTCTAACTTGTTTGACTTGTCAGACATACCCAATAAAGTGCAAAGATACGAAAAAAAGTTGAAAGTTGAAAGTTGAAAGTTGAAAAATATTATTAATCAGTTTTGTCACCCTCTCTCCCTGCTCCCTGCTCCCTGCTCCTTATTATTAACCTTTTAACAATAATTATGAATTATGAATTATGAATTATGAATTAAATTTCTTATCTTTGCGGTGATTTTATTATATTGCGTTTATAAGTGCTAATATGTTAAAAACTACATTGTTAACATTATGTGTGTCGTTGGTAATATTGCTTGTGGCGGTATTAGTTATGGCATTTAAGCCTCTTTTTTTGAAGGGCGGACGCTTCCCAAATATACATATTGGAGGGAATAAGGCACTGAAAGAGCGTGGAATAACATGTGCAACATCGCAAGACCGAGAAGCGCAAAATCAAGCAAAAAAGCATAATTATAAATATAAAATCGATAAATAAATGAAAAAATTATTACTCTTTTGTGTTGCTGCCATAATGATGGCATCATGCAATCAACCAGCAAAACAAGCTGATACAACAGAAGCAACAACTTGTAGCGTAAAAGTAGAAGAGGGTTGTCGTCTTCCTATTGCAGTTATCAATGTTGATACTCTTCTTCAAAGTTACGATTTGAATCTCGAAGAGAGCGAGCGTCTTATGCGTAAAGGTGAAGATATGCGTCTTGACCTTAATCAACGTGCAAATAGCCTTCAAAATGAAATGATTGATTTCCAAAAGAAACTTGAAAATCAAGCATTCCTTTCTCGTGAACGTGCAGAAGCAGAGCAACGTCGTTTAGTGAAAAAAGAACAAGACCTCAATACTCTCGCTCAAGAAAAAGAGCAAGAACTTATGCTTGAACAACAACAACTTAGCATTCGTTTGCTTGATAGTATCAATAGTGCAATCCGCACACTCAATGCAGATGGTAAATATCACCTTGTTATTACAACTAGTGCATTGAACAACAACGTACTTTTCGCTGCTCCTGAATACGACATCACAGCCGAAGCAATCGAACTCCTTAACGAACGTCACAATAATAGCAAATAATACACCTCGTTAATAATAACCTCAAAGGCTACAGGTCATTCACCGACTTGTAGCCTTTTTTTTGTTGTTGGATAATAAATTTTGCACTCATTGAGTGCAAAATTACGAAAATATCATCTTGTGTTAATCGTTTTTGCACCGTTTTAATCTTTTTTTATCTATTTTGCACTGTAAAAGTGCATAATTTGTCATAAAAATGCACTCAATGAGTGCAAAATTTGTAGGTTTTCTTGTTGGTTTCGTTTTTTTGTGTTACCTTTGTATCGACATAGACCGAGTAGCGTTCTTGGTCACTTTGGAAAGCATTTTTGCTCATTTCTTCTATTAGTAAAATTTGGTCGTTTTATCTATGATTGAAGTGATAAGTACAAAATGTTCATGTTTTGCGTGAACTTACTTATCGTAATCATAAGGTTAGACCAAATACCTACTAATAGCGAGAAAGTTAAGTTCTCGCTTTTTTTATATTCTCCCCCTAAGTTAGGGGGAGTGCCAAACGGGCGAGGGGGTATGTAATAAAAACACACTAAATAAGCATTATATTAATAAACTAAAATAATTACAATTATGAAAAAAACTCTACTTCTCCTTGTTGCCCTCATCACCGCAACAATCGCATTTGCCCAAACCGAAATCAACGGCATCTACTACAACCTCAACAACGAAACCAAAACCGCCGAGGTAACTTTTTATAAATATTCTGGTAATATCTCCATCCCCCCAAAAGTAACCTACAACGCTACAGAATATAGCGTTACTTCTATTGGAAATTATGCATTTTACGCTTGCAAATCCCTAACATCCATCTCAATCCCTAATAGCGTTACTTATATTGGAGAGGGTGCATTTTCCAGATGCCTCTCCCTAACCTCCATCTCAATCCCTAATAGCGTTACTAAGATTAGTCCTTGTGCATTTAAGGACTGTTCTTCCCTCTCCTCCATCTCAATACCTAATAGCGTTACTGAAATTGGATATAGGGCATTTGAGAGTTGCAAATCCCTAACATCCATCTCAATACCTAATAGCGTTACTGAAATTGGATGGGGGGCATTTCATGGTACACCATTTTTATAT
>JAZRJN010000200.1:0-6958 GCA_045645785.1 Candidatus Aphodosoma sp. | reverse complement strand
GTGGAATACGAGAACTTTCTCGCCACGTACATGTGAAAGAACTTCAGCAACTACTTTTGCACCTTCGATAACTGGAGCACCTACAGTGATGTTACCTTCGTTGTCGATTAACAATACTTTGTCAAGTTCGATTTGTGAACCGCGTTCTGCAGTTTAAGTCGGATCGTAGCCATGTCGTTCTGTGAGCCAAGGAGTTGTTCCTGAGTATTGTCTTCCTAAGACCGCTTGGCCTCCGACTTTTGCACCTTCGATAACTGGAGCACCTACAGTGATGTTGCCTTCGTTGTCAATTAACAATACTTTGTCTAATTCGATTTGTGAACCGCGTTCTGCAGTTTCCATACGATGAACGTAAACTCTACGTCCTGCTTCTACCTTGAATTGTTGACCAAGGACTTCTACGATTGCGTACATTTAATTTAATGTGTATTAATTAGTTAGACGGGGAGGTGAGGGTGCCAGCAACCCGCTGGTAGAACTACTTAATGACCTCTGTGCGAATTCGGGTGCAAAGTTACAAAAATTATTTTGATTGACCAAAGATTTTTGTAACTTTTTTAGAATGTTACTTTTATGCCGAATAGGCAGTTGAAGCCGATGTTTTCGTAGCCGTAGAAGTATTGGTATTTGCTATTGATTAGGTTGTTGAATCGTGCGAATACGGTGCATTGTTCGTGGAAGGTGTAGGCTGCACCGATATTGAGGTCGTAGTGGTTAGGTAATGCGATTGGCTCTGATTGGGTTGGGAGCATTGCTTTGTAGCCTAAGCCAGTGTAGAAATCGGCATTGACTGAAAGACCTTTGATTGGGGTCATTTCGGTGCCGACTTCGATTTCCCATGTTGGTCGATTGACCATAGTGAGCAAGCTATCAGTTACTGTGTAGTAGTTGTATTTGAAACCTGCGTGGGCTACGTATTTGTTTTGGTGATTGTAGTTGATGCGTGCGCCAGTAGAGAGAATTTGTGTGTTAGAGAAAGAGGCTGTGAATTGGTTGGTGTAGTTGTTAGATACTGAGTCGATTGCGTTGTGGATGAAGTAGTCGTCGTAAACGAATTTGTAGTTGACGTGGGCATCAACCATCAGTCCTTCGAGATATGGTTTGAGGCGGAAACCTGCGAAGAAGTCTGCTGGGGTATAGGTATTGAGAGCTAAGCCTGCGCTACGTGGATCGAAATAGCGACAGTGTTCGAGTGTAGATGAGAGGGTATGGATTTGATAGTCGCCTGTGATACCTGCGTAGATTGAGAAGATTTTACCTCCGTTGTAGTTGATTGTTACGTCGGGCATGGCATTGACAATACGACCTTTATTTATTGAGAAATAGGCTTTGGCACCGAGGTGGAAGTGGAGATTGTCGAGTACGATGTCGTATGATGGGAGGAGTCCGATAACGGCTTTACAGTTAGGAGTTTGGAGTGAGGAGTTAGAAGTTAAGAGTTTAGAATTGAGAATATTTATGTCGGCAAAGAGACCTATGTTAAGTGGTTTTTTGCCAAGAATTTTACTGATTTCGCCATCGAGAATGATGCGATGTTCGTTAACGGGCATATTGTGGAAAAACATGCCTTTGTAGTGAAGGTTAGCACGATAGCCCCAACCATTGGTGCGACTGGTTGATTGAATACCTAAAAGAAAATTGATGCGATGGATGGTTTGGATAGAGTCAATAGTGATTGGAGCTTCTCCATAGTAGTTGAAGAAATCGTTGTCGTAGTTGAGTGCAAAATTGAGTTGGTTGTTGCGACCGATGCCTTGACGAAGAATAAGGTCGAAATCGGTTTCGATGAGTTTTATTGATTTGGTATATAAACCTGTGTGGTCGAGGTGAAAATCGAAATTAGTATTTTTTTTGTTGTAGAGAGGGTAGAAAAGTTCGGCACTCCAATTGATAGGATAGCCAAAACCGAGTTCGGCATAGCCTTGTTTTAGGCTTTTGCGTTTTGGTTTTGTTTGCTCTTGTGGATCAAGAGGATAGAAATTGGATTCGGGTTGTACGTCTGAAGCGTAGGTTGAATAATTGAATTGTGCTTCTGGTACGTTTGGTTCTTGAGTTTTGATGTTGAATTTTTGGGATTCAGCTGATTCAATCTCAGGAATATACTCTTTTTCGATGTTGATATTGCGGTCGATGATGGTTGTATCGTTGTTTTGAGCAACGATATTGGCAGAGATGATTAACGCTAATAGTATATATGCAAGTTTGTACATGGTGGTATGTTTTTTTTGAGGGTTAGTTTTTTATAATAGATTTTATAGATTCTATAGATTTTATGGATAATTGCTATAGCAAACTGATTTATTGAAGTATTTCTTCTGCCTCGCGAGCTGTGATGGCTTCGAGACGGACGTTGATAAGTGTTGCTATATCGTCGTTGGCTGAGTAGTTTTCTTGAAGACTGAGTAGGTATTGTTTTGCCATAAAGTCGTCACCTTGTGCGATATAGATGTCGGCAAGGAGAACGAAACAGCGAGCTAACCAATATTGGTGGGTCGTGCCTTCGGAGATGAACTCCATGATTGTATTTTCAGATTTTTTGTATTCGCCTTGGTGATAGAGGTATTCAGCATAAAGATATTTGGCTTCGGCTCCCATTTCAGAAGAGATATCGCCAGAAATAGCGAGAAGGTCTTTTACTGCTGTCGTTTCTTGACCTGTAGCAATATAGGCTTTTGCACGGCAGTAGTGAGCTTCGAATTTGTCTTCTTCATTAGAGGCTATGTCTTCGAGTATTTCGGTTGAAATAGAGATAGTTGGTTCGAATTTGTTGGTGAAATAGCTACAACGAAGAATACCAAGACGTGCAATTTCTTTGTTGCCTTTGTTGCTTGCGACAGTGTGGAGTTGGTCGAAATATCGTTTGGCAGTTTCGTAGTCTTGTTTGTCGTAAGTGATTGCAGACGCGCGGAGAAGTGAAGGTTCTACATATTCGTTGCCATCGAGATTTGCGAGGTTGTTGTAATGCGTGAGAGCTTTGTCGAGGTCGCCAGTTTTGTAGAGTGATTCAGCAAGATAGTATTGTGCTGTGATACAGTTGAGAGTGTGGCTATCACAGTATTTAACGATGTAGTTTGTTAGTGTTGGTATAGCTTCTTCGTAGTTGCTACGTGCATATACACGTTCGGCAGCGATGAATGAGATTGAGTCTTCGTGGCTTTTTGCAACGGTAGAGATTGTTGTACCAACGATAGATTCGCGATAGGTGAGATATTCTTCTACGCGGTTAGCATCGATGTATAGAGATTGTAAGCCTTCGAGGGCTACACGAGTTTCTTCGCTTGAAGGGTATTTTTCGATTACGTACTTATAGGCTTTGATTGCTTCTTCATTTTGATTGAGGTTGGCATATTGCATACCGATTTCGAGAGAAGCTTTGCGTGTTAGTTTGCTTTGTGGGTGAGCTTTTTGTAAGTTTTTATAAGCTTCTATTGCTTCGTTGTGTTTGTCTTGAAGCACGTAGGTACGACCGATTTCGTACATTGCATCGTCGTTGTAGTCGCTATGTGGGTATTTGGTTATCAAAGTGTTGAGTTGAGTGATTTTGGCTTCGTATTGTTTTTGTAAACCAAGGATGAAAGCACTTTGATATTGTGCATAGTCGGCAACACGAGAAGAGGGTGATACGAGATTGTAAGTTTTGCGTGCTTGAGCAAAGTTGCGTCGGTTAAAATAACTATCGCCAAGACGGTTGAGAACATCGTCATAGACAGGAGATTTGTCGGCACCTTCGATAGAAGTGAATGTATCGAAATAGATTGTTGCGTTGTTGTAGTCTTTTGCTCCGAAATATGTGTAGCCAAGTAGGTAATAGGCTTTTTGGAGTTGTTCGGCTGTTTTGCCTTGTTTTGTACTGATGAATTTAATGATATTTTCACGAGCAGCAGGCATATTCTCTTTTGCGTAATAAGATTCACCTAACCAAAGGTATGCTTGTCCTGAGAATGATTGAGCATTGTAGAGTTTGGTTGATTTTGTAAAGTATTCGATGGCGTTATCGTATTTGCGTTTTTTGAAAGCTTCAACACCGAGATTAAATAAAGCTTGTTCTTTGGCTTGAAGCATTTTGCGGTTTGGATTTTTGATATTGTCGATAGCTTCGATAGCACCGAGGTAGTTTTTGTCGGTAAGGAAAACGTTGACCATCAATTCGTAGATAGAATTGAGGTGAGATGAATTAGGGTATTCGTTGATGAAGCGGTCGAATGCTTTGATTGTTTCGCCAAAAGGAGCTTTGCTTTCGTAAGTTGCGAGAGCGTAATTATAAAGAGATTCTTCTTTTAGTCGAGTATCTGCATCGATGAGTGATGCATTTTGGAATGCCATACGAGCTTTGTCGGCTTGATGTTGTTGGAGATTAGCATGTCCAATGAAAATGTAGGCATTTTGAGCGAGTGAGTCTTGTTCGGTTGTAACCTTGCCAAGATATGTGATAGCATCAGGATAGTTGGCTACCATGTAGTTAGCGATACCGAGCATATACATATCGGCACGTTGCACTTGTTTTTGATTTTTTGCGTAGAGTTTAAGAAATTCTACTGCATCATGCCAGTTTTGTTGGAAATAAGAATTTTCGCCGAGGATACGATAGGCTTCGCTATTGTATTTGCTGCGAGGGAATTGTTTTACCAATTTTTTGCCAAGTTCTACGGCTTGAGAGCGATACTGAAGGCGGTCGTATATTTGAAGTGCATGGAATTGAGCAGCTTCGTAGAATTTGCTATTTTCATCGATATTGATGAAAGTTTCGAGAGCATCAGTGTAGTTTTGTTGGCTAAACTCGCAGTATGCGTAATAGTATTCAGCTTCGTATTTGTATTTTTTGTTGAAACCAATGAGAGAATAGAAACAACGACTTGCTTTTTTATATTCTTTTTGAGTGAGATGAGCGTATCCTTTTGTAAAGAGGTATTCTTCTGCATCCCTATCAGAGAGATGAAGATCATTAACTTGGTTGTAGTAATTCATAGCATCGTCGAATTTTGCTCGGTCATAGTATGAGTGACCAATCAAGAAATTGACGTAACTGCGCATAGGAGTATAGGGATATTTTTCGAGGTATGCTTCGAGAATATCAGTAGCGTTTTTGTCGCGAAGTTTGTATGCACTGACAGCAATGTAATATTCAGCCTCTTGGCAAAGTTCGCAGACTTCTTTGCCATTTTGTTGTTCGAGATATTTAGTGAAATATTGCGAACTTACAGCATATTGTTTTTGGTCGAAAAGTAAGCGACCTTGTTGGAAATCGTAGTCCGGATTAGCATTGGCGCGCGATTCTTGAGCGTTTATGTTAATGCACAACGCTAATATAGTAGCGAGTAGCGGAATTTTTGATGAATGATTTTATGTGTTTCATATTTTTTGTTTTTTTTATTTCTTTTTTTGTGTGCGACCTCTTCGTGGTCGGAGAGGGGGGAGGGTTTTGGGCATCCGTGTTATCCGTGCATTTTTCGCCAAGGCTCAAAGGTACACGGTTTTTAATTCTTAACTCTCAATTCTCAACTTGTTGATTGCTTTTTTGATAGAATTGAGACCTATGTCTTCTGTATTAACGATTTTTAGGTCGTAAAATTGTGCAGAAGCAACGTCGTCGTTGGTTTGAATTTGGATGTCATCGTCAACTTCTACTTTGAAGAACATGTCGAGAGTATGAACTGTTATGCCCGAAAAATTGTATTCGTTGGGTATTGAGAACAGATATTGAGGATTGTGAACGTCAATATTTAATTCTTCTTTTAGTTCACGTATAAGTGCCTCTTCGGCAGTTTCGTTCATATCTACAAATCCGCCTGGTAGATCAAGTTTGCCTTTTTCTGGTTCAAATGCTCGTGTGGTTAGTAGAATTTCGCCTTTGGAATTTGTGATTATTGCTGCGGTAGATGCAGATGCGTTGGCATAATAGGTAAAACCACAATCAGAGCAGTGACGGCTACGTTCTCCATTGATTTCGAATAGCTTAGACCCGCATATTGGGCAGTGGATGAATTTTTCTAAAGGATGATTCATAGATCCTTTTTTTTGAAAGTTACTGCGTTGGCTTGTACGTTTATTGCAAAATATGTAGGCTCGTTATCTAAGTCTTGAGCATCTTCGAGGGTTAGGTATCTGATGCCATCTAATTCAATATAGTCGTAAGTGTGGTCATGACCATTGATAATGAGGCTTACGTCGTATTGGTCGAAAATATGAGTTAAAAAAGCGGTTTCTTCAAGCGAATAATTGCCTGATGGGAATTGGCTTAATTCAGTGTCGAAGAAATTGGTGTGTGTTAGAATAAAGCAATAACGATGTTGTGAACGTTTTTCTTCGAGTATGTCTTCAAGCCATTTTTGTTGAGATTTGCCAAGTGTGCCTGAAGCTGTTTCTAATGCGATGAATAGGTCGCTTGTTGTTGGTGTTTTCACTACGAAGAAGTATGTGCTACTTCCAAAAAGTTTGTAATATTCAGACCATTGATCGAAATAAGTATCGTGATTGCCTGCTAATATACGCATAGTAGCATCGCCTTTGTTGTTCTTGATAGAGTCGTATGCTATTTGTAGTCCGCCAAGTTGGTCGGTGATGTCACCCAAAATTGTTGAAAATAAAATATCAGGATTTGAGTTTGTTATCTTTGTGTATTTTGCCAAATTGACAGCTGTAGTTTTTACGTGAAAATCGGAAGCAGCAAGAAATGTATAGTCTTCTTGATTTGAGATGATAAGGGTGTCGTTTTGGTGATTTTGATTGTATTCGATGGATTGTTCGAATCTTTTGTTGACACGCTCTTTGCTTGGTGCAACGAAAAAACCTTGGATGTCGTATTTGTCGCAACCAACAATAAATATTGCTACTGCTACGAAAAGTATATATTTTAGATGTTGCATGTGATACCTACGTTAAAAAAGAATGAATAATAATTAACTACTATATGGAATACACCACTCGGTTGAACTCCTGCTTCAAATAGGAGATTAAGATG
>JAZRJN010000199.1:0-2331 GCA_045645785.1 Candidatus Aphodosoma sp. | reverse complement strand
TAAAGAGCGCGTTCGAAGTTAAGATCGATAGCTGCAGGGTTAGTGTTTGGGTTGTAAGAACCGATACGTTCTACGAAACGTCCATCACGTGGAGCACGTGAATCAGCGATAACAATGTGGTAGTAGGCATACCCTTTACGACCATTGCGTTGCAATCTAATTTTAGTTGCCATTCTTTTCTTTTGATTTTTAATTTGTTAATACCTAAAATGCTTTTTCTCGAAAAGCGGTGCAAAGGTACAACTTTTTTTTGAAATAGGCAAGAGTTTATGTGATTATTTTACAATGCTTTTTAGTGTTTGTAGTGTATATTTTCTTTTGACGGGGGAGAATAGTTGCTTTATTGCACGAATTATTACACGTAAGGTGAGGGCTATTTGTGCTGTTTTGCCTATTTCTTTAGCCATCAGTTTGTCGCTGTCTAATATGCTTTGGTAGCGTTCGTGAGTCATGTTTTTTGCATAGTCAAGAACCGAAAGTTGGTGCTCGATTTCTATTGGCAGAACGTGAGTGCTATAGCCTTTTTGGTATAATCGATAGAAATAGCAGATGTCTAAATCGTCAAGAGGGAATTCGGTTGGGAATCCGCCTATTGAAGATATGGCTATAGTGTTGATTAATGTTGCTGAATTGAAGGCATATATGCATGTGTTGTGAGTGCCAGATGGTATTGGTTTTAGGAACCATTTAGGCCCTATTGTTGGTTTGTACTTTAGAGGTGATATTTGTTTATTGTTGTTTGTTATAATTGGTGTGATGCATGCTGTGTTTTCTAGAATATTTGTTAGTGCATTGTGTAACTCTTTGAAATATTGTATGGTTAGAGTAGAGTCGTGGTCTAAGAGTAGGAGCCATTGGATTTGTTTGTTGATGGCTAAGTTTAGAGCATAATTATAGGCTCCGGCTAACATAGAGTTAGTTGGAGAATTGAAGATTTGATAATCAGAATGTTTTGGGATTTGTATTTGGGAATAGTTGTTATAGACAAGAATGTCTAAGTCGAATAAATCAACCAACTCGTTTTTTATTTTTTCGATTGATTGTAGTGATTCGCTTTGATTTATGTTGCATTTGTAGAGAACAACAACAGCTTGAATTCGATGTTTTATTTGCACATTATCCATGCTTTTTGTGCTGAAGGTACATCGTTGCGGATGCTGTCCATGTATTGGAGGGCATCTTTATATTTGTTGAATCCTGCGGCTGAGATACGGTATTTGCCTTTTGATTCTATTATTATTAGTTGGTTGCGGTCGAAGTGTGTGTGATGTGCGATGTATTTCTTAGCTTCGGCTTGTGATGTTAGACTGGCGATGATTAGGTGATATCGAGAGTTGAGAGTTGAAAGTTGAGAATTGAGAGTTTTTTGAGTTTTGGTTGTATCCATAGAATCTATAGAGTTTATAGATTTTATAGAGTCTATAGAATTTATAGGATTTATACTCTTTACTCTATAGAATGATGCTTCGTGGGTTGAGTCGGTTACGGGAGTTGGAATTAAGAGAGAGAAGATAAACACAATGATTAGCATAGCTGCGTAGCGAACAACGTTTGATGATGCGCGTGGTATGTTGAGTGTGATGGTGTTATCGTTGTTTGATTCAGTGGCAAGTTGTTTGAGGTTTACTATAGGTAAACCGATGTTTTCAGGTAGGAATTTGCAATCTTCATTTTTGAGAATGATTGTATTGCTGGCTGATAGTGATAGTGCTCCGATGCGATCAAGTATGAACGTATTACCTGAATTTAATGCTGTTGTGATTTGTTCTATATCTGCTTTTATTGCTTCGAGAGCTGCACTATAACCTATGTGGCGGTCTTGCATATAGGTTTCGGCAAGTAGTCCGTCGTGATAGGTAAGAAGGTGATTGAATCTTACTCGTTGAGCAGGGGCATAAAGTCGGTTGTTGCGTATAGACGCTTTGTCGCGATAGGTAACAAATCCACCGAGACCTGGCACTATTACGCATTCGTGTCGAATGATTAATTCTTCTATGTGCTGAGCCAGATTTTTCACGATGCAAAGATACAAAAAAAAGTTGAAAGTTGAAAGTTGAAAGTTGAAAATTGATTACACTTTGTGTTTGAATTTTGGAATTTTAAATTTCAAATTTCAAATTTTCAATTAGTTGGTTGGAATATGTGGTTGGGGCGTTTTGGATTTTGTAGAGTTTATTATTAATAATGTGATTGAGGTCGGATGTGTGGAACGTGATGTTGGTAATGAGACTTTCGATGGCACGAAAAGCAGAGATTTCGTTGAGATCTTGAGGGTTTATGTGTTCGATTGCTAGTTTAAGATGCTTGGTATTGAGGTTGGCAGTTTGTCTG
>JAZRJN010000198.1:0-4614 GCA_045645785.1 Candidatus Aphodosoma sp. | reverse complement strand
GCTATCTTTGCATCGCAATTGAGAGAGATACTTAATCAATCGAGAGAGCGACAATGGTGTGGTAGTTCAGCTGGTTAGAATACCTGCCTGTCACGCAGGGGGTCGCGGGTTCGAGTCCCGTCCATACCGCAAAAAAGAGTTCAACTAAATTAGTTGGACTCTTTTTTTTTATTATAATATAAAAAATTATTGGTGTCTGGTAAAAAATATTAGGCAGTTAATTGTGTAGGGGCGAGGAATACTTACGACGTTGAAAACGTCGAACATATACAGATATGGTTCGACCTCTTCGAGGTCGTAGAGAGGAGGAGAGAGCTTTCGCCTCTTTGCAGGTGCCCTCCTTCGTCGGGTACCAGCAGTTACGCAAATTGAACCTCTCGAGGTTCTTTGCCATTTAAATTATTCAGCAGCTACAAAACCAAAGATAAGCCCACTAACCCCCAAAAATCATATATTCTCTTTATTTTTTATCTGAAATCGATTATGTCGTGAATGTGGAGGATGCCGATGATGTTATTGGAATCGGGAGTGTCGGTGACTGCGAGTGATGTGATATTGTTTATGTCCATAAGTTCGAGAGCTTGGGTTATCATAGCTTCTTGGTGGATGTGTTTGAACGAATGTGTCATAATATCCGCAGCTGTGAGTGTTTTGAGATTTTCGTGGTGTTGTACAGCTCGGCGAATGTCACCATCTGTAATAATGCCTATGCATCTGTTTTCGTTGTTATAAACCAAAGTCATCCCTTTGCGGCCATCGCTGACAGTATATATTATGTCGTTGAAAAGCGTATCGGTCGCAACTCGTGGAATGGCGGTCGACATGCGATGTTTTACGCGTGAAAGCAATTGGCGTCCGAGTGCTCCTCCAGGGTGGTAGAGAGCAAAGTTTTCGGCTTTGAATTGTCGGCGTTCCATGAGGCATACCATAAGGGCATCGCCGAGTAGCATAGTTGCTGTAGTAGATGTGGTTGGTGCAAGATTGAGTGGGCACACTTCTCGTTCTACGGGTACGTTCAGTACAATTTCAGCCTCATGTGCTAATGCAGAATGTGGATTGCCTGTGATGGCAATAATGCGAGCTCCTATGTTTTTGAGAGGGGAGCAGATATTTACAATTTCGGATGATGTGCCACTATGAGAGATGAGCAGGGCAATATCGTTTTTTGCTACCATGCCTAAGTCACCATGCATTGCTTCGGCAGCATTTATGAATATGGCAGGAGTGCCTGTAGATGCTAAAGATGCGGCAATTTTGTGACCAACGATACCTGTTTTGCCGATGCCCATAATGACTATTTTGCCTGTGCAGGCATATATCATTTCTACGGCGAGATTGATTTCATCGCCAATGGAAGCGGCGATTTTTTGGAATTCGGCAATCTCTTGTTCGAATATTTCTTTGGTTCGTTCTTTCCAAGACATGAGGTTAGAATTTTGATTGTTGTTCGCCCTCTTTGGGGACGAGAGATAGTATGTTGCGGTTACTAATTGTTGGACATCTCCGATGTCCTTTTTATTATATTGTCTATTTCGACTGCTTGGCGGAGGATATTTTCTACATTGGATAGGCGTAGTTGGTTGGCGGCATCGGAGAATGCTTTGTCTGGGTCGGGGTGTACTTCGGCAAAGATAGCATCAACACCAACAGCGAGAGCAGCACGCATGAGGTGAGGCACCATTTCGCGATTACCACCTGTTATGCCTCCTTGTCCGCCTGGTTTTTGTACGCTATGAGTGGCGTCGAATACGACAGGTACTCCAAATTGGCGCATTTCGACTAATCCAGTCATATCAACTACAAGATTGTTGTAGCCAAATGATGAGCCTCGTTCGCACACCATTATGCGTTCATTGCCAGTAGAACGGAGTTTATCTACTACATTTCGCATATCCCAAGGGGCGAGGAATTGTCCTTTTTTTACGTTGATGGCTCTGCCTGTTTCGGCTGCTGCGATGAGTAAATCGGTTTGGCGGCATAGGAAAGCTGGTATTTGTAGTATATCAGCAACTTCGGCTACTATAGGGCATTGCCATGATTCGTGAACATCGGTAACGATAGGGAGATTCAATTCTGTTTTAATGCGTTGTAGGATTTGTAGTCCTTTTTCGATACCTATGCCACGAGGCGAAGTCACAGAGGTACGATTGGCTTTATCGAATGAAGATTTGAATATGAATGGAATTTCGAGGCGAGAACAAATATCTTTTAATTCAGAAGCTACTTCCATAGTCATCTCTTCCGATTCGATGGCACATGGTCCTGCCAATAGAGCAAATCGTCTGTTGCCACCTATTATTATGTTGTCTGTGATTTTTACCATAGTTTAATCAAGAGTTTTTAGTTCGTAGCCTTCTGTTTTTAGCCAAATTATTATATCCTCTAATATTTTCAGTGTGCGAGGTGCGGCTTTTACTGAATCGTGTAGGACGATGATAGAGCCTGGTCGTGTGTAGCGTTTTACTATATTTAGTATATCGTTAGGAGTGTGTTTATTGTCCCAGTCGTATGTGATTACATCCCATTGGACTATTTTGTAACCCTTATTGCGCAACATGCTGTTTTGACGTGGAGTGATTAGTCCGTGAGGCGGGCGAAATAGATTGTTGCCTACAAGCTCAGCACATTCGTTGATTTCGTTGAGATAGTCGTTGGTATTGGTGTAGAAGCCTTTGGAATGGTGCATTGTGTGGTTGCCTACTTGATGTCCTTCGGCTTTGATTTGGGTAAATAAATCTGGGTGTTTTAGTATATTATCGCCTACGCAAAAGAAAGTTGCCTTTATGTTGTGTTGGCGCAATATGGCTAATATTGTAGGTGTAGTTTCGGCGCATGGTCCGTCATCAAACGTAAGATATACTGCATGCCCAGCAGATTTTATTCGATATTCCGCTGGGCATAGTAGTCTTAATATTTTGTTGGGTTGATACATTATTATGGTCAACAGTCAAGTGGTTAATTACGCACTAATGGGTAATATTTTTGTAGGTTTTCTTCGAGTTCGGTTGCTAATTCAGAGTTGTGGTTGCGTGTAGTCATCCACATATTTTGAATCAAACCAACATTTTGTCGGATAGACAAATCTTGAGATACCGCTTTGCTATGTTTAGGTTTTAAAGAACTTACCCATTCGATTTTTGCGATACAGTCGTCAAGCAAAGGTCGAATCAATTCGTCTGCTTTTTCTGTTTGACCGAGTTCGTAGTAGTATTCGGCAAGCATAGCAGTGCTATAGTCGGCAGGAACAGATGTTGTAGGAATCACTTCCATACATTTATCAAGCACCTCAAGTGCTTTTTCATTTTGACCCTCTTCGATGAGAGCCACTGCGAGTTGACCGAACATCATACGCATTGTGCGAGCCATACGAATGTGTTGTTCGTCGAGGTAAACGTTAGGGTCGGCAATGTTGCCCCATACGAATTTGTTCATCATATTGTCGTACATAGCCTCTGTGTTTACTCGTTCTCTTTGACCTTTAATCGGAACAATGCGATATGCCAAACCCTCTAATTGCATGTATTCTTGTAGGGCAGGGTAGTATTCGTTACCTACAGTGGCTGCTACATACATTGGGCGTTCCCAATTATTAGAGTTGAGCATTTCGAGTACCATAAGTTGAGCTTTGCCTACAGAACGATTGAGTTTGATTTGCATTTGATCAACAATTTTTGCAGAGTCTTTTGCTGCTACGGTGCCTGTTTCGATAGCTTTTTGTTTATCGACTGGTAGTATCATTGTAGAACTAAAGAAATTGCCGATACCATTATCGTCGATAGTTCGTGGGTCGCGAACAAGATTGAGAGCTTGACCGAGGTCCATACCATTTTTGAATTGGTTATGGTCTGATACGCGGCATACATCAAGGTGACCAGATACATAATCCTTTTTCTCCCAAGAGATAGGAAGCGGTGCTGATGTATAGGCTTCACGTTTCATTTGGTCGATATACCAATCTGTGTTGAGGTATGAAAGGTTACATACACGCATGTCAGTGGGATTTTCTTCTACTTCTTGATTGTACCAAAGTGGGAATGTGTCGTTGTCGCCATTCGAGAAAATGATTGCGTTTGGAGCGCAGCTATTGAGGTAGTTGAGACCGAAGTCGCGAGCAACACGACGATTTGAACGATCGTGGTCATCCCAGTTTTGTTGAGCCATAAGGGTTGGTACGCCAAGACAGCAGATTGTAACAATAATTGCAGCCAATGGTTTTGGCATAAATTTCTTGATGAGAGAATAGAAGAACATTACGCCAAGACCAATCCATATTGAGAATGCGTAGAACGATGCTGCGTAGGCATAGTCACGTTCGCGAGGTTGATATGGAGTTTGGTTGAGGTACATTACAATGGCAAGACCTGTCATAAAGAATAATACAAACACAAGCCAGAATTGTAGGTTGCCCTGTTTTTTATTTGATAATTGCCATGTTATACCGAGCAAACCAAGCAACAATGGAAGCATGAAATAGCGATTGCGTCCTTTGTTGTTTTTGAGTGAATCAGGCAATGTGTCTTGATTGCCAAGACGGTGGTTATCGAGGAATGAGATACCTGAAATCCAGTTACCTTTGTCTAATTCTCCATGACCTTGTAGGTCGTTTTGGCGACC
>JAZRJN010000197.1:0-12297 GCA_045645785.1 Candidatus Aphodosoma sp. | reverse complement strand
CATCTAATCCTGTAACGATATATGATGTTACGTTGCCTACATTTTTAGGATAACCTGCAATAGATGTATTTTCTATTACCTCTTTAGCACCTCCTGTTACTGCAAGTTGACTGATTACAACACGTTTGCCACTTGCACCTTGAGATATAACGATTTTACCTAAATCATTAGGGGTAATAGTATATGTATATGTCTTGAAATTAGATGTCAATGTTTCTTCTGCAATAGTATTGCTACCGCTTGTAATTTTAAGTACCGAAGCATCATTATTGAAAGCTTTAGCCGAAATAGTTATACTACCACCTTTTGAAAAATCACCCATAACAGTGAGACTACCATCACCTTTATTTGTGCCTAAACGCAAAGCATCTTTTTCATAATAAGTTTTACCCGAAAGAGATAGTATATCACTATTCGAACTGACAACATCAGATGTCAATGAAGTAAGATTTATAATCTCTTCTTCTGATGATTCTGATACATCTTTTGTATATACATTCAATGAGTAAGAATCTACTCCTGCATCACTCCAATTGGCAGTGAATGAATTGTTTGTAATGTTACTTGCTTCAAGTACTGAGAACGTTGTAGTGCCTTCAAGGGTAATGTTGCGAGTACCGAAATCTTCGGATGTAATAACCAAAGTTGCAGTATGACGACCAATTGTAGTTGGTGAATAAGTTATTTCTACATCTTCTCCCTCTTGTGCATTTGAGGCAGTAATATTTGTTTTATTTACAGAGAAAATATTCTTACTATTGTTTTTGATTGATAATGAAATATCTGATGTAGTGTTAGTTGCTTTTATAAGTATATAACCTGTTTCAGGTTGTCTTACATCTTCACAATAGAAAGTAATGCTACTATTAGATGGTGACACAAGAGTAGTAGTGCTACTGCCAGTAAGATTTACAACAATCGATTTTGTAAGTTCACTGCTTGATATAGTCAATGTAGCTTTATGTTCGCCAATAACAGTAGGAGTGTAAGAAACCGTAATATCCACACCTTCTAACCCTTCTGAAGCAGATATTTGATTAGCTGAAAGTTTAAACATAGAAGCATTAATGCCACTAAGTGTGAGAGTTAACGCCTTTGTAAGCAATAAACCTTGTATATTTATATCAGTAGATATAGTAGAATTGACGTTAGCCGAACCTACATTTATAGTAACTCCATCGGTAGGGTAGATGATAGTAGGTTTAGTTGGCGTACAATTACAGCCAGATTTGTCATCACCAGAGATATATTGTTCATCGTATGCCGATAATAATTTTGAAAAATCCACCGTTTCATTTTTCTTATCACCCCAAATATATTCAGCCAAACAAGGGTAGTCAATGAAAGGATTTCGGTTGCCTTGTTTGTAGCTAGTTGAATTATTTATACCATAAATGGCATCATTTCTTACTCTCTCTTTTTCCGACACAGGGTCTTCGCGGTGCCATTTCAATAGCAGATTTACAGAATAAGTAGTCAAACCATTCACCGAACCAAACATCTGATTGCCCCAATTAGAGCATTTATCAGCATAGCGAGTAGCCATATAGAAATAACCACGTGCAAAATCTCCCTTATATTCATCATCTGGCTCAAACACAGTGCCCGAATAACCTGAGAAAGTACTTGAACCAAGACGTCCTAATGCTCTTGAATCTAATACTTTACCACCAGAACATTCACCAAAAGGATAATTAGAACGCAGACCATTCACCTTACCATCAGTAGGCACAACATGAAATGCATCACTCTGCATAGGCGATTTACTATTAAACCATGATTGAGGTACAGAGTGCTCTTTATTGTAGCAATCACAAACATTTTTATAATTACCGCATTTGTCTTGATTATGTTTCCAACTACAAGTAGAATACATATCCCACAACGAGCCATCATCGTGAGAATCAGACGCTACATATAGATAGTTGAGATTATCATAACCGACAATAGTGTGATTATCAATAATATCTTGTAAAGCAAGACGCAATGAATTGCCACTTTTACCATTAGCCAACGAATAGTAACCCACTGGAGCTTCGGCAAATACGTATAAACCAAAGCAGAATAAAACAACTAAAGATAATGTAAATTTTTTCATCTTATTACGAATTTAAAAGTTTCAATATCTTTATTATTAGTGATTTGAGCAATGTAAACGCCCTTAGAAAGTTGAACGTTGAACGTTGAGAATTGAGAACCAAAGGTCTTTGAGCCTTTGGCGAAAAAATTGAGAGTTGTTTGATAGATTTTTATACCTGATATATTGTATATTGTTATCGTAGAATTTGCACTTAGACCTTCAATGTAAAGAGTGTTGTCGGTGGTGTAGAACAACAAATCAGAGTTATTATATATATTAGTGGTAATATAATTATTATTAGTTTTTACAATCACTACATTAGAAGCCTCCGATAAGCACTCATCACCTACCATTGCTTTTACTTGAAACATATACTCCGTATTAGCAGTAAGATTTTTAAATACATAGAAATTATTTGTAGTCTCAGCTGTTTTTATTATCTGATTGGATTTACCACCATACTTATATATGACATCATCAATAGCAAGATTACCTTTTTCTTTGTGATATTCAATACGAATAGCATACGCATCTTGTAAATCACTATACCTTAGTGTAGTTTTAGCAGTATTTGTATATTCTATTTTATCAATTTGATTCAAATTGCCTTGCGAATCAACCGAATACACAATAAAGTAAGAATCAGTAGCAGTAGTACTTGGAAAACGATACATAAATTCTATATCAGTTATAGGGTAAGGAGTAGTGGGGGTTTGAATGTACTCTCCGCTATTCTTGAGGGCAATAGAATTAGGGGATTTACCACTTGATGCTTCAGTAATATAATTGCCCGAAGCAGTACCACTCCAACCATCAGGTAGTGGCGTACCATTAGAACCTATAGAATTAAAATTTTCCTCTATTGTAGTAACAGGAGAGCCAACCTCCTGCATAAGTTCGATAACGTAGCCATCTGCATAACTCACTATATCCCAATTAGCAGTAAATTGAGTAGCATATATATCAGTAGCTTCGTATGCCTCAGGTGCATCAATATTAGGCATTACAAAAGTCAAAAGATTAGTAGTTGAAATATTATCTGTTTTTACTTCTGCATAATATACCTTATTCGGAGTCAAATCATCTATAGTAATGTAATTATCAGTAGATTGATATGATTTTAGTATTTTAGTATTAGAGGTAAACGTTGCAGAATGAGTACTGAGACAAGAGAAATTATCTTTTTCATATTTAGTCCATTCATTCCAATCAAAATCAGCATTAGGAGCTAAAATTTCAGCTTTACGTTTCAAAGAAACATCTTTGCCCCAATCTGATGAATTATCAACCTCACCAATCACATCAATCAATATATTATTATGGTAAAGAGCCATAGCATCATTACCATTAAAGTTAAGAATATTATCTTGGTCAATAGGTGATTTAACTAAAATATCAGCCATAGCCTTTAATTCATCACCTGCACGATTACTTACAACAACACAACATTCACCATTATTCAAAGTGCCAGAAAGAGGGTAGTCCAACTTCCAATCACCAGTACCATTGCCTTGTTTACGTAAAGAATAGTATTTTAAATCAATAGCTTTGCCCGTGCCATTATAAATGCTAACAGCCTTATTATAAGACGATCCTTCGACGTATGCAGAGAAAATAAGGTCAGTAGTGCGATTATTAGGCTTGTCAGTAAGAACAACCTCATATTTTTTAGTATTAGGTGTTTGAGTCCATTCAATTTTAGCTGTAGTAGGATTAATCACACTACAATTAGTTAGCATAAACTCATCAGTAAAAGTAGCAGCAATAGCCAAACGAATAGTATCAGCAGTATTAATCAGCAAAGTATCAAACACAGTTTTTACTTCATTACAACTAATAGATATCGTCAAATCATAGCCATTAGTAAGCTCTTGAGGTGTTATTTCATGTTTGGATAAAGCAATTTCTTTCGAACTATTAGTGAGACCTATAGTAAGATTCTTTGTGTAATTTATGCCCTCAAAACGTAAAACTTTAGTAGCTGTAGTACCAACGTATGTCAAAGGAATATTAATCTCAGTCCAAGCAGTAGGAGTGAGCAAAGCAGGACGCTCCTCATCATTAAGATTCAAACCCTCATTTTTTTTATTTCCCCAAATATGTTCCACCATTTCAGGATAATCAATAAAAGGATTGCGATTGTGTTGTATTTGATATATAGCTTCTTGACGTTTAATTTCTTTTTCAGATACAGGGTCTTCTCTATGCCATTTTAATAATAAATCAATAGCTTCATTAGTCCACACAGGATAAGTATTGTTTTGCATCATGTAAGAGTCCCAAAGGTCCGAAAATTCATTGTAAGTGGTCGAAATATACAAATAAGCACGGGCAAAATCCCCTTTATATTCATCTGCAGGCTCAAAACATTTCACCTTGCCGTTATAAAGTGTAGTAGTTCCAATTTTAGATACACCATTATCGAACGAAGCATTAACTACCTCACCAAGAGGTAAATTACTCTTAGTAATATTAGTTTTAGCATCGGCAGGGAATAAATGATGTAAATCCCTATAAGCATAATTCTCTAATCCTCCCCACCAACTCTTAGGTAAAGAATGTTCGATATGCATACCGCTAACGCTGTTAAATTCAGTTTGATAACGCACTTCAGAGGAGTACATATCAATTACAGAACCATCAGCATTACAATCAGTATAATGAAAACCTTCCCAAGTATAACCCTCTCCACTACCATACTTAAGAAACGTTCCATTAGAGCAAATATCATTCAGAGTATTAAGAAGTTCATAGCCTTTTTTACCATCTGCTTTATGATAATAACCAGCAGGAATTTCAGCAAAAAGTGTTATTGTAAATAAGCAAATAATGAATAAAATATTAATTCTTTTCATGATTATGAACTTTTGTCATTAATTTACAAAGTTACTAAAAAATATTGAAAGAATTAATTATAGATGATTTTTTTTTTGTACATTTGCAAAATCAATAGATACGAGATGATAGACACGAGATATTAGACTTATTTCTCAACTCGTATATTATTTTTATATCTCATGTCTTACATCTTGTGTCTCGTGTCTAATATCTAAACAATCTATAATATGAACAAAAAAACTCTTTTTTCTTTATTGCTTGTTGCTATAGCAGTATATTTTTTATTTACTGAATTCCCAAATAATAAAAAGCCTCAATATCAACATAGAGAAGGCTTTGTGTTTGGTACGGTTTATGGTGTAACGTATTCTAATCCAGATGATAAAGATTTGTCTATGCAAATCAAAAATGCTTTGAATACAGTCAATAATTCATTATCAATGTTTAATAGTGAAAGCACAATCTCAAAAATCAACAACAACCAATCTGTAGAATTAGATTCATTGTTTTTGGTTGTTTGGGAAAAAGGTCAATATATTAGTGATTGCACTGATGGAGCATTTGATATGACAGTAGCTCCTCTTGTTGATTTATGGGGATTTGGACTTAAAAATCGCGAACAAGTTACAGAGATAGAGGTAGATAGTATTCGTAAATATGTAGGTTATGAATTAGCAGTATTAGAAGAAGGAGTTATTCACAAATCCTATCCAGAAATGCGTATAGATGCAGGGGCTATTGCTAAAGGATATGCTTGTGATGTAGTAGCAGATACCCTTGAAGCATACGGATGTACCGATTTTTGTGTAGAGATAGGAGGTGAAATAGTAGTAAAAGGTCTAAATTCAAAAGGCGTGAATTGGCATATAGCAATAAACAAACCGGTTGAAGATTCATTGTGCGTTAATCGTGAAATACAAGAAGTAGTTGAATTGACCGATTGTGGTATGGCAACAAGTGGTAACTACCGCAATTATTATGAAATGGAGGGTAAGAAATACTCACATACCATAGATCCTCGTACAGGTTATCCAGTTCAACATAATTTATTGAGTGCTACTATTGTAGCTCCTGATTGTATGACAGCAGATGCTTGGGCTACAGCTTGTATGGTTGCAGGATTAGAAAAAGCAAAAGTATGGATTAACAATCGTCAAGATATAAAAGGTTATTTGATTTACGAAGAGGGTGGCGAAATTAAAACATGGCAAAGTGATGATTTCAATAAATAATATTGTATGAAAAAATTATTATTCTTTTTGTTATGCATTATGCATTGTGCATTGTGTATTCAAGTAAATGCCCAAGAGGGTGAAGATCGTGGTTATATTGTGAAGGTTGGTGATGTGGCGCCGGATTTTGAATTGACAATGGATAATGGTAAAACGATTCACCTTAGTGAATTACGTGGTAAAGTGGTTATGCTTCAGTTCACTGCATCATGGTGTGGTATATGCCGCAAAGAAATGCCATATATCGAGAGTGATATTTGGCAAAAATACAAAGGTAACAAAGATTTTGTGCTTGTAGGTATTGATCGTGAAGAGACTCCTGATAAAGTAGCTCTATTGCGAGATGTAACTAAAATAACCTATCCTTTGGTATACGACACTACAGGAGAAGTATTCCGCTTATATGCACATCCTAATGCAGGTATCACACGTAATGTGCTCATTGACCGCAATGGGCGTATAATTATGCTAACTCGCAAATTTGATGAAACAGAATTCAGAGAATTATGCAATAAAATTGCTTCAGAATTAAATAAATGATTTTGAGCAAAGCGAGAAATTATCTTCCGTGTATTCAGTGAGAAAAGAATAAAGGCTACCCGAATCAAATCGAGTAGCCTTTATTTTATTCAGTTGTGTAATAAATTACATTTTATCAGCAACAGCGCGACCGGCACGGAGAGCATCGATGTTGGCATTTACGATAGCTTCGCCTTTGCGACCAAAGTTGCTACGTACTGCATCTTCCAATTTTTCAATGTCGATACCGAGATATTTAGAAGCAGCACCAAGCACTACCATGTTAGTACCTTTAGGGTTGTGTACCTCTTTAGCGATAGTATCTGCGTCGAATACGATGCTATGTGGAAGTTTGTTGATTTCGGCGATGATAGCCTCTTTTTCAGGGTAGTTAGGGATGTTGATGAATGGATTTTCGTTAGTGATTACCCAACCATCTTTGCTAAGGAATGGGAGATAACGAAGTGCTTCCATTGGTTCAACTGAGAGGATGATATCGCATTCGCCTTCTGGGATAAGGTCTGATGCGATAGGTTTGTCGCTGATACGAAGGTGAGATTGTACGTCGCCACCACGTTGACTCATACCGTGAGTTTCGGCTTGTTTCATATACCAACCCATGTCGAGGGCAGCTTTTGAGATAATTGCAGCTGAACTTAAGGCACCCATACCGCCTACGCCGCAAAGGATAATATCTATTTTCATAATGTTTTTAGATTTTTTAGGTCTACAGTCAACGGTCTACTGTCTACAGTCTGTTGTCTGTTGACTATAGACTGTTGACAATTAGTTATTTTTTTTAGCAGCTTTGAGACGTTTGTTCAATGCCACGATACATTCGCGACGTGGGATGATTACAGAAACACCTTTATAAGCAATTTCTTCTTTCATGATAGCCACGTTTTCTTCGAAGTATTTTTTGAGTGGATTGATTACGCGGATGTGAGCAGGGTCAACACCAAGACCTGTACAGATGCTTTCGATACGGCCTGTAGCAGATGATTTTTGTGAACCTGTCATACCTGTGATACCATTGTCGAGGATGATAACTGTTACGTTAGCATTATCAACGCAGCAATCCAACAAGCCTGTCATACCAGAGTGAGTGAATGTAGAGTCGCCGATAACTGCAACAGATGGCAACAAGTCAGCTTCAGAAGCACCTTTAGCCATTGTGATAGAAGCACCCATATCTACAGTAGAGTAGATAGCTTGGAATGGAGGCAATGCACCGAGTGTGTAGCAACCGATATCTGAGAATACACGACCACCAGGGAATGATTTCATTGCTTCGTTAAGTGCTGTATATGAGTCGATATGAGGACATCCATCACACAATTTTGGAGGACGTGGAGCTACGAGTGATGGGATTGGCATACCTTCTTTAACTTCCAATCCGAGAGCTTTGCCTACAAGGTTTGGTGAGAGTTCGCCTACGCGTGGCAATGTGCCATCCAAACGACCTTTAACTGCTTTGCCTTTGTTGAGCATACCGCGGAGAAGACGTTCGTAGAGTGGTTGACCTTCTTCAAGGATAAGTACCTCTTCACATTCTTCATACAAACGGTTAATCATAGCCTCAGGCATAGGGTATTGGCTGATTTTCACTACTGGATAAGGACATTCTGAGTCGCGGAAGTTTTCCATCAAGTAGTTGTAAGAGATACCGCAAGCGATGATACCCAATTTTTTGTTAGGAGCATCGATATATTTGTTGTAACCGCTGTTTTCTGATTCTTTAACCAATTCTGGTTGTTTAGCCAAAAGTTCGTTGTATTGACGACGAGCTACTGCTGGCAACAAGATATATTGCATCTTGTTTTCAGGCATTTTGAGCGCGTTTTGTGGAGTAACTTCAGCACGACGAGCAACACCAGCACGTGAGTGAGCCATACGAGTTGTTACGCGCATCATTACTGGCAAGTGGAAACGTTCTGACAATTCATAGCCATAGTGAACCATGTCGTAAGCCTCTTGTTGGTTAGATGGTTCGAGGCAAGGTATGAATGCAAAATCAGCATAGAAACGAGAGTCTTGTTCGTTTTGTGAAGAGTGCATTGAAGGGTCGTCAGCAGCAAGATAAATCAAACCACCATTAGCACCTGTAATAGCAGAGTTCACAAAGCAGTCAGCTGCCACGTTGATACCTACGTGTTTACAGCAGAACAAAGCACGTTTACCAGCATAACTCATACCGAGAGCAGCTTCCATGGCTGTTTTTTCGTTTGCGCACCATTCGCTACGGATGCCCAACTCTTTAGCCATTTTTGAGTCTTGGATAAACTCAGTAATTTCTGTCGATGGAGTACCAGGATAAGCAAATACTCCCGAAAGACCTGCATCAATTGCAGCCTGAGCGATAGCTTCGTCGCCCAACATTAATAATTTTTCCATTGTTATTAGATTAGATATTTAGTGTTTTAGTGATTTTTTTAGAAGACAGAATATCATAATAACACAAAAATTATGTTCTTCTGTTCTTATGTCTTTTATTTTTATTTAATAATTCCTTACTCCAAAAATCGAACTGCCAATTCTTACAATCGTAGCACCTTCTTCAATAGCAATAGGGTAGTCACCCGACATTCCCATTGACACTTCGGTAAAGTAATCACATCCGTCGAATATTTCGTCTCTCAATCGCTCAAAAGTATCTTTTATTCTCTTAAATTCAGCACGTATTTTAGTTTCATCATCAGTCAACGAAGCCATACCCATCACACCGCAAATTCTTATATGAGGATGCAGTGCAATAAATTCGTCACTCAACAATTCAAATGCCTCTTCAGGTGTAAATCCTTGTTTGCTTTCTTCTTGCGCCACATGCAATTCAATCAACACATCTTGTACCTTATTTATTTTAGCAGCACACTTTTCCACTTCGTCGAACAAACGCTCATTTGCCATACTATGTATCAATGCGGCATGAGGCACAACCATTTTAACTTTGTTAGTTTGCAAGTTGCCAATAAAGTGCCACTCAATATCTTTAGGTAACACCTCTACTTTAGCCACAAATTCTTGAGGACGACTTTCAGCAAACACACGTTCTCCTACAGCATACGCCTCCTCAATCGCTTCCACAGGATGAAATTTCGATACACAAGCCAACTTCACCCCCTCAGGTATCCCTTTTCGTATTTCGCTTAAATTGCTTTTAATGCTCATAATTTTTATAGTTTTCTATAGATTTCTATAGCGTCTATAAATTTTCAACTCTCAATTTTTTCGCCAAAGGCTCAAAGACTTTTGGTTCTCAATTCTCAATTGTTGGCTCGTACTTGAAAGCATCCAATATCTTAGTCTCTGTGATTGATGCAATTTCGTAATCGCAAAGACTTCCTTCCATTCCTTTTACGAGAGTCTTTACTGCATCTTGAAAATCAATAGCTTGAACCATCATAGTTTGAGCAATGCGCTTTTCTACGCCTTTTTCTTCATCAACCGACACATAATTCACACGGCAACGGAACCATTTATATTCTTGTAAATCTTCATTAAAAAACATTTCAGTAATCTTACAGCGTTTTACCGCCGAAACCGTAAATTCCCCAGTTGCGTATGCTTGACACTCTTTGCAAATCCGAGTCTCTGCTTCTGTAAATGACAATGCATCAACCAAATAAGGTTCAGTTACCTTTTTCGCAGTTCCATCTTCTGCTGTGCGTTCGTATGTTACTTTACATTCAAACCAATTATTCATGTTTATTTTTTTGTATTAAGTAAAAAGTATTAAGTAGTAAGACTTGGTCAGAAAAATTGGATGACTATCGGCTATTGACCATTGTCTATTGACATTCAATTTGCAAATGTACAAATTTTTTTTTATACAACACCTATATAACTCAAAAAAAATTCGTAATTTTGCATTACTTAATTAAACTTATTCGAAAAAATCTTCTCTAAGAAGAAAAACACTTTTATAAACTATTTATATTTAATTCACTATGAAAAAGAATCTTATTATCGTAGCTGTTTTAGCTTTAATTTTTTCCTCTTGTGCATCACGCGTAAAAGAACCTGTTTTCTGTTTTCAAGGCAAAATGCTTCAACTTGTTGAATTGAATGGTGTGGCTTACGATGCAAAATCTACTTTCGAGCCTATTACATTTATGTTTACCGAAACTGCTGTTGCCGATGGCATTTACAAAATCAATGGTCATTCTGGTTGCAACCAATTCTTCGGACAATACAAAGCTTCTAACGGAACTATCAAATTCCTCGAAGTTGGCATGACTCGCCGTATGTGCGACGAAGAATCTAACAAAATCGAACTTCAAATCACCAACCTTCTCGAAACTGCAAATGCCTACAAAGCCGAAAAAGGCAAAGTAACCCTCTACAACGGCAAAACCCCACTCGCCGTCTTCGAAGTGAAATGATTTAGTATAAATTAATTCATAATTATTGAACTCTAATTATGAATTATGAATTATGAATTATGAATTTATTTTACGCTCCCGATATAGCTCAAACTCTCTCTCTTCCAGAAGAAGAATCGCAACACTGCGTCAAAGTGTTGCGCATGAAAGCAGGCGACCACATTCATATTATTGATGGGGTAGGTGGTTTGTATGAAGCACAAATTACCGAAGCTCATCCTAAACGCACTTTGGTAGAAATACTTAATGTTCAAACCGAGTATGGGCGTCGTCCATTCCGTCTCCATTTGGCTGTTGCTCCAACCAAGAATATCGACCGTTTTGAGTGGTTTGTAGAGAAAGCCACCGAAATCGGTTTTGATGAGCTAACACCACTTTGTTGTCGCTATTCTGAGCGTAAAATAATCAAACCTGAGCGCATCGAAAAAATCCTTGTTTCAGCCGCAAAACAAAGCCTCAAAGCCTATGTTCCACGACTCAATCCAATGACAACATTCAAGGATTTTATAAATAATTCCTCACTCCTCACTCCTCATTCCTCATTGTTCATTGCCCACTGCTACGACCAACCCAAACAACATCTTTTCAACGTCTGCCCTCCTATGTCGGATGTAGTCGTTATGGTTGGTCCTGAAGGCGATTTCTCTGAAGAAGAGGTCGAACTTGCACTTCGCAATTCATTTCAAGCTATCACACTTGGCGAATCGCGTCTTCGTACCGAAACTGCAGGAGTTGTAGCTTGTCATCTCGTTACAGTGGCGAATCTTAAGTAATAATGTGTTTTATAAATAGATAGAGATGCAAATTTGATTTTGTATCTCTATCATTTTTTTTTGTTGTCTAATCAAATAAATTTTTGTAACTTTGCACGTTTTATGTAAAAAAGACAAAATAATAGAATAATATAAAAAATAAACGAGCGAAGCGAGTAAAAATCTCACTACTTGCTACTCACTACTAAATATCTAGAAACATGACATCAAAAGAAATTCGTAAATCGTTCCTCGATTTTTTTGCTTCAAAAGGCCATAAAATCGTTCCTTCTGCACCTATGGTCATCAAAGGTGACCCTACATTGATGTTTACCAATGCTGGTATGAATCAGTTCAAAAACATTATTTTGGGTAACGACCCTATCAAATATCCACGTGTGGCAGACTCGCAAAAATGTTTGCGCGTGAGCGGTAAACACAACGACCTCGAAGAAGTGGGTCACGACACATACCACCACACAATGTTCGAAATG
>JAZRJN010000196.1:0-39821 GCA_045645785.1 Candidatus Aphodosoma sp. | reverse complement strand
TTCTCGAAGCTCAAATGCTTATGCTTGCTTCTCACAATATCCTCAACCCAGCCAACGGTTCGCCTATTACAGTCCCTTCTCAAGATATGGTGCTCGGTCTTTACTATATCACTAAAGCCCGTAAAGGTGTGAAAGGTGAAGGCTTGAAATTCTACTCTCCAGAAGAGGTCGAAATCGCTTACAACGAAGGAGCTGTCGATATTCACGCTATTATTTCTGTTCGTACTCAAGACGTAGATAAAGAAGGTAATTTCGTTACTCGTTTGATCGAAGATACTACTGTTGGTCGTGTTATCGTTAACAAATTCGTACCAAAAGAGTGTGGTTACCTCAACGAATTGTTGTCTAAAAAATCACTCCGTAACGTTATCGGTAATGTAATCGAAACTTGTGGTGTGGCTCGTACAGCAAAATTCCTCGATGATATCAAAAACCTTGGTTACCAAATGGCATTCCGTGGTGGTTTGTCTTTCAACTTGGCCGACGTTATCATCCCAGAAGAAAAAGAAGCTCTCGTTAACTCTGGTTACGAAGAGGTTGAAAATATTATGAACGATTATAACATGGGTTATATCACTAATAACGAACGTTATAATCAAATTATCGACACTTGGACTCGTGTTAATAGCGAATTGACAAGCGTCGTTATGAAACAACTCTCTGGTGACAACCAAGGTTTCAACTCTGTTTATATGATGTTGGATTCTGGCGCCCGTGGTTCGCGTGAGCAAATTCGTCAGTTGTCAGGTATGCGTGGTTTGATGGCTAAACCTCAAAAAGCAGGTGCTGAAGGTGGTCAAATTATTGAAAACCCTATCTTGGCGAACTTTAAAGAAGGTCTTAGCGTGTTGGAGTACTTTATCTCTACTCACGGTGCTCGTAAAGGTCTTGCCGATACGGCGTTGAAAACTGCCGATGCAGGTTATCTTACTCGTCGTCTTGTTGACGTTTCTCACGACGTTATCATTACTGAAGAGGATTGTGGTACGTTGCGTGGTCTTATTGCAACTGAAATCAAAAACAACGAAGAAGTTGTTGCTTCTCTCTACGAACGCATACTTGGTCGTGTTTCTGTTCACGATGTTATAGATCCTCTTACTGGTGACCTTATTGTTGCTGCAGGTGAAGAAATCATCGAATCAGCAGCTAAACGTATCGAAAAATCACCTATCGAACGCGTTGAAATTCGTTCAGTGCTTACTTGCGAAGCTCGTCATGGTGTTTGTGCTAAATGTTATGGACGTAACCTTGCCACTGGTCGTATGGTCAACAAAGGTGAAGCCGTTGGTGTTATTGCTGCACAATCTATCGGTGAGCCAGGTACTCAGTTGACACTTCGTACATTCCACGTCGGTGGTGTGGCTTCGAATATTGCTGTTGATAACGGTATCACATCTAAATATGATGGTCGTCTCGAGATTGATGAACTTCGTACTGTTGATGCCGAAGATGCTACAGGTTCTAAATATCAAGTTGTTGTAGGACGTTTGGCTGAGGCTCGTATTATCGACCACAATACCGGCATTGCTCTTACAACTCAAAATATACCTTACGGCTCTAAACTCTTCATTCCAGCTGGTTCTGACATTAAGAAAGGCGACAAGATTTGTGAATGGGATCCATTTAACGCAGTTATCGTTTCTGAGGTTGCAGGTACTGTTCAATTCGAATCTATGGTCGAAAACTCAACTTATAAAGTAGAATCAGACGAAACTACAGGTCTTTTGGAGAAAATCATTATTGAGTCTAAAGACAAAACTAAAGCTCCTGCAGCTCAAATTGTTGATAAAGCTGGTAATGTCCTCAAAACATACAACCTCCCAGTGGGTGCTCACTTGGTTGTTGATGCTAAACAAAAGGTTAAACCTGGTGATTTGATTGTTAAAATTCCACGTGCCGTAGGTAAAACAGGTGACATCACCGGTGGTCTTCCACGTGTTACTGAATTGTTCGAGGCTCGTAACCCATCTAACCCTGCTGTTGTAGCTGAAATTGATGGCGAAATCTCATTCGGTAAAATTAAACGTGGTAACCGTGAAATCATCCTTACTTCACGTACAGGTGAAGAGAAAAAATACCTCGTACAATTGTCAAAACAAATCCTCGTACAAGATGGCGACTATGTACGCGCAGGTACTCCACTCTCTGACGGTGCTATCACTCCTTCTGATATTTTGGCAATTAAAGGTCCTACTGCTGTTCAAGAATATATCGTGAACGAAGTACAAGACGTTTATCGTCTCCAAGGTGTGAAAATCAATGACAAACACTTCGAAGTTATCGTACGCCAAATGATGCGTAAAGTACAAATCGCTGATGCTGGTGATACTCGTTTCCTCGAAGGTCAAGTAGTTGACAAAATAGAGTTTATGGAAGAAAATGACCGTATCTGGGGCAAAAAAGTTGTTACTGATGCTGGTGATTCTACAAACTTTATGGCAGGTCAAATTGTAACAGCACGTAAACTTCGTGACGAAAACTCGGCTCTTAAACGTCGTGATATGCGTACAGTCGAAACTCGTGATGCTATGCCTGCAACTTCACTTCAAATGCTTCAAGGTATTACGCGTGCGGCCCTTCAAACACAATCATTTATGTCTGCTGCATCGTTCCAAGAAACTCCAAAAGTATTGAATGAAGCGGCTATCAATGGTAAAGTTGACCACCTATTAGGTATGAAAGAAAACGTTATTGTTGGTCATAAGATTCCTGCAGGTACAGGTCTCCGTGAATACGATCATTTGTTTGTGGCTTCACGTGAAGAGTATGAACGCATGTCTGTTGCAAGTCGTGATGTTACTGATGCAGAGGGAATTGTTGAAGATATAAACTAATGTTTGTATTGATAAAAGATATAAAGTACAAAGCTAAAGATATTGTTTAATGTCTTATGCCTAATATTTAAAATCTTTATAATAATAAAAATCCTCTTATTCGCTTGTCGAATAAGAGGATTTTTTTGTATCTTTGCATTTGCGAAATGGGTTATACTTCAACATAACTTAAATAAATTTTGTTCTGTTTCGGTTATCCCATTTTTATATTACTAATTACTCATTACTAATTAATATGAATACAACTATTTTACATTGGTTATTAGATTGGGGGTTGCCAGTTATGTCTCATGAATGGCTTTATTGGCTCATCACACTTGCTAGTGTAGCTTTTATTATTTATTTCGTTGATTTAATTTGTCGTCGATTGGTGATACCTACTATTCGTAGAGTGACAAGTAAGACTAATTTTAAATGGGATGATATTGTGTTGAATGATGCTATGCTTAAAGATATGTCGCGTTTGGTACCACCTATATTGTTGGCAGTTTTGTTGCCTATGATATTTGGTGATGGTAGCGAGGTATTGGATTTTGTTTTGCGTGTCAATTATATCTATTTGGTTGTCATTGTTGCCAAATTGGTTTGTACGTTCCTTGCTTCACTATATGATTTGTCTCTTCATCACGAACGTTTGAAAAATCACTCATTACAAAGTGTTTATCAGATGTTGAAGGTTTTGGTAATTTGTGTGGCATTGATAGTTGTAGTTAGTATTCTTATCAACAAAAATCCTGGTTATATTCTTACTGCACTTGGTGCTTCGGCTGCTGTTTTGATGTTAGTATTCAAAGATATGATTGTTGGTTTGGTTGCAGGAGTGCAGTTGTCTGTCAATGATATGCTCCGTCCTGGCGACTGGATTGCTATGCCTAAATATGGTGCCGATGGCGATGTTATTGAGGTAAGTCTTACTACGGTAAAAGTACAAAATTGGGATAAGACAATTACTACAATACCGCCATACGCTCTTGTAAGTGATTCATTCCAGAATTGGCGTGGTATGCAAGAGAGCGGAGGTCGTCGTGTAAAGCGTGCTGTTTATATTGATATGCGTTCAATTCAATTTTGTACCGAAGGGCAGATGAAAGAATTTGAAGCGAAAGGTTGGCTCGAAGGGGTAGAACGTGCCGATGGATTCCCTGTTAATTTACATATTTTCCGTAATTATTTAGAGAAATATCTTCGTAATCATCCGCGTGTCAATCAAGGTATGACTATTATGGTGCGTCAATTGCAACCAACAGCACAAGGCCTTCCACTCGAACTATATTTCTTCTCAGATGGTACTGCATGGATTCCTTACGAGCAACTTCAAGCTGAAGTATTTGAGCATGTTTTTGCAATGTTACCAACCTTTGGTCTTCGCATCTTCCAATCTCCAATGGGCATCGATTTCACTGGTGAATCATTAACATTAAATTAATTACAAAAAATATTACTAATAATTTGGTAGTTAGCGAAATAATTTGTAACTTTGCATCGAATTTAAGATATTGAGGGGACGAGTAGTCCCCTCAGTTCGTAGTATTAAGTGATTATGATACAAAAAGATATTATTACTAATTTGGTTATCAGCAAGTTGGCTGATACAAGATATTTTTTAGTTGATGTTACGGTGTCGGCTGATAACGTGATAAAAGTGGAAATTGATGCTGAAGATGGCGTTGATATTGATTTTTGTGTGGAGTTGAATCGCTTTATTGAGGCGAATTTCGATCGTGAGGTAGAGGATTATGAGCTTGAGGTGGGTTCGGCAGGGCTTACTTCGCCTTTTAAGGTGAAACGTCAATACGAGAAAAATCTCAATAAAGATGTTGAGGTCTTAGAGGCTAATGGTATTAAACACGAGGGTGTGTTGGTCGAAGTGGGTGATGAGAGTTTTGTGATAGAGGAGACTAAAATGATACGTAAAGAGGGTGATAAGCGTAAAAAGGCTTATACTGAGCGTGTCGAATTCAAATATTCTGAAATAAAATATACTAAATACATAATAAACTTTAAGTAATGGCTAAAAAAGAGAAAGTAAATCTTATTGAAACCTTTTCGGAGTTCAAAGATTTGAAGGCGATTGATCGTTCTACATTGATCAGTATTTTGGAAGATTCGTTCCGTAGCGTGATTGCAAAAATGTATGGAACAGATGAAAACTATGACGTGATTATCAATCCTGAGACAGGCGACTGCGAAATTCTTCGTACACGTACTATTGTAGAGGACGATGAATTGGAAAATGAAAGCATGGAGATTGCGCTTAGTGCAGCTCAAGAGATAGATGAGGATTATGAAGTGGGTGAAGAGGTTGTAGATAAAGTGGAATTTTTGAGCTTTGGTCGTCGTGCTGTTCTCAACCTTCGTCAGACTTTGGCTTCTCGTATCCTCGAACTTCAAAAAGAGGCTCTTTACGAAAAATATGCTGATATTCTCGGTCAAGTGGTGACTGGTGATGTTTATCAAGTATGGAAAAAAGAGGTTCTTATTTTGGATGAAGATAAAAATGAAATGCTCCTTCCAAAACAAGAGCAAATTCCAAATGATTTCTATCGCAAAGGCGAACCTATTCGTGCGGTTGTGCTTCGTGTAGATAATAAAAATAACAATCCAAAAATCTATCTTTCACGTACTTCACCTTTGTTCTTGGAACGTCTTATTGAACAAGAAGTACCTGAAATTCACGATGGTTTGATTACTATCAAGAAAGTGGTGCGTATTCCTGGTGAGCGTGCTAAAGTGGCTGTTGAATCATTTGACGATCGCATTGACCCAGTAGGAGCATGCGTTGGTATGAAAGGTGCTCGTATCCATGGTATTGTGCGTGAATTGCGTAACGAAAATATCGACGTTATTAACTATACAAGCAATCCGAGTCTTTATATTGCTCGCGCATTGAGCCCAGCAAAAGTGCAAACTATTGAACTTGACGAAGAAAACAAAAAAGCAAATGTATATCTTCGTCCAGAAGAGATTTCGCTTGCTATTGGTAAAAATGGTAATAACATCAAATTGGCTACAATGCTTACTGGTTATACAATCGATGTATTCCGTAACGATGTTGAAGTTGATGAAGAAGATATTTATCTCGATGAATTTAGCGATGAAATCGATAGCTGGATTATCGATGTGTTGAAAGGTATCGGTTGTGATACAGCTAAAAATGTGTTGGCTCTTACTCGCGAAGAGTTGATTCAACGCTCTGACCTCGAAGAAGAGACTATCGATGAGGTATTGGCTGTATTGAAAGCGGAATTCGAAGACTAATTCAATGCATAATGCATAATTCATAATTCACAATTCATAATTTTCAATTCTCAATTTTCAATTTTCAATTAGAATTATATGGCAAGATTAGGAAAATTAGTAAAAACATTAAAGATTGGTATTGGTACTGCAACAGATTTTTTGAAATCAAAAGGTTTTACTGTAGAAGAGGATTTTAATTCTAAACTTACAGGCGAGCAAGAGGCTTTGCTTTTGAAAGAATTTGCTACGCCTGAAATGTTGGCTGAGTTTGAAGCTCAAAAGAAAGAGTCTAAAAAGCCAAAAGTAGAAGAATCTAAAAAAGTGGTTGAAGAGCCTAAAAAAGAGGCAAAGAAACCTGAGGTGAAAGCAGAACAAGAAAAGCCACAACTTAATGTTGTGGGTAAGATTGATTTGGATGCTCTTAATAAGCCTAAAGTGGTAGAGAAAAAAGAGGAACCAAAAGTAGAACCAAAGAAAGAGGAGCCTAAAAAAGAGGTTGCTCCTGCTCAACCTGCGCCTAAAAAAGAGGAGAAAAAGGTTGAACCAAAACCTAAAAAAGAAGAAAAGCAAAAAGAATCAAAACCAGTCGAAAAAGAAAATCTTGCCAAAGAAAATAAAATAGAAAAACCTGCTGTGAAAGCAGAACCAAAGAAAGAGGAACCAAAAAAAGTTGAAGAGCCTAAAAAGGTTGAAGAACTTGTTGTGGTAGAGAAGAAAGAGGATGAAATCTTCACTTTCCGCAAAGTTGAGTTCAAGAGCGATATTAAAGTTCTTGATAAAATAGACCTTTCTACTATAAATAGCAATACACGTCCTGCAAAAAAATCGAAAGAAGAGTTGCGCAAAGATCGTATTGCTAAAGCACGTCAAGCTGCAGAAGCTCGGCGTAAAGCTCAAAAAGAGGCTAATACAAAAGCTATTAAAGATGCTGGTAAATCTGACGAGGTATTTAGTGTTGATAAACCTAAGTTGCAAGGTCCTAATGTGGTTGATAAAATCAATTTAGAAGGACAAGGTAAAGGTGGAGAAAAAGGTGATAAGAAAAAACGTAAACGTATTGGTGGAGAGCGTGTAGATGTAAGCAAAGCGATGCAAGGTGGTGCTCCAAATCAAGGCGGAGGACAAAAAGAGGGTAAGAAAAAGAATAAAAATCAAAAAACTATTCATACTCCTGTTGTTAGTGAAGAGGATGTTGCACGTCAAGTAAAAGAGACTTTGGCTCGTCTTACTGAAGGAAACAAAGGTGTTAAAAAAGGTGCTAAATATCGTAAAGAGAAACGTGAAGCCAATGCTCAACGCTTGCAGAATGAGCAAGAGATGGAACAACTCGAATCTAAGATTCTTAAACTTACCGAGTTTGTTACTGCTAACGAGTTGGCTGCTATGATGAATGTGGCTGTTACTCAAATTATTCAAACTTGCTTTAACCTAGGTTTGTTCGTTTCTATCAATCAACGTCTTGATGCCGAAACTATCAATATCGTTGCTGACGAGTTTGGTTTCCAAACAGAATTCGTTTCTGCTGATGTTGTAAATGCTATTCAAGAAGAGGAAGATAATGAAGAAGACCTCCTTCCTCGTCCACCAATCGTGACAGTGATGGGTCACGTTGACCACGGTAAGACTTCGTTGCTTGACTATATCCGTAAATCTAATGTTATCGCAGGTGAAGCTGGTGGTATTACTCAGCACATTGGTGCATACAACGTAACTCTCGAAGATGGCCGTCACATCACATTCCTTGATACTCCTGGTCACGAAGCCTTCACAGCTATGCGTGCTCGTGGTGCTCAAGTTACCGATATCGCTATTATCATCGTAGCTGCCGACGATAACGTCATGCCTCAAACTGTCGAAGCTATCAACCACGCATCAGCTGCTGGTGTGCCTATTGTATTTGCTATCAATAAAGTAGATAAACCAAGTGCTAATCCTGATAAGATTAAAGAGTCGCTCGCTGCGATGAACTATCTTGTTGAAGAGTGGGGTGGTAAATATCAATCACAAGATATTTCGGCTAAACACGGTATGGGTGTTAATGAGTTGTTAGAGAAAGTATTGCTTGAAGCCGAATTGTTAGATCTCAAAGCAAACCCTAATCGTAAAGCATCGGGTTCTGTTATTGAATCATCTCTTGATAAAGGTCGTGGATATGTAGCAACTGTACTTGTCAATAATGGTACATTGCGCGTAGGTGATGTTATGCTTGCAGGTACTGCGTATGGTCGTGTGAAAGCAATGTTTAATGAACGTAATCAACGTATTAAAGAGGCAGGTCCTGCTGAGCCAGTTATTGTATTGGGTCTTAATGGAGCTCCGCAAGCTGGTGATAACTTTAATATCTTTGATCAAGACCACGAGGCTCGTGATATTGCAAATAAACGTGAGCAACTTGCGCGTGAACAAGGTCTTCGTACATCTAAGCACCTTACTCTTGAAGAGATTGGCCGTCGTATTGCTCTTGGCAACTTCCAAGAACTCAACCTCATCGTTAAAGGTGACGTGGATGGTTCTATTGAGGCATTGTCTGATTCACTTTTGAAACTTTCAACAGAAGAAATTCAAGTTAATGTAATTCATAAAGCAGTTGGGCAAATTTCTGAAAGTGATGTTACTTTGGCTGCAGCATCTAATGCAATTATCGTAGGTTTCCAAGTGCGTCCATCAATGGAAGCTCGTAAATTGGCTGAAAAAGAAGAGGTTGATATTCGTCTTTATTCAATCATCTACGACGCTATCGAAGAGCTTAAAGCTGCGATGGAAGGTATGTTGGCTCCAGATATTAAAGAAGAAATTACAGCAACACTTGAAATTCGCGAAACCTTCAAAATTACAAAAGTTGGTACAATTGCCGGTTGTATGGTTAAAGAAGGTAAAATCAAACGTACACACAAAATACGTCTTATTCGCGATGGTATCGTAATCTATACAGGTGAACTTGCATCACTCAAACGTATGAAAGACGATGTGAAAGAGGTTAACTTCGGTTATGAGTGCGGTCTTAACATTGCTAATTACAACGATATCCGCATCGGTGATATCATAGAGGCTTACGAAGAAGTAGAAGTTAAAAAGACACTTTAATTAAATAAAAGATAATAGACACGAGATATAAGACATGTTTGTCTTGTGTCTCGTGTCTTTTATATAATTTTCAACTCTCAACTCTCAACTTTCAACTCTCAACATGAACTACTTAGATATAATATTAATTATCCCCCTTGCTTATGGTCTTGTGCAGGGATTGCGCAAAGGTTTGATAAAAGAGATAGCAGGTTTGCTCGCTATTGTGTTGGGTATATATTTAGCACGCTATTTTTCGTTGTCAGTATCGCAAGCATTGATAGAAATGACAGGTTGGGCGTCGAATATATGTACACCATTGGCGTACGCTTTAGTGTTTATTGTTGTTTCGTTGTCGATTTCGGCATTGTCTTATATGATTGGTAAGATTATAGGAGCTATAATGTTAGGTTGGCTTAATCGTCTATTTGGTGCAGTGTTTGGTGTTGTAAAGATGACATTGTTATTGAGCGTGATACTCAATTTTGTGGCAATAATGAATCAATATATGCCAATTAAAGAGAAACCTATAGTACAAGAATCGTTGTTATATTCTCCAATTGAGAAAGTAATGGGTACCGTACTTCCTTTGTTGAATTTTGAAGACTTTACAACTGCCGTTCGTGAAGGCATAGTAGAACCTGCGACCAAAGCAATAGAAGGTCTTTGATGGGTTTCCATCTAATATAATAAAGGCAGATAAAAATCTATTTATCTGCCTTTATTATATTTATAGAATATTTAAGACCAATACGTAGTTCGTGGTATTGCCAATCTCTAATACCATATTGATAGGCAATGTATGGTTCAAAACCAAGTGGGCAAGGTATACTCAAACGACTTTTTATGGTCATTGGGCAGTCTTCTTTATTTTGCCAACCAGTATAACCTCCCCATTCTGCCATCAGGTGTAGATATTGAGCTTCGAACTCGGCTCTGATGCCATACATGTAGGCATCGTTTTGTTCGGCTCGTCCTGTTTGCCAACAATAGAATCCTACAGAACCAGCAACACTCAATGATTTAGCCCATCTGTTTTGCCAATGAAGTTTTTCTGTTAATGTAAAATCAAGGAAATATCCTGGAGCATCAATGAAACGGTAGTTTTCGAAATCTCCTCCTGATGCAGTTTTAATTCCGATACGAACTACTGCCGAAGGAATATATTGTAGAGACGCAATATTTTGCGTCTCTTTTTTTTGTGCAGCAATCCAACTATGATGTAAAACTTGAATATTTGTACTTACATAAATGTCTCCAGCCACATTATGCCAATTGGTCTCGTGTTTAGAGTCTTGCATTTCGTGCCTATAGAAATCCATCACAGAATACCAAGCCTCAAGATTGACCCAGCGTGTGAAAAGGGGAATATTGAGCCGTAGATTAGGCGTGAGAGTATTACTCCTATCGAATCCTTTATAATAACTATTTGATATTTCAACTGACAACTCTTCATTTGTTTCCCCTGAATGCATATCTATCACTGGCAACGCATTAGGTCCCCACATCGTCTGTCCCCATCCCGATAAACTAAAAAGCAAAGCACAACATATAAGGCTTAACCTTATATATTGTACTTTGATATTTAGTGCTTTAATCATAAAACTAAATGCCGAATGGCTAATTATGCATTATGCATTGTGAATTATGAATTGAAAAATTACATTCTCTCAGGCATTTCAATACCGAGCAATCCCATACCTGAAGTAATAACTTTAGCCACATTTGCCGAAAGCAAAAGACGCAAGTTTTTTACCTCTGCGTTCTCTTCTTTCAATATTGGAGATGCTTGATAGAATTGGTTATATTCTTTCACTAAGTCGTAAACGTAGTTTGCTATCAATGCAGGCGAGAAGTCATCACCAGCTTGGCGTACTACATTAGGGTAGTTTGTGAGCATTTGAATAAGAACACGCTCTTTATCGGTGATTTCCATAGTTTCGTTGGCTGCAGTTACGTTAATACCTTGCTCTGCTGCTTTGCGAAGTACTGATTTGATACGAGCGTTAGTGTATTGAATGAATGGACCAGTGTTACCGTTGAAGTCGATTGACTCTTTAGGGTTGAAAGTCATATTCTTGCGAGGGTCAACTTTGAGAATGAAATATTTCAAAGCACCAAGACCGACCATGCGACAGATGTCATTGATTTCATCTTCTGAGCAGTTGTCAAGTTTTCCCAATTCGTCAGATGTTTCGCGTGCTTGAGCCACCATTTCTGCGATAAGGTCGTCTGCATCAACTACTGTACCTTCGCGACTCTTCATCTTACCTTCTGGCAATTCAACCATACCGTATGAGAAGTGAACTAACTCTTTACCCCATTCAAATCCGAGTTTGTCGAGCAATAATGACAATACTTGGAAGTGATAGTTTTGTTCATTACCAACTACATAAACCATTTTGTTGATAGGGTAGTCTTGGTAACGAAGTTTTGCAGTACCAATATCTTGTGTCATGTAAACCGAAGTACCATCTGTACGGAGCAAGAGTTTTTCATCCAAACCATCTGCAGTAAGGTTAGCCCATACCGAGTTATCAGGGCGGCGGTAGAAGATGCCTTTTTCCAATCCCTCTTCTACTTTCGATTTACCTTCGAGATATGTATCTGATTCGTAGTAGATTTTGTCGAAATCTACACCCATTTTCTTATATGTTTCATCGAAACCAGCATATACCCATTCGTTCATTTCACGCCATAAACCACGTACTTCAGGGTCGTTTTGTTCCCATTTGAGGAGCATTGCTTGAGCCTCAACCATGAGAGGAGCTTTGCGTTTAGCTTCATCTTCCTCCATGCCTTGAGCCATAAGCTCTTTAACTTCAGCTTTATAGTGTTTGTCAAATTCTACATAGTATTTACCTACCAAGTGGTCGCCTTTCATGCCGCTTGACGCAGGAGTTTCGCCGTTACCGTATTTCAACCACGCCAACATAGATTTACAAATGTGGATACCACGGTCGTTTACGATGTTAGTTTTCACTATTTTCCATCCATTTGCCTCTTGGATGCGTGAGATTGAATAACCGAGAAGGTTGTTACGAATATGACCCAAGTGCAAAGGTTTGTTTGTGTTAGGCGATGAATATTCAATCATCATGAGTGGCGAATTTTCGTCTGCACGAGTATGACCAAAGTCTGCATCTGCATTGATATTGTTGAGTGTAGCTACCCAATGTTGTTGGTTGATAGAGAGATTCAAGAATCCTTTCACAACATTGAATTTCTCTACAAGTGATTCATTTGCAACTAAGTATTCACCAATTTCAGCACTCACTTGTTCTGGTGCTTTGCGAGCAGCTTTCACAAATGGGAATGTCAAAAGCGTAATATCGCCTTCAAATTCACTACGTGTTTTTTGTAATTGCACTGCATTTTCTTCAACGTCAAGACCGTAAAGTGATTTTACAGCATCAACAACAGCTTTAGATAATTTTTGTTCAATCATATTATAGATTTATAGTAATTAGTAGCGAGTAACGAGACTTTTTATACTCGATTTTCGCTTATTTATATTATATTTCAAATGCCCAATGGCTAATTCTCAACTTTCAACTAAATAAAGCCACATTGGGGACTCGAACCCCAGACCTACTCATTACGAATGAGTTGCTCTACCAACTGAGCTAATGTGGCAAGGTTATATTAAAAACCTATGTATAAAATTGCTATTGCTGATACTACTGATATTATCATCCACAAGATTATGCCTAATAATATTGGTCTGAATCCCACTTGTTTTAAACTATTCCACGACAATCCCGACCCAATCAAAAACAATGTGTAAATCATTCCATATCGAGCAATTCCGACTGTTTTTTCGTACAATTCTGCCCCTTGTGGCATGTATGTTGCAATAATCATGGCAACTACATAAAGGAATATAAACCAAGGAATTGCAACCTTACTTTTACCACCTTCCTCTTTGTTATATTTATTGTAAAAAACAGAGATAATCAATGTCAACGGAATAATCCATAATGCTCTAATCAATTTTGTAGTAGTAGCAATTTGCAATGCCAATTCACTTCTCTCTGCTGCTGCACCTACTACCGACGATGTATCATGAATTGCAATCGCACACCAATATCCAAACTCAGTATCGCTCATTCCCAATAGATTGCCAAGTGGCGGAAATATAAACAATGCAATAGCATTAAGTGTGAATATAGTGCCAAGTGCAACGGTCATATCGTTGTCCTTAGCCTTAATCACTGGTGCGATTGCTGCAATAGCACTACCACCGCATATCGCTGTACCTCCTGATACTAAAGTACGAGTACCTGCATTAACTTTTAGCAACTTACCAATCAACACACCTAAGCCCATTGTCAATGCAATAGAGAATATTGTGAATACAAAACCAGTTTTACCAGCCTCCATTGCTTCTGTCAAATTCATCCCGAATCCTAATCCGACAACTGATGCTTGAAGCAATATTTTTGTGAAAACCTTATTATGTTGAACGAAAGGGTTACCTATCGTAAATGCCACAATTAGACCACTTAACAATGCAGTAGCAGGAGTCAAAAATGGTACTAAAAACAATAATACGATAAAAATAGTCTCACGACTCTTTTGGGATAACTGAAGCATATTTTTATATAATGTGAAATAAAATGCAAAGTTAATAAAAAATGCACAATGCACAATGCACAATGCACAATTTTTTTTGTTCAAAAAAAGTTGATTAGTAATTAATTTATGAATTATTTTTACTAATTTTGCAAGGATAAAAAATATATAATATATGAAATCACAACAACAAGTAAATATCAAAAATAAGAGAGCAAGTTTCGATTACGAATTAGTTGAACGTTTTACAGCTGGTATCGTGCTGTATGGTACTGAAATTAAGTCGATTCGTGAAGGTAAAGCGAGTCTTGTTGATACCTATTGTCAATTTTCTGGAGGTGAATTATGGGTGCGTAATATGCAGATTTCTGCCTATCGCCTCGGCTATTATTACAATCACGATGTAAAGCGTGAACGCAAACTTTTACTCAACAAACGCGAACTTCGTAAACTCGAAAAAGCTACCAAAGAGACGGGTTATACCATTGTGCCAACTAAACTTTTCACTAACGAAAAGGGACTTGCTAAACTCGAAATAGCTCTCGCTCGTGGTAAAAAAGCTTACGACAAACGTGAAACTTTAAAAGAAAAAGAAGACCGTCGTGATATGGATCGCTTTATGAAGATGTAACTATGAAAAAAACACTTTTAATTATATCAATTTTCTTTTCTGTAATCTCTCTCTTTGCGCAAGAGTCATATCTTTATGGCTCGTTCTCAACTGCAGGTAAAACACTTCCTTATCGCTACCTCGAGCCTCAAAATATTAAATCAAACAAAAAATATCCCGTAGTTTTATTTCTTCATGGAGCAGGCGAGCGTGGTACCGATAATGAAGCACAACTTCTACATTGTTCAGGACAATTCTTAAACCCTGAAATCCAAGAGAAATATCCTGCCTACGTCTTTTTTCCTCAAGCCCCTAAAGGCGCATTTTGGAGTATTCCTGATCGACTTACCGAACTTTCTCAAGCAATGTTTGCCGCTGTTGATGAGCCAAGTTGGCAACTTCAAACTGTCAAGGCTATGGTCGATTCTATTGCAAAACTCCCTAATGTTGATCATAAAAGAATCTATATAATGGGAATCTCTATGGGGGCAATGGCAACCTACGAACTTTGTTGGCGTTATCCTCATCTATTTGCTGCAGCAGTACCTATTTGTGGTGGTGTTGACATTAATCGTCTCTCAAATGCAGCTCAAATTCCTTGGCGCATATATCATGGCGATGTCGACCCTGTAGTGCCTGTAACATTTTCTCGCACAGCATATAAAACATTAAAACAAGCAGGTGCCAAAATCGTATATCGTGAATTTGCAGGCTGTACCCACAACTCTTGGAATCCAGCCTTCAATGACCCTGACCTATTTCCTTGGCTCTTTAAGCAAAAGAAAAAATGAAACACATTTTACATATACTCTTACTTCTTTTATTCCCATTTTCTCTCTTATCACAAACCGCAGTCGGTTTTGTTTTAGATGAAGATGGTGAACCGATACCGTATGCATCAGTCTATGTAAAAAACAATCCCGTTGGGGGTACAATGACTGATTTAGATGGGCGATATGAACTACAATTAGATTCTCTTGTCGAAAATAGTGATGAAGTAGTGTTTTCGTTTATCGGCTATCGCACCGAAATGTTCTCTGTTGGTGTAATATCTTCTGATTCTGTTTTTTATGTAACTCTTGTCGAACAACCTATTATGCTCGAAGGAGCTGTTGTGAAAGCCAAAATATCAAAAAAAGAGAGTCTAAAACTCAAAAAAGAAGCATTAGAAAAGTTTGTAGCGCAAATGCGTGAAGATTTTCCAAAGCGAACAGCCGAATATCCTATCTTTTCTATGTATAATGGTTCTCAAGATTCTCGTCAACTTATTCATCACGAGATAGTAGGCACGATTTTTGAATATCCAATAGATAATAAGCGTGGCGGTGATTCTGTCGCACTTGTAGTGAAATCAGTTAAAGAATTTACTACCGATGAAGCAAAAGTCGCTTACGATAAATTTAATGAAATAACCGATGACCGTCTTAATAGCAAGAAAAACAAGAAAAAGAAAGTAAAATTATCTTATACTAAGCGCAATTTGGATGAACAATCTCTTCGTATGCATCGTTTCCTTTGGGGCGGTCCAACTGGCTCTTTGATTGATTTACTGAATGTTAAGAAACCTGCAAAATGGGATTACACTATGATTGGCGATGATGCAGTATTGACCTATACCGAGAAAGAAAACTATATGGGTATTGTTAAAGGCGAACTTCAACTCCATTTCTATATCGATCCCATTACTTTTCAAATTAATAAAATAGCACAAAGTTTATCGGGTGAATTACATATACCATTTGGTTATAAACTCAAAGAAGATGAACTTGAATTTATCAATGCTTTGCAATTTGGTCATGATACTCTTGACCGTTATCGTGTACGTCATGCTTATGTTGATGTTCTCCGTAATGTATTTTTCCGTCGTGCAAAAGATGGTAATGTTGTAGTTCGTGAAAAAAATCTCGAAGTGCGAGGGGATATAATTGACACTAAAAAGAAAAAACTAAGTTATAGTGCTAAAGCAAAAGCCATCGTATCAGGTACACCTAAAATTAAAAAATGAGATATGAGAGCATTTGCTTGTTAGCTCCAAATTATTAGTATCTTATTTTTTAATTATTACCTATGAAAAAACATTATATTCGCCAGCAAGATAATTTGTTGTACGAAAAACTTCTCTATACGGGGGAGTTTCATCAACCATCGAAATTTACATTTGTTGTTTATGATAAGAAAACAGTATCTCACGACTCTTTCGATAATGTGACAGAATTGTCTTCTTTTATTGATAAACCAGGTGTTAAATGGCTTGCAGTGGAAGGTTTAGCTGACACTGATAGTTTGGAAGTTCTCTTTCAAATGCTTGACATAGACCGTCTTTGGATGCAAGATATAGTTAATGCTCGACATATCGCTAAAATTGATTTATTAGATGATGATGTTTTAGTCGTGATGGACTATTTCTATCGTTCCGACTCCGTTTTACAAAAAGAACACATTGCCATTATTTTACGAAAAAATATGGTAATAACTTTTCAAGAAACTCCTAATCCACGTTTTTCCACAATACTTAAGGCTTTGCACGACCCGAAAGTGAAACTTCGTCATAGTGGTGCAGACTATCTTTTCAATATTATATTGAGTTCTGTTGTTGATAGTTATTTACTCGAACTTGACCAACAGCGATTGGAATTGATTGATATTGAAGAACAATTGCTTGATGATGCAACTGATAATGTTGAATTGAGTCGTAAACTACAAATCATACGTAAGTCATTTCTCTTTTTCCGTAAGAATGTTTCCCCTTTACGAGGTGAATTTTCTCATCTTGAGAATTCACAACATATAAAATCTTCCAATAAAATATATTTTATTGATACTCACGACCATCTCGGTCAAGTTTTTCAATTGCTTGATAGCGAGCAAGCAATAATAACATCGCTTGCCGATTATATTTCTACTGCAAACGAACAACGCACCAATAGTATTATCAGTCGTTTGACAATTCTCTCAGCCATATTTATTCCTCTTACTTTTATGGCTGGCGTTTGGGGTATGAATTTTAAGTATATGCCCGAATTGGACTATCAGTGGGGATATTTGATTGCAATGTTATCTATGTTGTTAATAGGAGTTATTGTATTTATCTATTTTCGTATTAAAAAATGGTTGTAGTTTGTTTAAGGTATTAGATTTTTTGTGTATATTTGCATATTGATTTGTAAATATACACTTTTTGTTTTTATGATTACTTTTGTTTTATCAATCATCCTTTTAATATTGGGTTACGTTGTTTATGGTAGAATAGTAGCCCGAATTTTTGGCGAAGACCGTAATCGTGTAACTCCCGCTATTGCTAATCCCGATGGTGTGGATTATGTGGCTATGCCATGGTGGAAAATTTTCTTGATTCAATTCCTTAATATTGCAGGACTTGGACCTATTTTTGGCGCAATTATGGGTGTTATGTTTGGTCCCTCTGCTTTTCTTTGGATTGTTTTTGGGTCTATATTTGGCGGTGCTGTACACGACTATCTTTCTGGTATGTTGTCTATGCGTCGTAATGGTGCTTCACTACCAGAACTTGTTGGAGAACAACTTGGTACGGGCGTAAAACAATTTATGCGTGCTTTCTCGCTTATCCTTATGGTACTTGTGGGTGCAGTGTTTGTTAGTGGACCTGCAGGACTTCTTGCTGGAATGGTTGATGCTATTAGTGTTACATGGTGGATTGTAATTATTTTTGTCTATTATATGCTTGCTACATTGCTTCCTATCGATAAACTTATAGGCAAAATATATCCTCTTTTTGGTTTTGCTTTGCTTTTTATGGCTGTGGGCATTTTGGTTTCTCTGTTCATAAATAAAGCTCCAATTCCTGAAGTTACGTCTGGTCTTGCAAGTCAACATCCTCAAGGTTATTCTATTTTTCCAATGATGTTTGTCTCTATAGCGTGTGGTGCAGTTTCTGGTTTTCATGCTACTCAATCGCCTATGATGGCGCGTTGTATGACTAATGAGCGTTATGGTCGTCCTTGTTTCTATGGTGCTATGATTGCCGAGGGTGTTGTTGCGCTTATTTGGGCTGCGGCGGCTTCATCTTTCTTTGGTTCAGTGGGCGGTTTGCAAGAGTATGTTGCTTCTCTTCCTGCTACTGCCAATAAAGCAGCCGAAGTGGTTAATCTTATCTCTAATAGTTGGTTGGGCAAAGCGGGTGGTTTCTTGGCTATACTTGGTGTGGTGGCGGCTCCAATTACTTCTGGAGATACTGCTCTTCGTTCTGCTCGTCTTATCGCTGCCGATTTTCTTCATATTGACCAAAAACCTATCTTAAAACGTCTTATGGTTGCAGTGCCACTTTTTGTGGGTACATTTATCTTGTTACAAATCAATTTTGATATCATTTGGCGTTATTTTGCGTGGAGCAATCAAACTCTTTCAGTCTTCACTTTCTGGGCATTAACAGTATATCTTTATAAAGAAAAACGCAACTATTGGATAACTCTTCTTCCTGCACTCTTTATGACAGCAGTTTGCTCTACTTATATCATGGTAGCTCCAGAAGGCTTTGGTCTCCCACCGTATATAGGATACATTGCAGCTGCCGTAGTTTGTGTTATTTTTGCACTTTTGTTTATTCGCTTTACAAGAGCAAATAAGTGATTCTTAAAATTCTATCTATATATAATCTATTGAACCTATAGAATTTATAGATTTTTATAGTAATTTTCAACTTTCAATTTTCAACTTTCAACTCTCAAATGTCCATTTACGAAATAGCCGAAGAATTCATTCAGTTGACCAACTGTTCTGTTTTCCTGACAGGAAAAGCAGGAACAGGCAAGACTACTATGCTTCGACAAATTCGTGAAGTGGCATTCAAACAGACTGCTGTAGTGGCTCCTACTGGAGTGGCGGCTATCAATGCTGGAGGCACTACGATTCATTCGTTTTTTCAACTCCCATTTTCGCCTTTTATCCCTACTATTGAGGCAAAAAAAGCCTTTATCGCAAAACAACAGGTCAATAACGTACGTCGTAAAATCTATCGTGAACTCGAACTTCTTATTATAGATGAGGTCTCTATGGTGCGTGCCGATGTGCTTGATGCTATTGATACCGTATTGCGTCACTATCGTTTTCGTCCAAACGAACCTTTTGGAGGTGTGCAAGTTGTTTTTATCGGCGATATGTATCAGTTGCCTCCTGTATGTGTAGGTGAAGAGTGGGAACTCTTGCGTCGCTATTATGTCTCGCCTTACTTTTTTCATTCTCAGGCTATTCAGAAACAACCTCCGATTTATATCGAACTTGACAAAATATTCCGTCAAAGCAATCAGCAGTTTATAAATCTTCTCAACGAAGTGCGTAATAATCAGCTTACGCCTGATACATTACGTCTTCTAAATCTTTGTTATAAACCTGATTTTCGCAATGTTGATGAGTATATTACACTCACCACTCATAATGCTTCTGCCGATGCAATCAATAATGATGAGTTGTCGAAAATCGATGCTCCATATTATAAATTTGTAGCGCATATCGACCGTGATTTCCCTGAGCGAAATTTCCCTACCGAAGTAGAACTTTCGCTTAAACTTGGTGCAAAAGTTATGTTCATTGCTAATGATATGGCTCAACCGCGTCGTTATTATAATGGTAAAATCGGAGAAATCACCGAGATAAATAATGATGAAATTTGGGTTACTTGCGATGGTGAAGATGAGGCTATTAAGGTTTCGCTTGAGGTGTGGGAAAATAAATCTTATACAATAGACCCTAAGACTAATCAAATTGAAGAGAAACTTTTAGGTACATTCACTCAATATCCATTGCGATTGGCATGGGCTATTACTATTCACAAAAGTCAAGGCTTGACATTCGATAGGGTAGTGATTGATGTTGCTGCTGCTTTTGCGTCAGGACAGGTATATGTTGCTCTCTCTCGTTGTCGTTCGCTTGATGGTATTGTGCTTACTTCACAAATCAATCCATATTCTCTTGCTGTTGATCCTCAGATAGTTCGCTATAGTGAACAGCGTCTGCCTGTAATTGAATTGGAGCGTCAAGTCGAATTATTTAAATCTCGTTATAGCGTACAATTGCTTGCTAAACTTTTCAGTCTTGAAGATTTGATGTCGCATACTTACGATTTTGTCAATTATATTAAGACGGTTTTGGCTGACTTCAATGAAGAAACTGCGCTTTATCTCGACGAAATTTTTTCTCGTGTCAACGAATTGTATCGTGTGGCACAACGATTTTTAGCGCAATTACTTTCGTTTAATCCCAAAGTTGATATTGTGCGTATTGCCGAGCGTGTTAAGGCAGCTTCAGGGTATTTTGTGCCACAACTCGATGATTTATTGGTGTTTATTGAGTCTTCTCCTGCAATTACAGAGAGTAAGGTCGAAGCCCAAGACTATGTTGAACGCCTACAGGCTGTGTTTGAAATAGCATCACAATTTCGTCATATCATAGCTGGTATTGCCGATGATATTTCGGTGGTCAATTATTTCGATGTAAAACAGTCGTATAAAGTACCTCCATTCAAGGTTAAAGCATACGTTGTTGAACGTGAGGTGAAAATGCTTAAAACAGAGCATCCAAAATTATATAAACAGCTTGCAACTTGGCGTAATGACTATTGTAAGGAGCAGAATATACCTGTGTTTACGATGTTTAGTAATGCCACTTTGGTAGAAGTGTCGAATAAATTGCCGATTGAAATAGAGCAACTTACTAAAATTAAAGGTTTTGGTAAAGTTAAAATTCAACGCTATGGTAAGGAGTGTGTCGATATAGTTCGAATTTATTGTCGTGAGAATGGCATTGATGCGTCTGCTCAATCTGATATTGCTTTTGAACCTGAATCTGAATACGGGGATAGTAGTGAAGCTCGGCTTGAGCATTTGTTGAAAGACAAACCAAAACGAACTCGTAAAGAAAAAACTGAAAAAATTCCAACCGAAGAAATTACCTATTCTCTTCTCATTCAAGAGAAAACTCCACAAGAAGTTGCTGATGAACGTAATCTTACAATCGGAACAATTTACACCCACATAGCCAAACTCATACATGCAAAAAAAATCGACATACAACAATACGTCGATGTCGATTTATTGAGTAGGGTAATGTCTATTCTCGACGAAACCCCGGAAATGTCTAATTCAGAACTTTTTGACCAACTCGAAGGTGTAGCAACATATAATGATTTAAGACTTATTCGCGCTCATCAGCTGCTCGTTTCTTCATCTCCTCATTATAACAATGACGACAAATAGGTTCATATTTGTCAGTTTCACCTAATAAAACTTGCGATTCGCCTGCTACTAAGCGGTGTGAGACGTATGCAGGCGCACCACAACGCACGCACACAGCATGTACTTTTTGTATATCGTCGGCGATAGCCATCAATGCAGGCATTGGTCCGAATGGAGTACAACGGAAGTCCATGTCTAATCCAGCTACAATTACGCGGTAACCACTTTCTGATAATTGGCGACATACATCAACAATTCCATTATCAAAGAATTGAGCTTCGTCTATGCCAATAACATCTACATCTCCAGCCATTAACAAAATGTTTTGTGATGATTCTACTGGTGTTGATTGTATTGCGTTGTGATCGTGACTAACTACTTCTGTCTCTGAATAACGAGTATCGATACAAGGTTTGAATATTTCGACTCTCTGTTTTGCAAATTTAGCACGTTTCAATCGGCGGAGTAATTCTTCTGTTTTACCTGAAAACATAGAACCGCAAATTACTTCTATACTTCCGCGGTGATGGCAACTGCAATTGGCTGATTCAAAAAAATACATATATTATTGTTTTTTATTCGTAAAAAATTCGTACCTTTGTGTTTGCAAAAATGGAGTAAGTTGAATACCTAACTAAAATTGATTTTAATTATGTTGAGATTCTGCTCGTTTTCGCATTTGAAATGCAAAGTTACAAAATAATTTCTAATAAAAATAATACTTTTACACAAAAATGAACAAAGATGTTTTAGTTGCTCTTATAGCAAAGGATGTCAATGAATTACAAGTTTTGACTGAAGGTCTTGATCAAATGGAGTCTATTCCTGCCCCATATCTACGTCTTGCTTTGGATAAATCTAAAGCTCTTACAGTTAATCTTGAAAATCTTATTAATTATCTTAATAACAGAGAAGTAGAGGATAAATTAGAGGCACAGCGTCAAGCTGAATTGGAGGTAAAACAAGCTGAAGAAGCTGCTCGCCAAGCTGAGTTGGCACGCATAGCCGAAGAGCAAGAGGCATTGTTCCGAGCTGAAGAACTTGAACGTCAACGTCGTGAAGAGGAGCGTCTCAAAGCTGAAGCTGAAATGGCTCGTCAAGTTGCAGCTATCGAAGCCGCTCGTCAAGCCGAATTGGCTGAAAAACGTCGTCGTGAAGAAGAAGAAGCTCGCCGTCAAGAAGAGGAAGCTCGCCGTCAAGCTCAATTATCTATAGAATCTATAGAGTCTATAGAATCTATAAAAAATGACTCTATAGAGTCCATAAAAAATGACTCTATAGAATCTCCTGTCACAACCCTTGCTGAGTCAATAGAACCCACAGAATCCCTTGCTGATAAACTCGCAAAAAATGCCGATGATACTCTTGCATCGACTATCAATAATAAAAAGATAATAGATTTAAAATCAGCTATTACTCTTGGTGACCGTTTCCGTTTCCAACGAGAATTATTTGGTGGTAATGGCGAAAAAATGAACAAAGCCATCTCTGATTTTAACTCTTTCGAAACTATGACTGAAGCTCAAGACTATATCGCTAAAAACTTTGTTCATTGGGCATTAGATAATGAAACTGTTTCCGATTTCATCCAACTCCTCCAACGTCGCTATTTATAGTTGAGAGATGAGAGTTGAAAGTTAAAAGTTGAGAACCGAAGATTTTTGAGCCTTAAGGTGAAAAAAATTATGAATTGTGAATTATGAATTGTGCATTATATTTAGTTCCAACCCCTGTTGGTAACCTCGAAGATATAACCTATCGTGCTCTGCGCATTCTCAAAGAAGTGAATCTTGTGCTTGCTGAAGATACTCGCACTACGGGTATTCTTTTCAAACACTTTGATATTCATACACCTATGGCGTCGCACCATAAATTCAATGAGCATAAAACCATAGCGCAATTTGCCGGCCGTATTCTCGCTGGAGAATCTATTGCATTGGTCAGCGATGCTGGTACTCCTGCAATATCTGATCCAGGTTTTATGCTTGTGCGTGAGTGCATTGCAAAGGGAATTAGGGTAGAGTGTCTTCCAGGAGCAACAGCCTTTGTGCCTGCTTTGGTCGATTCTGGACTCCCTACTGACCGTTTCTGTTTCGAAGGCTTTCTTCCTCAGAAAAAAGGTCGCCAAACTAAGATTCAATCACTTGTCAATGAAGAGCGTACGATGATATTTTACGAATCGCCTTATCGTTTGGTGAAAACACTTCAACAATTTGCCGAATCCTTTGGCGCAGAACGCCAAGCATCAGTATCGCGCGAAATATCAAAAATGTTCGAAGATACTCAACGTGGCACACTTCAACAACTCGTAGAACATTTCACTGCGATCCCACCTAAAGGTGAAATTGTAATTGTAGTGGCTGGTGCAGATAGTAAAAATGAAACATCTGCCGATGAAGATGACGAAGAACAAGACCTTGCCAAAATCCGCAAATCAAAAAAACACCGTAAATTTAATTCATAATTCATAATTCATAATTCATAATTTTTTCACCTTAAGGCTCAAAGACTTTCGGTTCATAATGCACAATTTCTCATTCCTCATTCCTCACTCCTCATTCTTATGCATCTCCTAATTGATCTTGACGATACTCTTTGGGATTTTCGACGAAATTCCAAAATCGCAATGCAAGAAATCTATAACGACTACGAATTGAATCAATATTACGATTCATTCGAGTCGTTTTACGATGTTTATATGGCTAAAAATCATCAACTTTGGGAGCAATATGCCAAAGGTGAAATAACCAAAGACTTTCTTTCTCTTGAGCGTTTTCTTTATCCCTTGCGTATCGTTGGAAATGAAAATGTCGAATTAGCGAAAAAATTAGGTGAAGATTTCCTTTATCGAACAACGATGCAAACTAATTTGGTCGATGGTGCAATCGAAATGCTTGAATATCTCAAAGTTAAAGGCCATACACTTTCAATTATTTCAAATGGATTTGTAGAAGTGCAATATACTAAATTGCGTCGTTCTGGACTGTTACCATATTTCACTAATGTGTTTCTATCAGAAGAAGTAGGCTATCAAAAACCAGATATTCGATTTTTTCAGATTGTTTTAGAGAAGTTAAATGTAAGCCCAGCCGAATGTCTTGTTATAGGTGACAATCTACAAACCGATATACAAGGTGCCCAAAATGCAAATATACGTGCGGTGTTTTATCAAAACAATACTGATTTTTCTTCAAACTCTGAATTTATGGGACAAATAATTGAGAATTTAATCGAAATAAAGACTATTTTATGAGATTTTTATCTACAAATAATCTCTATTTTTTGCTCATTTTATTACAGTTTTTTTACTTTTTTTCGTTGAAAAACATGTTTTACAACATAAAATAGTTTTTAATCAATTTTGTTAAAAAGCTTATGTGATTTTAGCTTTTGGGGTAATATTCTTATTTAAAATATTGATATTCAGTTGAGCTTTTTACTTATTTTATTGCTTATGATTTGAAAGCAAATAATTCTATTTTTACCTAAAAAAGTGGAATAAAAGTGTATAGTCTAAAAAAGGTTGTATTTTCGTTTGCACATTTGCAGATAAATATGTAATTTTGCTAACTGAATTTGTGTGCAGTTGTGTGCACCAGTTTTTGTTGTCTATCAAGTATAGAAAACTAATTAATAAACATTATTTATAACTAAAAAAATCATTTATGAGAAAGTTAATTCTTTTGTTCTCGGCATTGGTACTTTGTATTGGTGTCGTATTTGGACAGGGAAAAACTGTTTCGGGTCGCGTTATTGATGAAAATAACGAGCCTGCAATCGGTGCCTCTATCCAGGTGAAAGGAGCGGAAACTGTTGGTACTATTTCCGACTTTGATGGTAACTTTACTATCACTTTTCCTGCTGGTACAACTCATCTTATCATTTCTTATGTAGGTTATACTACTGTAGAACAAGAAGCTAAAGATGGTATGGTTGTTCGTCTTACTACTGATGCAGAAGTTCTTGATGAAGTTATGGTTGTAGCTTATGGTACTTCTACTAAAAAAGCTTTCGCCGGTTCTGCTACTGTAGTTAAATCTGAAACTCTCGAAAAGAAAAACCCAACTGACGTATCAAAAGCTCTTGCTGGTGAAGTTGCAGGTGTGCAAGTAGTTTCTACTTCTGGTCAACCAGGTACTTCTGCTTCTATCCAAATTCGTGGTATCGGTTCTATGGGTGCTGGTTCTTCTCCTCTTTATGTTGTCGATGGTGTGCCTTTCGAAGGTGATATTTCTGGTATTGACCCAGGTGACATCGCTTCTACTACTGTATTGAAAGATGCTACTGCAACTTCTCTTTATGGTTCTCGTGGTGCTAATGGTGTTATCTTGATTACTACTAAAAAAGGTACTTCAGGTGAATCTGGCAAAATCGAAATCGACCTTAAATATGGTGGTAACATGCGTCTCCTTCCTTTGTATGAGACAATTGATTCTCCAGAACAATTTATGGAACTTGCTTGGGAATCTATTCTTTATGGTTTGATTGCTCAAGGTCGTGTTGATGCTAATGGTATGGTCGGTGGTTCAACTCCTGCTGGTAAAGCTGCTTCTGCTAACCTTTTCGACCCTACTCGTGGTATTCCTGCTGCTTATAATCGTTGGGGTACTTATAATATTATCGATGATGAAAAATACATCTATGACAATAATGGTCGTGCTCTTCCTAACCCTAATTATGGTAAATTTAGAGAAGGTGTTAATCAACTTCCAGGTTACGAACAAGATCCAGGTTGGCAAAAAGCTTTGTTCCGTAATGGTCAAAAACTTGATGCTACTTTGAAAATCTCTGGTGGTTCAGAAAAAACTACTTATTATACTTCTTTCGGTTACTTGAAAGATCAAGGTTACTATATCGGTTCAGATTATAGCCGTATTTCTGCTCGTCTTAACGTTGATCACCAGGCTAAAAAATGGTTGAAAGGTGGTGTTAGAATGAACTATTCTTACTCTATTTTTGACAACCCTGGTCAAGATGGTGGTGGTGCTATGAACAATGGTTTCAATTATGTTAACCAATGTCCTGCTATCTATCCAGTATTCTTGTATGAGCAAGTTAAAGATGATAAAGGTAACGTTATTGGTGTAAAACAAGTTGCTGACCCTAAAATTTCTGGTCAAAATGCGTATGACTATGGTGATGCTACAGGTCGTCTCTATGGTACAGGTATCAACCCTGCTGGTGCGCTTCAATATGACAAACAACGTTCATATCAACATCAATTCCAAGGTATTGCCGATTTGGAAGCTACTCTTTATAAAGGTCTTAAACTTCTCGCTAAAGTTGGTGCTACATACGTAGGCGGTACTGGTGCTGAGTTGACTAATGCTTACTATGGTGATGCTGCTAACGTTGGTCGTATCTATAAACAATCTACTCACTATTTGATGTTCAATGCTCTCCAACAATTGTCTTATGCTAATGACTTTGGTGGTGATCATGACTTTAGTGCTTTCGTAGCTCACGAATCACAATATATCAATTCTTCAAACGTATATGGTTATAAATCATATATCGTGCGTCCAGAAGGTCTTGAACTTAATAACGCAGTAGTAATGGATGACACAGGTTCTTCTACTTCTACATCATCAATCGAATCTGTATTCGGTGAAGCTCGTTATCGTTATAAAGAACGTTATGGTATTCACGGTACTATTCGTGGTGACGGTTCTTCTACTTTCGGTCCTGGTCATCGTTGGGGTCTCTTTGGTGGTATTGGTGCTACTTGGACTATCTCAAGCGAAGAATTTATGCAAGGTGTTAACGTTCTTCGTGACCTTAAACTTAAAGCATCTTGGGGTGTTCTTGGTAACCAAAATGTAGGTTCTTATCTCTATACAAACCGTTATTCTATTGTTAACGTTGGAGGTCAAACTGGTATCTATCAATCTTATATTGGTACTCCTGATCTTACTTGGGAAAGTTCTAATATGGCTAACGTCGGCGTAGAATTTAGTCTTGGTAAATATTTGAGCGCTGAAATCGAGTATTTCTATAAATATACAACTAATATGTTGTTCTCAATCGCAGTCGCTCCTTCTACAGGTTTTGGTAGCCGTGCTGTCAACGATGCTATGATGGTCAACCAAGGTGTGGACTTCATGCTTAATATCCACGCAGTTAATACTAATGCTGTTAAACTTGATATCCGTTTGAATGGTGGTCACTACGACAACGAAATGGTGAAAATGCCAAAAGACGCTCTTGGTAAAGAGATGGTTATGAATGGAGCAATGGCTAAAGGTTTCTCTTATTACGACCACTATATGGCTGAATATCGTGGTGTAGATATTACTGGTCAAGCTCACTATACAGTATGGTATGACCCTGCAAAATATTCTGATGTTGATGCAGTTAAAGCTGATATGAATAATGCCGCTATCCCTTCAGTTCACCAATATATTTTGACTAATTATAAAAATCACGAAAACTTTAAGCAATATATGCGTACTGGTGATCCTTCTTGTATCCTTGCTGAAACTACTACTACTGATGGTGCATACGCATCTAACTTCTATATCGGTAAATCTTATATTCCTGCATTGCAAGGTGGTTTTGGTATAGATCTTACAGTTTATGGCGTTGATATCGCAGCTTCTTTCCAATACTCTGTAGGTGGTTGGGGTTATGATGGCGTTTATGCTTCTTTAATGCACAGTGATCGCGCTGGTCAAACTAACTGGCACAAAGATATGTACTCTAATCGTTGGACAGAAGCAATGTCTGATCCTGCTGTTTGGGGTGACGAACCTTTGCGTACTGATATTTCTCCTCGTTTGTCAAATGGTTATGACTCTTATGCTAACATGGGTTCTACTCGTTTTATGACAACTTCAAGTTATCTCTCTTTGTCAAACGTAAGTATTGGTTATTCTTTCCCTAAAAAATGGATGGAAAAAGCTAAATTGAATACTCTTAGATTGTCTGTTGCCGCTGATAACCTCTTCTGCTTGTCTGCTCGTAAAGGTTTCATCCCTATGGCTTCTATGTTTGGTACATCTGACGTATCTCAATATACTCCGCTTTCTTCTATTATCGGTACTCTCAAAATTTCATTCTAATCTCTAATCATTTAAATATTTGCTAAAATGAAAAATATTAAAATATTATTTTTTAGTTTTGCGTTGTTACTTGGTCTTGCAAGTTGTTCTTTGAACCACGAATTGACTGGTAGCAGTATTACCGAGGAAGAACTTGCTTCGTTGGACGGTACTACTTATAAACGCGTGCGTGGTCTTTATGCCCTCATGTTCCAATATGGAGGCGACCACCAAACTTTTGGACAGAAATCAGTTGATATAGCTACTGACATTTTGTCTGGTGATATGGCTTTGACTAACTCTGGTTATGGCTGGTGGAGTTCTGAAGGTAATCTTGTTTGTTCTACTACAGGTGCAGGTCGTACTTCTCAAATTTGGAGTACTAATTATTTGATTATTGCCAATGCTAACAATATTATTCGTATGTTGGACAAAAAGGGTGCTGAAAATTGGACTCAAACAGATTCATTATCTTATGCTGAATCTAAAACTTTGCGTGCATACTCATATTTCAATCTTGCTTACTTGTTCTCTCCATCTCCAAAAGATGAAGGTGGTCAAGCTACTCAAATGAATTCAGAGTATGTAGATTTGGACCCTGAAAATCTTAACCTTTTCGAAAATTATCCAACTTGCCCTCTTTATTTGGCTAAAGATGAAGAGTATGCAGAAGATGGTTCTTTGAAACCTGCTATTTTGGCTGGTGTAAGTAATGTATATCTCGAAGTTTGTAAAGACTTGGAAGATGCGATTGCTATTTTTGAACTTCTCGAATTGGAAGGTATTACTCGTGAGTCTAAATTGAATGTTAATAAAGATGTTGCTCACGTTATTGCTTCTTATGCTTATATGCAATCAGCTCGTTATTTCGACGATCAAGAGCTTTATCAATTATCTTACGATCATGCAATGCTTGTAGTTAATAACTCAACATACGAAATGTTGGACTATGAAAGTGTTTTAACTACTGGTTTTAGTGATGTAAATAACCCTTCTTGGATTTGGGGTCTTGATGTTACTCGTGAAAATTCAACATCTTTGGCTTCTTTCTGGGGTCATATTGATATTCACACTTATTCATACGCTGCTGCTGGTGCTGTTTTGGGTATAGATAAGAATCTTTATGATGAAATTCCTGCAACAGATATTCGTAAACGTTGGTTCGATCCAGAAAAAGGTTATAATTATTGTCCAAAAAACAAATTCTATGATGGTTCTTTTGATGGCAATGATGAAAAAGATAGTCGTTATGACCCAGTTAAAACAGGTTCTTTGGAAGGTGTTGACCGTGACTGGTTAAATGATGTTGTATATATGCGTGTAGAAGAAGCTCATCTTCTTGCTGCTGAGGCTGCATTCCGTGCTAAAAACGTAGATGAAGCTAAAAATATTCTTTCTAACTTCTTGCTTCAACGTGATGCAACAACAGCTGCTGCAGTTCAATCTATGAATGATGCTGATTTCGAAAGACAACTTTGTTTCAACTGGCGTGTTGAAATGTGGGGTGAAGGTCGCGCATTGTTAACTTTGAAACGTTTTGGTCAAATTGCTAATAAAAAACGTGGTAACAACCACTACTATCAAGCAGAAAAAGAACAAACGTTTGATGATTACCGCATGGTTTTCCAACTCCCTTATAGCGAATATGCTTATAACCAAGCTTTGAATCCTGAAAAGGAAAATGCTGAAAATTAATCTTTATTTATTAATTAATATTTAAAAATTATCAAATTATGAAAAAAGTATTGTTTTTTTTAATGATGATTGCTGTGGTTTTTGTTTCTTGTGAAGACCCAGAAGGCAAAGAACCAGGTGGTAATGGTACTACTGGTCTTGATACAGTTAATACAAAATATACTTTGACTGTTGACAAAGATCAAGTTGCTCTTTTCCCTGGTGAAACACATCGTATCAATTTTACATTGACTCCTAATGCTAATGTTGATTTCGAATTTATCACTTCAGATGCTAATGTTGCTACAGTTTCTGCTGGTTTGATTACTTCTGTTGCAGAAGGTACTGCTACTATTACAGTTCGCGTTAAAGGTTATGAAACTATTAGCAAAGACATCAATGTATCTGTATTCTCTTCTGATGACCCTATTGCTAAAGTGGAATTCTACAATGTAGCACTTTATGGTTTCTATACAGGTCGTCAATATCCATTGACATACATGCGTGGTGAAATTGATGAAAATGGCGATACTGTCTATGCAGAAACAAACGATATTAATGGCGACGGTGAAGGCGACTATGTTCGCGAAGCTGCTCTTTATATTTTGGCAGAAGGTGTTTATATGGACCAATATGGTCTTACTGGTGACCAAAATTATGTAATCTTCGTTCGTACAGCATGTCCATTTGATGGTACATACGTTTATCCAGTAGGTTTCTATCAATTCTCTGCTGACCCAGATACATTCTTGATTGAGCATGATGGCGTTAATTACATGAGATGGTCTCAAGAAGCAGCTTATGCATCACACACAAATTTCAATCCAACAAGCTATGCTAAATTCTATCATGATGCGCTTTTCACTAATGGTGAGTGGCCTGCAGATCAAGAAGAATATAATGCATTTATTGATGAATATGGTTATTGGTATGGTGACTATGATTCATACGTAGGTTATCTCCGTACTCCAGAAGGTGCAGATGCTTGGGTACAAGAACCTGCAGGTTCTGTAGTTGGTGGTTTAGGTTTCTATTTTGATTTGGATGAATCAATGAGTGCTATTATGCCATTCTTGGATGTTGATTTGGAATTCTTTACTAACTTGGATTCTTATGGTCTTGTTCTTGAACAAGCTGTAGATGAAAATGGTAATCTTGTATATTATGATGTTGAAACAGGTCAAGCAACTACAGAAGATACAGGCGAACCTTATTTGACATACTCAACTGAAGGTGAAGGTGATGCAGAAACTTGTATCGTAGCACCAACTATCAAACGTCACTTCCGCGTAGGTAAACTTGCTTCAGAAGAACAACAAGCTCCACGTAGAGCAGCTGCTCCTACAAAACGTATTTCTGAAAAACGTATCATGGCTAACACTCTTTTGAATGTTCCTATGAAAAATATTCTTCTTAAAAAATAATAATTTGAATATTTATAAAAAAAGTCCGCTGATTAAATGTCAGCGGACTTTTTTTATAAAAAGTTTTATTATCGCTTGTACAATATATTTTTTTTTTTTATCTTTGCAGATTATTAGCGATTGGTAAAATATTATTAACTAAATCAATCTTATATCTATTTAATTATGAAAAAATTATTTTTTACTTTGTTTTTGTTTTCGTGTCTTTTCTCTTTAGTTAAGGCAGTACCTGCTTATCCAGGTTTGTTGACAAAAACACAGCCTGATGGTTCTGCTATTAGTTATTATCTTCGTGGTGATGAGAATTTTAACTTCTCTATGTCGGAAGATGGTTATTTGATTGCGTTTAATGAAAATGGCATTTTTGAATATGCTGAATTGAACGAACAAATGGAAATTGTACCTGTTGGTATTAAAGTTTCTAATATAAATGATAGAACTTATAAAGAAAAGAGATATTTGAAGAATGCTTTGAAAGTTTCAGAACTTGGTTTGGAATTAAATCAAGTTGCCAATGTTGCACGTATGAATAAGCAAAAACGTGCAAAATCTGAACCTACTGTTCAACGTTATCCTTTGCAAGGAACGCCTACAAGTTTGGTTATTCTCGTTAATTTTTCTGACGTTTCATTCAAAAAAACTCAAAAAGAATTTCATGCATTATTGAATGAAGCTGGTTATTCTGCGAATGGAGGTACAGGTTCTGCAAGAGATTTCTTTAATGCTTCTTCTAATGGTCAATTTCATCCTGATTTTGTTGTCGTAGGTCCTTATACGTTACCTCGTGAAATGTCTTATTATGGAAAGGATTACGGTTCAGGTTCAAATAGAAATGAAAATTATGCAGGTCAAATGATTATTGATGCTTGTAAATTAGCTGATGCTGATGTTGATTTTAAAGAGTATGATACAGATGGAAACGGATATGTGGATAATGTTTTTGTATATTATGCTGGTTATAATCAAGCTGAAGGTGGTCCAGAAAGTTCTGTTTGGCCTCACCGTTCTGAAATTGTAAGTAAACAAAATTTTGATGGTGTACAACTTAAGGATTATGCATGTACTTCAGAGTTGAAAGGACGTTCTGGTTCTACAATGTGTGGTATTGGTACTTTTTGTCATGAATTTGGACACGTACTTGGGTTGCCAGATTTTTATGTAACAGATTATGGTCATAGTGTGCCTACACTTGGCTCTTGGGATGTAATGGATAATGGACCTTATAATAATGGAGGAAAAACACCACCATCTTATTCTTCATACGAACGATTCTTTTTGGGTTGGTTGACTCCAACTATTCTAGAACCAGGTGCTTCGTTTGAATTAGAACCATTACTTTCATCAAATACAGCATATATAGTATCAAAAGAAACACATAATCTTGATGGAGCTAAACCAAATCCAAGTGAATTTTTTATGATTGAAAATCGCCAACGTGCGGGTTGGGATTCTATAGGTTTGCCTGGTGAAGGTATGTTGATAACTCATATTGATTATAGTTATACTACTTGGACTTATAATACGGTTAATAATGATCCTGATGATATGGGAGCTCAAATTGTTTGTGCTGATGCTACCACTACTAGTCCTGAATATAATACTTTCCCTGGTAGATCAAAGGTTACAACATGTTTCTTGACAATGAAAGATGGTTACAAATTTCCAAATCCTTTATCTTCTATTAAACAATTGGATAATGGTAGTATTTCGTTTATATATGGTGTTGGACCTGGTGTTCCTCATGTTTCTAAAGAAGGTATTGATTTTGATCAATTTGTAGTTGATTATGGCTCTAAGCGAATTGATACAGTAACTTTTGTGGGTGGAAGTTTAGCTTCGGATGTAGAATTCCGTTTGTTGTCTGGAACAAACTTTAAGTTAAGAAAATTAGGTGATGCTAATTTTGGACGTGGTGTTACAATTAAGATTGCTGAAGATTCTACTATTAATTGTGTTTTGGAATTTTTGTATGAACCTCGTCAGGTTACAGAAAAAGATCAATTCTTGACTGATAAATTGACTATCAAAGCAGATAATTTTGAAGTTTATTATGATTTTAAAGGTACTGCAACTAAGGCAATTCGTGTTTCTCGCCCAGAGGCTTTACCTGCAACAGATGTTACTCATACTGACTTTATTGCAAATTGGAAAGAACAAGAGTTCGCTACTCGTTATTATTTATCTGTATATTATATTTCAGAGCAGTCAAAATCAGAAGTTGAAAAATTTGATGTGTTTACTGAAGATGAAATCCCAACTGGATGGTCAACTAATTTCTATGCAACATCAAAAATGTACACATCATCTGATCCAATCTCGATTAATTTCAAAGATAGTACAAATATGTTATATTCAAAAGAATATTTCTCTGATGTAGATAAAATATCGGTATGGGTGCACTCATATAATACAAATGGTACATTCTTTGTTGAAGGTTTGATTGATGGCGAATGGGTTAATGTATTGACTGAAAAAATTACAACTCAAACTCGTAAAAAGGTATTAGAAGCTTCTTTGAATGGTAAAAAATGTCGTCAATTCAGAATGTATTATTATAAAGCAGTAGAATCTGCAGGTGGTTTGTTACTTGATGATTTTACAGCTACAGTACTTAATGCCCCTGAATTTGTGGTTGATGCACGTGTAGTTGAAAATTCTGGTTATAAAGTTACAAATCTTGAAAATGATAAAATTTACTATTATCGTGTAGCTGCTTCGGATAAAAACGAAAAACTTAAAGACGACCCTAATGAAGTAATTTCTCCTTATTCTAACGAAGTGAAAGTTGATTTGTTAGGTGGCGTTGGTGTTGAGAATGTTTATGGTTCTGTAGAGGCTTTGAATATTGAGTATTTAGTGGATGGTAGTGTTCTTATTGATTTAGGTGAACAACCTGCGTTGAATAGCAAATTATCTATTTATTCAATTGATGGACGCTTAGTTGAAGAGTTTGTTCCACAAACACAAACTATTGTTTTGGAAAATCTTGTGGATAATAATATTTACATTGTTAAATATTTGAATATTGCTAACTCTAATCAAGTTGTTAAAGTTGGAAAATTGGTTTATTAATATTTGTATTTGAATATTGGGGAGACTTTTAGGTTTATAGTCTCCCCTTTATTATAATTTTTTTATTTATGAAAAAGTTATTGTTCTGTTTTCTGTTTTCTTGTTTCTTTATCTCTCTTTGGGCTGTTAAGGCATACCCAGGATTGTTGTCATATACTCAGCCTAACGGATCTATAATTAATTATTATCTGTATGGAGATGAGAATTTTAGTTATATGGTTTCGGAAGATGGTTATCTATTGACTTTTGACGACTCTCAAACGCTAAGATTTGCTGATTTTGATGGTGTCAATGTTGCTCCGTCTCAAAAGAGGGTGAAAGCAAATACAGTAAATTTTCAATTAAATAATATTATTGATTTTAATCGTAATAAAATTTATTGTAAATCACAGCGTGCAAGTAGTAATAAGGGCTATCCATTACAAGGTTCTCCTAAAAGTTTGGTTATTTTGGTGAATTTTAGCGATGTGGAATTTAACTCTTCTACTGCGCAACAAGATTTTTTTAATTTATTGAATCAGCCAGGGTATGCGGAGAATGCAGCAACAGGTTCTGCTCGTGATTATTTTCGTTATGCTTCGAATAATGTGTTTGATCCTGAATTTGTTGTCGTAGGTCCATATACATTGCCTCATGATAGAAAGTTTTATGGTGAACAAAAAGGTGATGATGTTGATTCAAAACCAGGCAATATGATTGTTGATGCTTGTGATTTGGCTGATGCAGATATTGATTTTTCGGAATTTGATGAAAATAAAGATGGTTATATAGATAATGTATTTGTCTATTATGCAGGGCATAATCAAGCCGAAGGAGGTGGAGCTAATACAGTTTGGCCTCACAGATCTTACATTGTTTCCGAATTTAAATATGATGGTGTTCAATTGGGTGATTATGCTTGTACGTCGGAGTTGAGATCTTCGTCAGGTACAAAAATGTGTGGTATTGGTACTTTTGTTCATGAGTTTGGTCATGTTCTATCACTTCCCGATTTATATGATACTCAGTATTCTGGGCATCTTACATTAGGAGCATGGGATGTAATGGATAATGGTTCGTATAATAACAATGGACGTACGCCTCCTACTTATTCAGCATATGAGCGTTTTTGTCTTGGTTGGATGCGACCTACGCAATTGGAAAGAGATACAAAAGTAGAATTAGAGCCTATAGCATTGAGTAATGCGGCATATTTGGTTTGTGATGGTATCCATAATATGGATGGAGCCAATCCGTCGCCTAAAGAATTTTTTATGATTGAAAATAGAAGTACTCATAATGCTGATGGAGTTCCTGCAGAGGGTCTTTTAATTACACGTATTGTTTATAATTTTAGTATTTGGGATTATAATATTGTAAATAACAATAAATACAATATGGGTGTGGAGATTTGTTGTGCGGCAGAAACAACTAAATATCCGAGAGCTAATGTTTTTCCTGGAAGTAAAAATGTAACAGATTATACTTTTAAATTGCGCAGTGGAACACTTTTGGATAAATCATTGTCGCAAATTACAAAACAGGATAGTCTAATCTCTTTTGTTTATGGTAATGTAGATTTCAGTCCTATTATTTCTTTTGATGGTGATGATATGCAATCTTTTTGTGCGCATATAGGTGATGAACAAACGAAGATTTTGAATGTTAAAGGTAGTGATATTGGCGAAAAAGTTTCTTTTCGTTTGCCAGAAGGAGATTATTCTATGCGGTTTGCAGGTTCGACAGATAAATATGAAAAAGAATTGTGTGTAATGGCGGGAGCTGATAGTACTATAGATTGTTCTATTGAGATTAAATACTCTCCAAAATTATATACATATTCAAATTATGTATTTGAAACATTGTATTTGTTTACTCAAAATTTTGAGAAGCCTATAACTTTAAGAGGTTCTGCACCTCGTCCAATTTATGTTACTCCTCCTGTGGCTCGTGATGCTGAAAATGTTTCTCCTTATACATTTGTGGCTGTTTGGGATTCAGTTTTTGATGCTACAGAGTATTTGTTGTCGGTTTATACTATTTCTGGAGTCGATACTAACTTTGTGTGTATTGATAAAGTTGTGTCTGCTGAAAAATCTAATCAAATAAAATGTGAGGTTGGTGATTTATCTGGTGATACAGAATATAAATATCGTGTGAAAGCATCGGATAAAGATTTGTATGGCAGATATGAGAATGTAACGGATTATTCGAACGAAATATCGGTTACTACATTATCTGGTTTTGGTATAGAAAGTCGTAAATTAGATGTGTTGAAAGATGGTGATAGGTATGTTATATATTTGCCTGTTGTAGATGAAAATCATAGTATATTTATATATTCTACAGATGGTAGATTGATAACTTCTATTCCTGTTTTGTCGAATGTTGTTGAGGTGCCTCAGTTGGCTGAAAATAAAGTTTATATTTTGAAATATGCATCAAATGATGGTTTGAAACGAAAGACAAAAGTAATTAAGTTGTATTATAAATGAGATAGGAAAACGCTCACTTTTTGTGGGCGTTTTTTGTTTTTGAAAACATAATAAAATAATTGGGCTTTTATACTGCATAATTCATATTTTTTTTATACCTTTGTAGATTGGAATGTTGAAAATTTAATTCTTTAAACTCTAAACTTTAAACACTAAACTTTTTGATGGATAGATTGCGTTTTTTTAGTATGGGAAGTGGTAGTAGTGGCAATTGTTACTACATAGGCACAGCGAGTTACGGTTTCTTGATAGATGCTGGGGTAGCGGTGCGTACTGTGAAGCGTGAACTGAAAGAGCATGGTCTTTCGTTTGAAAATATTTGGGGTATATTTATTACTCATGATCACACAGACCATATTAAGGCTGTGGGTGTGTTGGGTGAGAAGTATCATATTCCTGTTTATGTTACTGCAGAGATGCATAAGGGGATTAATCGTAATTATCGTGTGACAGAGAAATTGGTTTCTGCTCATAAATTCTACAAGAAAGGTGATAATATTGTGATTCGCGATTTTACGATTCAGGCGTTTCCTGTGTCGCATGATGCTTCTGATTGTGTAGGGTATTCGTTTATTTATGGCAATCAGCGTTTTGTTATAGCTACCGATCTTGGTTTTATAGGGAAAGAGGCAGCAGACCATATTGTTCGTGCCAATTATTTGGTAATTGAGGCAAATTATGATGATAATATGTTGAAGAATGGTCCATATCCATATCCATTGAAGCAGAGGGTGCGTTCGCATGTAGGTCACATGTGTAATGAACATACTGCAAGATTTTTGGCGGATAACCCTAATGATAATTTGTCGCATGTTTTTCTTTGTCATCTTAGTCAAGAGAATAATACACCTGAACTTGCTTTCAAAACGGTGAATGATGCTTTGGTAGAGAGTGGTATTGCTCTTGAATTGTTGCAACCGCTTGAGAGGACTATTCCTTCGCCAATGTATGTTTTTAAGGCATATAAAGAGGAGTAGTGGATTGTGATTATTTTTGTGAAAGTAATTTTATTTCAATAGAAAACTTTTTTTATTATTATTTTATTAAACTGTAAATTTGTTATGAACAAAATTGGATTTTGGATTGATAATGCACGCACTATTGCCTTACCTCAAAGTATTTTGCCTGCATTATTTGCTATTAGTTTAGGTGCTATGCACGAAGGTTTTAGCTGGTGGATGGCTATTGTAGCTCTATTAGGTATTATTTGTGCACATTTAGGTTTTAACCTTGCTGATGACTATTTTGACTATAAAGTAGGTTCGGCAGATAAACGTGAAGCGCTGAATGGTGAGGGATTTCGTGCGCGTATGCATAAGTATCCATATATCACATCAGGTCAGGCGACAGTTGCAGAATTGCGCAATGCGGTGATTGTGTTCTTGGCGATTGCAGTTGCGTGTGGTTTGGTGATACTATATTTTCGTGGTTGGCCAATTGCATTGATTATGGCTATCGGTGGTGTGCTTGGTGTTTCGTATTCAGGTGGTCCACTCAAACTTGGTTATCATGGCTATGGTGAATTGGTGATTGGTATCATGTTTGGCGTGTTGTTGATGATTGGTATGCAATATGCAGTTTGTGGAGTGTTTGATTGGAATGTTGCGTTGTTGAGTGTTGCAGTTGGTATGTTGGTGACAAATATTGTATATACTCACTCTGTGCTTGATATTATAGCTGATGAAAAGGCGGATAAGATGACATTTGCGCGTCTGCTTGGTTCGAAAAAGAATCAGTTGGCAGCATTGGCTCTCTTCTCATTGTTGCCATTTGTTATTGTTTTTGCAGGTGTAGCATTGGGATTTTTCCATTGGGCTTATCTTGTAGTGTCAATACTTTTGCCTATGGCATTATTCCTTTGGAAATCGGTTCGTAAATTTGTTTATGATGAAGAGGAAGATATGACACTCAAATTCTGGATGGGGCCGATGGGTGACTGGGAAAATTATAAAAAAGCAGGATTGGACTGGTTCTTGTTCCGTTGGTTGATGGCTCGTAATCTTGTTACTTTTTTCTGCTTATTCCTTGTGATTGTAAATATTGTATTGTCAATTTTAAAATAATATAATGATGTGAAGCTGAGTACCAAAATCTCGTTACTCGCTACTCGTTATTAATAATCTATTATATGAAAAAATTATTTTATTTAGCATGGTGGTTTTTCGGTGCAAGAGTGCTTAGCCGTAAACGTCCATTGCAAACAGTATTGTTTATTGGTGATAAATGTAATTTGAAATGTCGTCATTGCGCAGTGTATGCACGTGAGAATCCGAATATTATGACATACGAACAGGTGCGTGAACAATTGCGTTATGCTCATTCATTGGGTTCGCGTTTTGTTGATTTCGAGGGTGGCGAGGTGATGTTGTGGCGCGATGGCGATTATCGTATCAACGATCTTATTGACTTGGCAAAAGAAGAGGGTTTCTTTTCTGCTACAATTACGACTAATGCTCAATTGCCATTTAAGGGTAGTAAGGCCGATAGTATTTGGGTAAGTCTCGATGGTATTGGTGATTATCATGAGTATATTCGTGGTAAAGGCACATTCAAACGCCTTGAAGAGAATATTGCGTCTTGTGGCCATAAACATTTGAGCGTGAATATGGT
>JAZRJN010000195.1:0-2355 GCA_045645785.1 Candidatus Aphodosoma sp. | reverse complement strand
GTAATGGCAGGATGCATTGGCTATATTCAACCATTCGACGAAAGTTATATAGCAGCTGTGTTTTTTATCTTGGCATTGAAAGAATTGATACAGATGTATAACTTTGAAACACAGGTAGCTGCATCATTTAATATCACATTATTATTAGGTGTTGCTGCCTTATTTGAACCTACATATATATGGTTGTCGGTGTTGTTTGTATTGGGGATGATAATTTTTAGGGTGATTACACGACGTGTGTTTTTGAGTATCCTACTAGGTATAGCAACACTAATTATAATCGTTGGTAGCCTATTTTGGTTGTTTGATTCGCTTGAAATTCTGACAAATTATCTCGACAAATTCATCAACGTTTCGTTTTGGCATGACACTACTCTAACTAAAGGAGACATACTAATTGGTTCTTTCACAGGCGGATTAGTACTATTCACATTTGTAAATCACTTCTTTAGCCCAAGCAACTATAAACTCAATACAAGATTGAACTTTGCGTTTATCAATTGGGGTTTTTGGTTATCGATGATATGGGTTGTGGTATTTGGCTCTGAATTTACACAATTGATAGCTATACCGGGCTTGTTTGCCATTATGTGTTTCAGTCTGTATTTCAGCACGAACCAAAGTAAAGTAGCCAATATATTATTTGCAGTGTGGTTTTTAATTTTTGCCACATACAGAATAATTTCTTTTTAAATAAATACAAACAAAATAAATATAATATGTTAGAAATTAAAGATTTACATGCCTCAATTGCAGGCAAAGAGATATTGAAAGGGTTGAATTTGACAGTGAAACCCGGAGAAGTGCATGCCATTATGGGTCCAAATGGTGCTGGTAAAAGCACATTGAGCAACGTATTGTCGGGACACCCTGCATACACAGTGACAAGTGGTTCAATCACTTTCTATGGTAAGGACCTTTTGGCAATGGCACCAGAGGTGCGCGCTCGCGAAGGTTTATTTATGAGTTTCCAATACCCTGTGGAGATTCCAGGCGTAAGCATGGTGAACTTTATGCGTGCTGCGGTAAACGAACAACGCAAACATCGTGGTTTAGAAGCATTGTCGTCAGGCGACTTCTTGAAATTGATGCGCGAAAAACGTCAGTTGGTGGAATTAGACAGCAAGTTGGCCAATCGTGCTGTGAACGAAGGTTTCTCGGGCGGTGAGAAAAAACGTAACGAGATATTCCAAATGGCTATGCTTGAACCACGTTTATCAATTCTCGACGAAACTGACTCTGGTTTGGACATTGACGCATTGCGCATCGTAGCAAATGGTGTGAATATGTTAAAAACTCCAGAGAATGCATCTATCGTAATCACTCACTATCAACGACTTTTGGATTATATCGTACCAGATATTGTAGATGTTTTGGTGGATGGTAAAATCGTGATGTCAGGTCCAAAAGAATTGGCTTTAGAGTTAGAAGAGAAGGGTTATGATTGGATTAGAAATAGGGAATAAGGAATAGGGAGTAAAGACTAAAATTTTATAATCAAATGACAAAACAATTTATAGATTTATATAAGGAGGTTGGCGAGCAAATTAAGGCTAAATCGGCTTCGATATTCAATGTCGAACGCGATGATATGGCTAAAAATTTGGAGAATGCCAAATTTCCTACACGCAAGACAGAAGAATACCTCTATTGTCCGTTATTTGATGCGTTGAAAACAGATTGGGGTGTGAATATCAACCGATTAACATTCGGTTTGAAAGCAGAAGATATGTTCCGTTGCGCAGTACCTGGTATTAAAGCCGTGGTTGCTCCTATTATAAATGATGTGTGGGTAGGCGGAGAAGAGATTGAATTGGGCAATGGCGCATTTGTATGTTCAATGAAACATGCAACTGTGGCACACAACGATTTGATTACAAAATACTACAACACAATACTTAACGACAAAAAAGATGCGTTCGTCATGCTCAACTCGATGTTGGTGCAAGACGGACTTTTTGTTTATATACCTCGTGGCGTAGAGTGCCAATTGCCATTGCAGATAGTGAATATGATGCGTGCAGGTCAGACTCTTATGGGCGTAAATCGCAACCTTATCGTATTGGAAGCCAATGCTTCATTGCAAATCATCGACTGCGACCACGCGATGGACAATGCCGAATATTTCGCTTCACGCATTGCTGAAATATATGTAGGCGAAGGTGCACGATTGAACTACTGTTCAATGGAAAGCACTCACGAAAAAATGGCTAATCTCCGCCGTTATGCTGTATCACAAGCAAAAGATAGTATTATGAAATTCAGCACATTTGGATTGATGAATGGCGCAACACGCAATCATATTGAGATAGACCTCAATGGCGAAGGCGCAGAGACTTGGTTGGGCGGTATGTT
>JAZRJN010000194.1:0-2593 GCA_045645785.1 Candidatus Aphodosoma sp. | reverse complement strand
GATGCTATCTTTACTCCTATTCGTAACGTGAAATATGATCCACAACCTTATCGTGTGGAACAAAAGACCGACTACGAGAACTTAGTTTTAGAGATTACAACTGATGGTTCTATCCATCCTAAAGAAGCTTTGAAAGAGGCTGCTCGTATTTTGATTCACCACTTCATGTTGTTCAGCGATGAACGTATTTCTCTTGAAATTAATGATGGTAAAGGTGATGATGAATTTAACGAAGAAGTACTTCACATGCGTCAATTGTTCAAAACTAAATTGTCTGATTTAGATCTTTCTGTTCGCGCTCTCAATTGCTTGAAAGCTGCAGATATCGAAACTCTCGGACAATTGTGTAGCATTCAACGTGCTGAACTCTTGAAGTTCCGCAACTTTGGTAAGAAATCTCTTACTGAATTGGATGCTAAATTGGTTTCTTTGAACCTCTCTTTCGGAATGGATTTGACAAAATATAAATTAGATAAAGAATAATCAAGATGAGACATAATAAAAAATTCAATCATTTGGGTCGTACTGCATCTCACCGTGATGCTATGTTGTCAAATATGGCAACTTCTCTCATCATGCACAAACGCATTTCTACGACTACAGCTAAAGCAAAAGCTCTCAAACGCTATATTGAGCCACTTTTGACTAAAGCTAAAATGGATACTACTCACTCTCGTCGTGTAGTATTCAAAGAGTTGCAAAGCAAAGAAGCGGTTACTGAATTGTTCCGCGAAATTGCTCAAAAAATTGCTAACCGTCCAGGTGGTTACACTCGTATCCTTCGCACTGGTTTCCGTCAAGGTGACGCTGCTGAAATGTGTATTATTGAGCTTGTTGACTACAACGAAAACATGCTTAAAGAAAAAGCAGCTAAAAAAGCAGGTCGTACTCGTCGTAGCAAAAAAGCTACTGCTGAAGCTCCTGCAACTGAAACTCCAGCTGCTGAATAATTTGACTCTGACGTTAAATTATAATATGAAAATTGCTCACTCTGTTTTTTGGAGTGAGCAATTTTTTTGCTTTTGGATTGTGAAATATGGAAGTTTTTTATTAACTTTGCAATGTTATTATGGCTTTGAGTAATCTAAAAACTTTTAATTCTCAATTCTTAATTTTTTCGGCTAAAAGCTAAATATCTTTGGATCTCAACTTTTAATTTTCAACTCTCAACTTTAAAATTATGCTTGTAAAAACATACGCTGCTGCAGTACAGGGTATTAGTGCGATAGAGGTTACTATAGAGGTGAATGTATCTATGGGAATTCGATTTTTGATGGTTGGATTGCCTGATAATGCGGTGAAAGAGAGTCATGAGCGTATTTATTCGGCATTGCAATATAATGGTATTGCTATCCCACGTAAGCAGGTGGTAATAAATATGGCACCTGCTGATATTCGAAAGGAGGGTTCTTCTTATGATTTACCATTAGCTATTGGCATATTGGCGGCAAACGAGACAATAAGTGCGGAGAGGGTAGGGCAGTATATGATGATGGGTGAATTGTCGCTTGATGGGGCGTTGAAACCTGTAAAAGGGGTATTGCCTATTGCTATTTTGGCTCGTGAAAAAGGTTATAAGGGTTTTATTGTTCCAGCTGAGAATGCACATGAAGCAGCAGTGGTTAATAATCTTGATATTATTGCTGCTGATACGATTGTTGATGTCGTTCAGTTTCTTAATGGCGAAAAAGATATTGAGCCTACGGTGATTGATACTCGTGCTGAATTTTTTGCAAGTGTAGAGAATTTCGATGTTGATTTTGATGAAGTTAAAGGACAAGAGTCTGTCAAACGAGCTATGGAGGTCGCTGCTGCTGGTGGACATAATATCCTTATGGTTGGCCCTCCTGGTGCAGGTAAGAGTATGATGAGCAAGCGTTTTGCTACTATATTACCACCACTTACGTTGCACGAAGCTCTCGAAACTACTAAAATACATTCGGTTGCAGGCAAGTTGGATAGCAATTCGGGTTTGATTACTCGTCGTCCATTCCGCAATCCGCACCACACTATTAGTGATACAGCCCTCGTTGGTGGTGGCACATACCCTCAACCAGGCGAAATTTCGTTGGCTCACAATGGAGTGCTCTTTCTTGATGAATTGCCAGAGTTTAAGCGTGCTGTGCTTGAAGTGTTGCGCCAACCATTAGAAGACCGTAAAATCACAGTCTCGCGCACTAAAATGACAGTTGATTATCCTGCAAGTTTTATGCTTGTAGCATCGATGAATCCTTGTCCTTGTGGGTATTATAACGACCCAAACCATGAATGTACTTGTGCTCCTGGTGTAGTCCAACGCTACCTTAGTCGCATTTCTGGCCCACTTCTCGACCGCATTGATATGCACATCGAAATTGTGCCAGTGCCATTCTCTCAATTAGTCGAAGCCCGTCCATCCGAAAGTAGCGCAGCAATACGTGCTCGTGTTATAGAGGCTCGAAATATACAAACCGAGCGATTCAAGTTGGAACAACGTGTCTATTGCAATGCGCAGATGAGTTCGAAATTGATACGCAAATATTGTCAGTTAGATGCTAAAGGGCAAGATTTGTTGAACAAAGCGATGACAAAACATAATCTTTCGGCTCGTGCG
>JAZRJN010000193.1:0-7890 GCA_045645785.1 Candidatus Aphodosoma sp. | reverse complement strand
TGTTAAGTGGGTTTAAAGTATAATATTTAAAGATTTAAAAGCATGAAACAGATATATGATAAAAATATCGGGTATCGTATTTGTTATCCTTTAGTAAAATGGATGTTTCATAGGTCTTATCGTCATATTAAATATGTGGGTAAGGAGAATATTCCAACTGACGGAGCGATAATCTTTGCTCCTAATCATACTAATGCTTTGCAGGATGCCCTTGCTGTGTTATTTATCAATAAAGGGCATAAAGTGTTTGTTGCAAGAGCAGATATTTTTCGTAATAAGAGAATAGCTAAGATTCTTAATTGGCTCAAAATTATGCCTATTCGTCGTATGCGAGATGGAGCGAGTGAAGTGCTTAAAAATGATGAGACGGAGAATCGTGCTATTGAAACATTGCGTACAGGTGTGCCATTTTGTATTTTGCCAGAGGGAACTCATAGAGCGAAACACTCTTTACTTCCTTTAAAGAAAGGGATATTTAGAATTTCGCTTCGTGCAAATGAAGAATTTGGTAAAGAAAAGCCTATATATATTGTGCCAGTTGGTTTGGAATATGGCGATTGGTTTAATCTTTGGGATACTCTTGTTGTTAATATTGGTAAACCGATGAATGTTACTGAGTTTGTTGCAGAACATAGTGATTTGGAGTATTCGAAATTGATTCTTGAGATGCGTGAGGAACTTACTAAACGAATGCGTGAGTTGATATTGTGGGTGCCTGATGATGAGAACTACGAAAAGAATTGGCAAGAACTCAAGAAGAATCCGCCTAAAGAGTTGAATTGGTTTCCTAAGCATCGTATGTCGAAATGGTTGTTAATTTTCTTGTTAGTTATTTTATCTCCATTGGCATTAGTAGCTGGGGTTGTAACCTTTCCGTTATGGTTGGTGTGGTTGATTATACGTTGGAAGGTAAAAGATGAGGCTTTTCATACTTCGATACAGTTTGTATGGCAGATGATTTTTATTTTATTGACGTGTTTGGTTACATTGCCATTTTGGATGTTTTTGCAAGAATATATGTATCTTGCTCGTAAACTTAATAAGCCTGAAGAACTAAAATAGTAGAGTATTATGCTTAAAGTATATATTATTCTTGCGTGTTATATTTTATTTCCTTTGTTGATTATAGAGGGATTTAAACGATGGACCGTTGTTCAAAAAATTGGTACGGTGGTATTGGCGTACGCAGTGGGTATTATTGCTTCGTTGTCTGGAGTTTTTTCTTTTGCAACACCTGAAATAGCGGCAACTTTCGGTAAGTTGCAATCTACACTTATGAATGTAGCTGTTCCTCTTGCTATTCCTTTGATGTTGTTTAACTGCGACTTTAAGTTGTGGACAAAGGCATTACCAAAGACTGCGTGGGCTCTTGTTTTAGGTCTTTTATCGGTCATTGTAGCTGCAGTTTCTGGTTATTTTATATTTCGTAGTAATATTCCTGAAGCAGACAAAGTTGCGAGTATGATGGTCGGAATATATACGGGAGGAACTATGAATTTTAATGCACTTGGGGCTGCGTTGAATGTTGATAAATCAGTGATGGCAATTGTTCTTGCTTTTCAGATGGTAATTACTATGCCGTATATATTCTTTTTATTGGGTGGTGGTTATAAGATTTTCCGTAAGTTGTTGCCTTATAAAGATATAACTTGTAGAGGACGTAAAGATGCAGATACCGTAGAGACAGCAGATGTAGAGAATTACCATAATATGTTTGAGAAAAAGAATTTGATTGGTATGTTGAAAGGATTGGGTTTGAGTATTGTATTTCTTGCTATTGGTGCGGGGTTGGCTTTGTTTATTACAGGTGAGTTGAACGAATTGGTTGTAATATTGACAATCACTACGTTGTCTATCATAGCATCATTCTTCAAAAAGGTGAGAGAATTGCCAAAGACCTTTGAATTGGGAATGTTTTTTATCTTGGTTTTTAGTGTGATTGTGGCTTCTATGTTTAATATTCATAGTGTGAATGGTGGTTCGTTGTATGTTGGTGGTTTTGTACTTTGGATTATTGGGGTTGCAGTAATATTGCATTTGATTCTTTGCCGAATAGCAAAGGTAAGTGGAGATTTATTCTGTGTATGTCAGGTTGGGTTGTTGTGTTCGCCACCGTTTGTTCCGCCAATTGCAGGTGCTATGAAGAATAAAAAAGTGCTTATTTCGGGTATTGTGGTAGGATTAGTTGGTTATGCTGTGGGCACTTATATAGGAGTCTTTTTAGCATGGGTATTGGGATAGATTTTAATTGTTGGAATTATGAAGCGTTGTATTGTATTTATATTTGTAGCCTTGTTTGCAATAACATCGCAGGCAGCAAGAAAGGATAAGGTTCAAGCGACAGACTCTTTGGGTCGTAAGATAAAGAGAGGTTGGAACTTTGGGGCACTTCCTTCGGTAGCTTTTGATGCCGATTTAGGCTTTCAGGGTGGAGCACTTGCTAATATATATTATTATGGTGATGGTTCGCAGTATCCAGAATATATTCACTCAATCTATGCAGAGGCGGCATATACAACTAAAAATTATGGTATATTCCGTGTAAATTATGATAGTAAGTATTTGATACCGAAGCATCGTTTGACATTGGATGCTACTTATCAGCCAGATGCGATGTGCGATTTTTATGGCTATAATGGTTATCAGTCGGTTTATGACCAAGATTTTCATAAATGGAAGAAAGATAAGAGTAAGATGGGTGATGTGGCGCAGTATCAATCGCGTGCATTCTATAAATATAAACGAGACCTATTTCGTTTTGCGGCTGATATTGAGGGAACAATATGGAAGAATATAAAGTGGAATGTGGGGCTTGGTGTTTTGGGTTATATGATTGATGAGTGTGATATCGACATGCTCAATGGCAAGAAAGAGTATGACCCAAATATTCCGTTAGCAGACCAAAAAGCGATGAATGATCAAGTAGAGGGATTGTATGAAAAATATGAGAAGTGGGGATTGATTGATAAGAATGAGGCAAAGGGAGGTTGGCATCCATATTTACGTGCTGGTTTGACATACGATAGTCGTGACCAAAGAACTTGTCCAACAAAGGGAATATATGCAGATGCATTTTTTACTTATACCGCAGCGTTTAATGGTAAATATGGACAGCAAGCAGATGCAGGATATAATCATTTGCAATTTAATTTTAATTTCCGTCATTATGTGCCAGTGTATCGTGATCGTGTGACGTTTGCTTATCGAGTCGGGACACAGAATAACGTTGCAGGCAAGTCGCCATTTTATATGAATACCTATCTTAATACCTTGTTTATACAACGTGTTATGTATGAGGGATTAGGTGGTGCGAATTCGTTGCGAGGAATTATGCGTAATCGTATTTTGGCAAATGGTTTTGCTTATGCCAATGTTGAGTTGCGTGCAAAGGTAGTGAAGTTTGATATAGGAAGACAACACTTTTATATAGGTTTAGCTCCATTTTTTGATTTGGGGTTGATTACGCAACCATACGAATTGGATTTTCAAGCACTGCAAGCCGCATATCAGGCAGATAGCGACCCGTTGAAGCGAGAACTTAGCGACTATTTTGTTCTTGATGAAGAGGGTAATCTTGACCAATCGCAAGTCTATTTGCCTCACATGGCAGCGGGTTTAGGTTTGAAAGTGGCTATGAATGAAAATTTTGTGTTGTCGGTAGATTGGGCAATGTCGCTTAATAAACAAGATAATGCAAAGTGGGCTAACTTCTATATTAAGATGGGGTATTTATTTTAAAGATAATAAAAGTGTTTAAAAATAAACCGCTTCTACCAGTGAGGTAGGAGCGGTTTGTATTTTTATTATATAAATATTCGCGTAAAAATTTTATTGTTGTCTGGTAAAAAATATTAGGCCGTTAATTGTGAAGGGGGCGAGGAATACTTGCGACGTTAAAAACGTCGAACATATACAGATATGGTTCGACCTCTTCGAGATCGTAGAGAGGAGAGGGGGAGAGTGCTTTCGCCTCTCTGCGGGTACCCGACGAAGGAGGGTACCCGCAGTTATGCACATTGAACCTTTTCGAGGTTCTTTGCCATATCCTCAATCTTAAATTATTCAGTAGCTATAAAACCAAAGAAAGCCCCCTAACCCCCAAAAATCATATATCCTCTTTATTTATTACTGATTCAAGATATTGTTTTATTTTTTACCGGACAATAATAATAAAATTAACGTTCTGATAAGAATCTTTTTAGCAAAAACGTTAAGAAATAAGGAAATGTATATTTACAATCTCACAATTATTTTATCTTTCATTTCACATTATCCGCCATTTGCTATTTTTGAAAAGTCACGAAATCCTACTCAAAACAACTATAAATATGATAATTAACACAAATAAATACAATTAAAAGCTTATTATACATCAAATCACCACAAGGATAATAAAAAAAATCTCAAGCAACAACAATATTATTTCAAAAAAAATCACCTCCATTCTTGCTCTCTGTTCTTTATTCCTCATTCCCCATTCCTTTTGGCACACAACTTGAACATATAATAGTATATCTCTAAAATATCTCTCATAAGATATAAAAAGGGAGAATTGTGCCATATTGTCATTATAGATGTAAGATGAGAGATATAAGACATGAGACATTATGACACATTGCTAATAACTAATCATTACTCATTATAAAAAATATGTTTTTATCAGAAGAAATCAACGAAGTACAAGCCGATATGATTCCGCTTATTGCTGATGATGAGGAGTCGCCAATCGAGTGCCAAGACAACGACATTCTCCCGTTGTTGCCTTTGCGCAATATGATTTTGTTTCCTAAAGTGGTGATGCCTATCACCGTAGGTCGCAAAAAGAGTCTCCGTTTGGTGCGCGAAGTATATCAAAAAGAGGGCGAACTCTTTGTCGGTACACAAATAAATGCCAAAATCGAAAACCCTACTTTGCAAGACATCTACCCTATGGGTACGGTGGCTCGCATCGTGCGAATACTCGAAATGCCTGATGGCACTACAACTGTCATCCTCCAAGGTAAAAAACGTGCCACTGCTACCGAAATGGTCAGCGAATTGCCATTCCACACCGTGAAAATCAACATCATGGACGAGATTGAGCCTGCACAAGACGACCGAGTATTCACTGCTCTTGTCGAAGCTCTCAAAGAGTTGGCTATCCGCATAATCAAGAATTCTAATTCAATTCCTGACGAAGCCACTTTCGCTATCCGCAATATCGAAAAACCAGTTAGTCTCATCAATTTCATTTGCTCTAACTTTAGTATCTCGTTGAGCGACAAGGTGAAACTCCTTGAACTCAATGACCTCACCGAGCGTGGCTATCTTCTCCTCGATATTCTCACAAAAGAGTCGCAACTGCTTGAAATCAAAGCCTCTATCCAAAACAAAGCTCGTCTCGACATCGACCAACAACAACGCGAATACTATCTTCAACAACAAATGAAGACTATCCAAGAGGAATTGGGTGGCGATACTGCAAGTCAAGACGTTCAAGCTCTCAAAGAGAAGGCTAAGACAAAGAAATGGAGCGACAAAGTGCGTGAAACTTTCGAGCGTGAAGTGCGCAAATTGGAGCGCATGCACCCTAACTCTCCTGATTTCTCTGTTCAACTCACATACGTCGAAACTATAGTAAATCTCCCTTGGAACGAGTTTACTAAAGACAATTTCGACCTCAAAAAAGCACAAAAAGTGCTTGACCGCGATCACTTTGGCATGGAAAAAGTCAAAGACCGCATCATCGAACACCTTGCTGTGCTTAAACTTAAAGGCGACCTCAAATCGCCTATCATCTGCCTCTATGGCCCTCCTGGTGTTGGTAAAACTTCGCTCGGCAAATCTATTGCCGAAACTCTTGGTCGCAAATATGTTCGTGTATCTCTCGGTGGTCTTCACGACGAGGCTGAAATCCGTGGTCACCGTCGCACATACATCGGTGCTATGCCTGGTCGTATCATTCAAAACCTCAATAAATGCGGCTCTTCTAACCCTGTATTTGTGCTTGATGAAATCGACAAAGTGAACTCAGATTTCAAAGGCGACCCTGCATCTGCACTTCTTGAAGTACTTGATCCAGAACAAAATAATGCGTTCCACGACAATTTCCTCGATATCGACTACGACTTGTCTAACGTATTGTTCATCGCTACTGCCAACGACCTCAATACTATCTCAAAACCGCTTCTTGACCGTATGGAACTCATTGAGGTAAGTGGCTATATCACAGAGGAGAAAATCGAAATTGCAACTCGTCACCTCATACCAAAACAACTTGAAATTCACGGTATCAAAAAGAACCAACTCAAGTTCACAAAACCTGCCGTACGCGCAATTATCGACAACTATACTCGCGAAAGTGGTGTTCGTTCGCTCGACCGTACTATTGCCAAAATTATGCGCAAGGTGGCAAAAAACATTGCCATCGACCCTGAATTTACTACAACAATCAAGCCTGAAAGCCTTCAAGAATATCTCGGTGTATCACACATCGACCACGACATGTACGATATCAGCGAATATTGCGGTGTAGTCACAGGGTTAGCATGGACACAAGTAGGTGGCGAAATTCTATATATCGAATCGTCAATCAACACTCAAAAAGGCGGAAAACTCTCCCTTACAGGTAACCTTGGCGATGTAATGAAAGAGTCAGCCCAATTAGCTTTAGAGTTTATCAAATCTCACAACAAGCAATTAGGTATCAGCGATGAAGACCTCGAAAACCATAGCGTGCATATTCACGTACCTGAAGGAGCTATTCCAAAAGACGGACCATCGGCTGGTATTGCAATCCTCACTGCTTTGGTTTCAAGTTTTACAGGTCGTAAGGTTAAAAACCGCCTTGCTATGACAGGCGAAATCACCCTTCGAGGCAAACTCCTTCCTGTGGGTGGCATCAAAGAAAAAATCTTAGCTGCTAAACGCGCAGGTATCAAAGAGATTATCCTTTGTGTCGACAATCAAAAAGACGTAAATGAAATTCAACAAGAATACCTCGACGGACTTAAATTCCACTTCGTTCGCAATATGGCAGACGCCCTCGCAATCGCTATAGAGAAATAAGTGTGATGGGGTAAGTTTGAAATATAAAAAGCGATTAACATAAATCTGTTAATCGCTTTTTTATATTAGTGTTTGTGATTACTTGAGAGGAGGCCGCAGGCAGCCATGATGTCTTCGCCTCGAGAGCGACGGATGGTGCAGATGATACCGTTGTCGGTAAGATAGTCGCGTAGCCAAATCATGCGCTCGTCGTTAGGGCTGTGCATGTCCATACCTGGAATAGCATGCCAGCGGATGAGATTGACGCGGCAGGTGAAGCCTTTGAGTAGGCGAACGAGTTCGCTGGCGTGGCGTTGCATGTCGTTGAGACCTTCGAATACGATATACTCAAACGAGATGCGGCGTTGGTGTTCCCAATCGTATTTTTTGATTTCGTCAATTACGCGAGCGATGCTATATGCTTTTTCGGCAGGCATAATTTGTGCGCGTTCTTCTGGGAAAGGGTTGTGGAGCGAGATTGCGAGGTGGCATTCGGTTTTGTTGAGGAACTCCTTCATACCAGGGATAAGACCTACGCTCGACACAGTGATGCGACGAGGACTCCAAGCAAAACCCCAATCGGCAGTCAAGATTTCGCAAGTGCGGAGGATTTCGAGAGTATTGTCGAAAGGTTCGCCCATACCCATAAATACGATGTTGGTGAGGCGGTCAACTTCAGGGATACCGCATATTTGGTTTATGATTTCGGCAGCAGTGAGACTACCGCTCCAACCTTGTTTGCCAGTCATGCAGAATTGGCAATTCATTTTGCAACCCACTTGGCATGAAACGCATAGAGTGCCACGGTCGTCTTCTGGAATAAAGACCGTTTCGATTTGACCATGAGCAGTTTGGAAGAGATAT
>JAZRJN010000192.1:0-2045 GCA_045645785.1 Candidatus Aphodosoma sp. | reverse complement strand
GTGTTAACCAGTGGCAGAGAGTGCAATAAACCTAAAAATTAGGAATTACAGCAACAGGTATTGTTTCGGATTTACACCGAATTCCCTTTTAATCCAAAAATGGTGGAACCATTTCGGGAACCATTTGCGACTGCAAAGGTAGTAATTTTTTTTTATTCCGACAAGGAAAAATAAAAAAATCCGCTAAAAAGCGGATTTTTAGTATCTGATTAATGCAAGTTCGATATTTCTTCTTTTATTGCTTTAAAATCTTCATCTGTGTCAAATAAGAAAAATACAGCAGCTGAGGGATGATCATAAATTTTAGCTATACTACTTTCTTTTCGTAACAACCAAGCCATCATAATATCACCCATTGCACCAACAATTCCTAATATGCCATAGAACAACAACAAACTACTGCCCACGACAAGAGACAAAAGAGTTGGCAGTACACCTAACACAAAGAATGGCATTAATAACGCAAGACGATACTGACTCACAGTCATAGAAATCTTACAATGACAATATGGCGTACAGAATTTTTTCCACATCACTCCAAATTTAATATCACTCCACTTACATTTAGCTACAATCATCCAAGTTATTCCATGAATCAACTCATGAGGAATAAATAACAACAATGTTATAGATAATACAGGCATTATTGCTCCACACAATATAGCAACTATACTACCCACTACTATATTAAAATAATCCAAAGCCCATCTAACAAATTCTACAAAAAAAGAATTGTCGATAGAGATTGTTCCCCAAATCCAATAGTAAATAGGCACTAAAACGCCTGCCACTACTACCAAAAGTCCCAAACTTAATAAGTTAGCCTTTGATATATTAATTTCTAATTTTCTTACACTCATAAAATGTATTTTTTAGAACATTATAAATAATCCTATTTGCGCTTTATGGTAATAGCACCGACTACAGACAAAAGGATGTACCAAAGGATTATAAGAGGAAGGGATTGACGGAAGAGGCAAACTGCCAAAAGGATAACGCCAATAATGAATATGTAGCGAATGCGATTGTCTGCCCATCGGAAATTGTGGAATTTGAGGGAGAACATTGGCAATTCACAAACAAGGAGATAAGAAAACACTATGACTGCAGCCAAAATCCACCATGGTGAAATTGCATCTAACAAAGATTGATAACCATACGCCATACCGAGCCAAAAGATGGCATTGGCTGGTGTAGCAAGACCAATAAAAGAAGAAGTTTGGCGTTCGTCGATATTGAATTTACCGAGACGATAGGTTGAAAAAAGCGTGATAAGAAATCCCAAATATGGCAAATAGGTCCACACCGAAGCAAGCGGAGCGAGCAATCGGAAAGCAATCATGCCAGGCACAAGGCCAAATGTGATAACATCGGCAAGCGAATCGAGCTCTTTGCCAAGAGGCGACGATACGTGGAGTAGTCGCGCCACTGCCCCATCCATAAAATCGAGTAATGCGCCTATCAATACGAATAGTAACGCCAAATCAAATCGCGAATTATAAGCAAATATACACGCTATAATTCCCGAAAATTGATTTAATAATGTGATTGTATTCGGAATATGCTTTTTACAATTCATAATTCACAATGCATAATGCATAATTATTTGCCTTACGGCATTATTTTTTAGACATGAAGACAAGAGAACATGAATTCTTGTTCTCCTGTCTTCCTATCAAAAATATTCGTTACTTATTGCAAGCGCAACGAGGTTTGAGTTGTTTGAAGAAGTCGTTGCCTTTGTTGTCAACGAGGATGAATGCTGGGAAGTCGACTACTTCGATTTTCCAGATTGCTTCCATGCCGAGTTCAGGATACTCAACGCATTCGATGCTCTTGATGTTGTTTTGAGCAAGGATAGCAGCAGGACCACCGATTGAACCGAGATAGAAACCACCGTGTTTTTGACAAGCATCGGTAACTTGTTGAGAACGGTTGCCTTTAGCCAACATAATCATGCTACCGCCATGAGATTGGAAGAGGTCAACATAAGAGTCCATACGACCAGCAGTAGTTGGGCCCATAGAACCACAAGGGAGGCCAAC
>JAZRJN010000191.1:0-6284 GCA_045645785.1 Candidatus Aphodosoma sp. | reverse complement strand
GGCAATACGATAACGACAAGCCAAACCGAAAGGAGCACGTTTATTATCTTTCTTATAGCCAATATTATACTCTTTTCCCACAGCTAAAGCCCATGCAACCATAGCCTTTTTAAATGGCGAGAAAGTATCAATTTTGAGTTGTACACCAGCAGCAATTTTCTCCCAGAAACGAGGCACGGCACAAAGCATAGTTGGGCGCACCTCTTTGAGTGTGTTTTGAATATCTGCAGGGCGTTGGTTGAGATATACTTTCACATCTTCCCATAGACAGAAATAGGTCCATGCACGCTCAAAGATGTGAGTGAGCGGAAGGAATGCCATAGAGGTGTCGCTACGTTTGATATGCACGAGGCGTTGATCGTGAATACGCATTGCTTCGAGCAAGCATGAGTGAGGGAGCATAACACCTTTCGACTCTCCGGTAGTACCTGATGTGTACATGATTATAGCAAGATCATCCTGAGAAGCCGCCTTTGTGCGTTTTTCAACAATCTTTTGCAATGATTGATCGTCGCCTTTACGCATAAAGTCTTCGAAATACATAGCGCGTGATTCGCCTTTCAAATCGACAGACGGGTCGAATACGACAATGTGTTTCAAGAACTTGCTGTTTTTGATTACTTCAAGAGCATTATCATACTGAATTTGCTCGCCTACGCAAAGAACTTCGATTTCGGCATCGTTAACGATGTACTCGATTTGTTGCACTGATGCAGTAGCATACATAGGCACAGATATGGCACGATTGGCATAATTTGCAAAATCGACCATAAGAGCTTGAGGCATGTTTTGCGAACAGATGGCAACACGGTCTTCCTCTTTAACACCGAGAGAGACCAAAGCACGAGCCACGCGTTCTACTTTTTCGTGAAGTTCGCGCCAAGTGATTTCTACCCATTTCGCAACGGAATAATCACGATAATACAACGCTACACGATTAGCTTGTTTCTTTGCTTTAGCGGCAACAAGTTTTGAAAAATGAATTAATTCCATAAGATAGATTTTTAGTGGCGAGTAGCGAGAAATGAGACTTACTCGCTCCGCTCGTTAATTATTATTGATAATTTATAGAAACTATAGTAACTATAGAGACTATAAATTGCAGATTTTATCAATCTTTTAAGGTTTGTAGGGCTTGCTTAGCAGCAGCTTGCTCTGATTCGCGCTTGCTATTAGCAACACCATACCCCATCGGTTTACCATCAATTATCACACGAGATTGGAAACGTATTTTGTTGTCCTCAATACGAGTTTCTTCTATAAGTTCATAATAAAACTCTTTACGCTCTTTCTGGCTCCATTCCAAAAGCATAGATTTATAGTTTTGCTCTTTGCGCAAGAGTTTTTCCATATTTATATACTTTTTATAAGAACGTAATATAAAATCAGCCGCCACATCATAACCTTTATCAAGATAAACAGCTCCCACTAACGCCTCAAAAAGATTGCCCGTAATATTATTAAAGTTGTTATTGCCTTTACGCATAACCACATACTTACGCAAACCCATTTTTTCGCCTAATTCGTTGGTAGTCTTACGACGCACAAAAAGAGCACGAGTAGATGATAGGAAACCCTCTTTTTGATTAGGATAATATTTATAAAGCATTTCACTCATCACAGTTTCAAGGACAGCATCGCCAAGAAATTCTAAACGCTCATTGTTCAAAAGTCTGCCTTTTTTGTCGCGTTGAGACATAGAACTATGAATGAAAGCAATATCATAGAGTTTCGTATTATTCTCACGAAAACCTAAAAGGTCTTGATATTTAGTTGGTTTCCAGAATTGAATTTTACGCCAAAAGCTATTTAACGATTTAAGTATTTTATGCTTTAGGATATGTTTTTGAGTAGAATTATCTTGTATCTTTTTATTTTTATTATTCATAATCGAAATTTAATGTTTGTTGAGTATCCAACAGGCGGAAAGTTAGTCGATGATATGACGTAGTGCCATATTGCTCTATTGCCAAACGATGTTTTTTTGTTGGATAGCCTTTATTTCCTTTCCAATCATACTGCGGATATTCCGCATGCAATCGGCACATATATTCATCGCGATGTGTCTTTGCCAACACCGATGCCGCCGCTATCGACATATACTTGCCATCGCCTTTAATCACAGTTTGATAATCTACTTTTTTGTATGGTTTAAATCGATTTCCATCAATAATAATATGGTCGAATTTTAGCTTTTTCTCTACTTGCTCTAGGGCTCGGTGCATTGCCAAGATGCTGGCATTGAGGATATTTATCTCGTCGATTTCTTTAGCCGTCACAACACCTACAGCCCATGCCACAGCCTCACGCTCAATAATAATGCGCAACTCGTTGCGCTGACGCTCTGATAACTGTTTGCTATCATTAAGCAAATCATTAGAAAACCCTTCGGGCAGAACTACAGCAGCGGCATAGACATCGCCAGCAAGGCATCCACGCCCTGCTTCGTCAACACCGACCTCTATGCAATTGGGTTTTAAATGATTTTGTAGCATAAAAAATTAATAATAAATAGCAACGATAGTTACTATAGAAGCTATAGTTTAATGCCCTTATTCTTTGTTCCTTGCTCCTTGTTCCTTGCTCCCTGCTCCTTAATAAATTATTTCCATTAAAACACGCCCCACGGCATCAAGTGTTGCAGGGTCAATATTGCGCATATCGTCATTGTGTGTATGCCAATAATCGCCAAAACTTGACTCGGTGTCTGCCTGAAAATTAATAATATCGATGCAAGGAATACCTGCACGAATAACATTGATATGGTCATCAGTAACACCGCCACCTCGTTGATTAACAAACACATGATTCAAACCTAAATCTGCTGCTTTGTTCCACACACGATCAACTACCCAACCCGCATATTGCTCCGAAAAATACTCACGATAGAATTGAGCACCTCGCCCACCTACCATATCAAGCAATATAGCAAACTGCGCTTGATAGCCAGGAACATGAGGACGTGAAGCCCAATATTTTGAGCCTAAAGCCCAACCTCCATCGGCAAGTTTAGACTGCGCCCAGTCTGGCGCACCCCAATCTTCGAGGTCGAACAATATCAAATCGACACCAATTGCGACATCTTTCATACCCAATTGACGCGCCAACTCTAATATTACACCCACACCACTTGCGCCATCATTAGCTCCAATTATAGGTTTACGACGATTATCTGGATTTATATCATTATCGGCAAACGGACGACTATCCCAATGCGCACATATCATCACACGATTAGACTTGCCTACGCCATACGATGCCACCACATTACGAACAGGCTTTTTAGTGCCATCATAGATTGTCATTTCACCCTCTTGAACAATCACCGTATCGGCATTAAAAGCCTTAAATTGTTCAACAAAATAGGCAAGACAAGCCGTATGCGCCTCAGTGCCAGGTATACGAGGACCAAAATCGCATTGCGCTTTTACATAGTGATAGGCACTATCTGCATTAAATGTAGGCACAACCCTAACAATCGTATTATCTTGCTTCGACTTTTCGGAATGAGATGCAAACCCACACGCTGACAAAAAAGATAACACAATTGCAAAGATAAAATATTTATAACCCATCGTTAGACGATTATTTATTAACCACAAAGTCAAGAGCAATACTGCCTTGTGCTACTGCGTGCATGTGTTTTTTTACGATATTACAGTGATACATATCTTGTTGATATACATCAAGTGCTGCCCAATCTTCTACTAATACTTCGAGAATAATATCATAAGAACGAGCAGAATGTAATTCGTCGCAATTTACCTGAATATCAAGTGCTGAAGGCACTTTACCACGCATTGACAATAATACATTTTTAGTCTCTTCAATCAATTTAGCTGTAGGTTCAGCCAATTTGAAACATACGATATGCTTTACCATAGTTAATGAGGAATGAGGAATGAGAAATGAGGAATTAATTCTTAATTAATTATTCATCCTTCACTATTCATTCTTAATTGTTAATTATTAATTCTTAATTGTTAATTATTCTTCAGTGTACCAACTTGCGTACATAGCATAGTTATGCGCAATTTTTTGGTTAATTTCTTTTGCTTGTTCTGGAGCTACTTCTTTAACTTGTTTAGCAGGTACGCCAGCCCAAATAGTATTAGGAGGCACGATAGTACCGCTCAACACCAATGCATTAGCAGCAATAATAGCCCCTGCACCTACAACAGCACCATCAAGCACTGTAGCTCCCATACCGATAAGAGCATAATCTTCAATTTTAGCACCATGGATAGTTACGTTATGACCTACGCTTACATAATCACCAATCTCGATTGTAGATTTTTGATAGAGAGTGTGAAGCACTGCACCATCTTGGATATTCACATGATTACCAATGCGAATAGAATTAACATCGCCACGCAATACAGCATTAAACCAAATACTGCAACCATCACCAATCACTGTATCACCAATGATTGTTGCATTCTCGGCAAGAAAACAATCTTTACCGATTTCAGGAGTAAATCCCCTAACTGATTTTATGAGAGCCATATTTCGAATTGAGAATTAAGAATTGAGAATTGAGAATTGAGAATTGAAAATTATTATAGCAACTATAGTTTCTATAATCTTTATAGTTTATATAAAATATTATCTATCAAAAACAAGAATAAGCATCTGATTTAGTCCTGCAAAAGAGACTAAACCAAATGCTTATATATACCGTTTACAATAAAGTCAAATTAGATTTTTTTGAAAATAACGCTGGCATTGTGACCACCGAAGCCAAATGTATTTGACAAGGCAGCACGAATAGGTCGTTTTTGTGCTTTATTGAATGTAAGATTTAGTTTATAATCTATTTCAGGGTCTTCATCGCCTTCGTGGAAGTTGATTGTTGGAGGCACTATGTCATTAGCAACAGCAAGAACTGTGAGCATAGCTTCAACAGCACCAGCAGCACCAAGAAGGTGACCTGTCATAGACTTAGTAGATGAGATGTTTAACTCATAAGCATGCTCCCCAAAGAGTTTTTTGATTGCCTTCACCTCTGAGATATCACCAAGAGGAGTTGAAGTACCATGCACGTTGATATAATCAATATCGTTAATAGACAATTCAGCATCTTCAATGGCATTTTTCATAACCATATAAGCACCATGACCTTCTGGGTGAGGAGCAGTCATGTGGTGAGCATCAGCACTAAGACCACCACCTACCATTTCGGCATAGATATGAGCACCACGAGCTACAGCGTGTTCATATTCTTCAAGAATAAGAGCAGCACCGCCTTCGCCAAGCACGAAACCATCTCGACTTTTAGAGAAAGGGCGAGAAGCACCTTGCGGATCGTCATTACGAGAAGAAATAGCACGCATAGCAGAGAAGCCAGCAACACCACCTACTGTAATAGCCGCTTCAGCTCCACCTGCGATGATAGCATCAGCTTTACCGAGACGAATATAGTTGAATGCATCAATGAGGGCATTAGTAGAAGATGCACAAGCCGAAGTGGTAACAAAGTTAGGACCACGCAAGCCAAACATGATAGAAATGTGCCCTACAGAGATATCAGAAATCATTTTTGGAATAAAGAATGGGTTGAATTTAGGTCCATTCTCTTTAGTACGTTCGTAATAGCCATACTCCTCTTCGAAAGTACGGAGACCACCAATACCTACACCATAGATAACACCAATACGATCAAGATTAACTTTTTCTAAATCCATTTTTGAATCTGTCATTGCTTGCTTAGCAGCAGCGATAGCGTACTGGCTATAGAGGTCCATTTTACGAGCCTCTTTCGCGTCAATATAATCAGCAGCGTTGAAGCCTTTCACTTCACACGCAAATTTAGTTTTGAATTTTTCAGTATCGAAATAAGTAATAGGAGCAGCACCACTAACACCATTGATAGCATTATTCCACGCCTCTTCGACAGAATTGCCGATAGGAGTAATGGCTCCCATACCTGTAACAACAACACGTTTTAATTCCATAAAAATAGCAAATAGATTGATAGTAGCGAGTAACGAGTAGCAAGAAAGAATAATAATTTCTCGTTACTCGTTACTTGATACTAAGTTACTATAAAATTTTCAAGAGATTAAGCTTTAGCTGCTTCGATGTGAGCGATAGCTTCACCTACAGTAGTGATTTTTTCTGCATCTTCTTCAGCGATTTGGATATCAAATTCGCGTTCGAATTCCATAATCAATTCTACTGTATCCAATGAATCAGCACCAAGATCGTTAGTAAAGCTAGCTGCTTCAGTTACTTCGCTTGCTTCAACACCAAGTTTTTCAACGATAATCTCTTTTACTTTGTTT
>JAZRJN010000190.1:0-1952 GCA_045645785.1 Candidatus Aphodosoma sp. | reverse complement strand
CCGAGACGTTCGAGACGACGCACGCGCTCTTTGTTGAGTTCGGTCCAATGGCTCGATTTTCTACGTGGCGAAAAGCGTTGATATGTGATGCCATTGGCGCATTTAGTCGTAGAGTCGATCCAACCAAAGCAAAGTGCCTCTTCTACTGCATCGAGATAGAGTACACCATTGTTGGTTTTGCCTCGTGTGACGGATAGCCAGCACTCTTTTTGGGTGTTGTGGTTTTGAATGAGCCAATTGCGCCAATCTTCTCTGGTGGTTAAGTTTAAGCGTAGTGTAATTTCCATAATTAGGTATTTGACCCCCTCCGCTCTTTGAGCTCGTCCCCCTAAGACAGGGGGACAATAGAGATGGTTGTTTGAGTATTACAAAAAAGAGAGATTAACTCAATGAGTTAATCTCTCTTTCTGTTGTCTCACGAGGATTCGAACCTCGACAGACAGAACCAAAACCTGTAGTGCTACCATTACACCATGAGACAATTTTTGCTTGAAGTGAGAGCAATGAAGCTTGCTTCAATTGCCGAGCGAGGCAAAAATCAGCGTTAGCTAATCATTTGCTTTAGCTTTCAAAAGCGATGCAAAGTTACGACTTTTTATTGTAACTACCAAATAATTTTGTGATTATTTTTTATTTTTTTTATAATTGATTGTTTTGTAGAGAATTAAGAATTAAAAATTTTATAAATAACCCCTCCGTCCTGCGGACACCTCCCCTAAAACAGGGGAGGAATATGGGCAAAATATATTATTTTTGGAGTGTTTTGAATGAAAGTAGGTGAATTGTTACGCAAATAGCGATAAAAATGAGTAATATTTTTAGCCAAATTGGATTGACGATGTAGGCAGAAAGTAGGATAGTTGCCCATAGAGTGGTTATAGAAACTATTTTTGCGCGAAGGGGGATGGCTTTGTGGATAAGATAGTTTTGGATGTATGGTCCAAAAGTGCGGTGGTTGAGCAACCAATCGCGCCAACCTGAGTTGGCTTTCAGGAATAGCCACGAGGCGAGTAGGAGGAATGGAGTTGTAGGAAGTACGGGTAGGAACATGCCGAGAGAGGCAAGTCCGACGCACGTGAAGGCTAATATGTTTAAGATGATTTTCATATTTTTGTTTTTAACATAAGTACAAATTTGCTTTTGGGACTAAAAGTTTTGGAGTTATTGATATGTGTGAGAGGTTTGTTTTGTTTTTAAGTACATGCTTTGTGATTTGCAGTTATTCGAGTCTGATTTATGTTAAATGAATGTTTCTTTTAACTAAATTGTAGGTTTGAACGATGATGATTGCGAATATTAGGCGTGGGATTACTAAAAAATACCAGGCAACGCCGAGCATGCAGAATATGGCGGTATCTTCGATTAGGGAGTGATTGACGCAGATGTGGAGATTGATGCGGTGGAGTTCTTCGCGGTCGGCACCTGACTCTTCGATTTCTTGAGCCATAATGCCTGCGCCGTAAGTGAGACCTACGATTTGTGCTACAAGCCAAAGAAATGCGCTATCGGGTTGAAGTCCGCAAAGGCGCATAAGGGGTGCAAGTGGACGTGCTATTTTGTTGATTATACCATATCGTTTGAGTAGGTATTGTCCGTACATCAATGTGGTGATAATAAGTATGATTTTGATACAGAGGGAGAGTGTGTTGGTGAGCCAGTGTAGTAATTGAGAATTGAGAGTTGAGAATTGAGAATTGAGAACCCCCTCCGCTTCGCTCGTCCCCCTAAAATAGTGGGACAATGTAAGTGATTCGGGTAGTATGAGGTTGAGTAAGATGCCTCCAAGTATGCTGAAAGTTAGACGTATGACGAGAGTTTGCCAAAACGGAGTGCCCGAGCGGCGTTGTACGGCGCATTCGATGGGTAGGTTGTGGGTGATGAGACACATCAACGCAAGTATTGTGATTTCGCGTAGTGTGAGAGGAAGTGTGGCAATGATGGCAATTGGTGCG
>JAZRJN010000189.1:0-8132 GCA_045645785.1 Candidatus Aphodosoma sp. | reverse complement strand
AAACCTTCAGAGGTGAAAGTTATAAAACAAGACCTCGCTGATGGCAAAATAGACATTCTCATTGGCACTCATAAAATTGTTGGCAAGGAGATTAAATTCAAAGATTTAGGACTACTTATTATCGACGAAGAACAGAAGTTTGGCGTATCGGTAAAAGAAAAATTGAAAGCCATGAAGGTGAATGTCGATACTCTCACTCTCACGGCTACTCCTATACCTCGCACACTACAATTCTCCCTTATGGGGGCTCGCGATTTAAGTATTCTCACAACTCCTCCGCCTAACCGCTACCCTGTTACGACTGAGGTATGTTCTTATGATGACGAGATCATTCGCGATGCTATCGTTACCGAAATGAATCGCAACGGACAGGTATTCCTTATCAATAATCGCGTACAAAATATCTATCTCATCGAACAAAAAGTGCGTGCTCTCGTGCCTGATGCTCGTGTAGCTGTGGCTCATGGTCAAATGCCTACCGAACAACTCGAAGAGACTATCATCGACTTTATTGACTACGAATATGACGTACTCATAGCCACCTCAGTAATCGAATCGGGCGTGGATATTCCTAACGTTAATACTATCATCGTACACAATGCCCACATGTTTGGTCTAAGCGACTTACACCAACTTCGTGGTCGCGTCGGTCGTAGCAACCGTAAGGCATACTGCTACCTCATAACTCCACCATTCAATATGCTCACTTCCGATGCTCGTCGTCGCCTACAAGCTATCGAAACTTTTGCCGAACTTGGTTCTGGTTTCAACATCGCTATGCAAGACCTCGACATTCGTGGTGCAGGCAATATTCTCGGTGCCGAACAAAGCGGTTTTATCACTGACCTCGGTTACGAAACTTATCAAAAAATCCTAAACGAAGCCCTCGCAGAACTCCGCGACCAAGAGTTTAGCGGACTATTTGCCGACCGCAAAAATGCTAACGACAACTATGTAAGCGACTGCTTTATTGAGTCTGACATGGAACTTATGCTACCTAATTGGTATGTAGAATCACAAACCGAGCGTATGGCTCTATATCGCGAACTTGACAACATACAAAACGAACGAGCTTTGGAAGAGTACAAAAAACGTCTTACCGACCGCTTTGGTCGCATCCCTGACGAAGCTGGCGACCTCATGACCATGGTGCGTCTACGCTGGTTGGCACAACGATATGGTGTTGAACGCCTAATACTAAAACGAGGCAAAATGCACGCCTACCTCGTAACAAATCAAAAATCTGCATTCTACGAATCCAAAGAGTTTGAAGAACTTATACAATATTGCATGACTAACTACAAACGTTGCGCCCTATCCGAAAAAGACAATAAACGCATTGTCCAAGTCAACAACATAAACTCTGTAGATGATGCATACAACGTATTCAATGAATTATCCTAAAAAAATAAGCGATTAACTATTCAGTTAATCGCTTTTTTATATCCTTATTCCCTACTCCTTACTCCCTATCGTAAATCGTTCACCTCTACATTAGGATATTTCGCCACCTCAAATACAAAATAATCATCATCCACTTTTGCCTTATTCAAACTATCCCAAATAAGAGTTATTTTATCTCCATTTTTTTGGTGTATAACCAATCGTGTAGGCAAATTCATTTTATCAAGACGCAATTCAATACGAAAATACTCACTCGATTTCGGTTCTGTAGGATAAAAATTTATAACACCATCCTCACCTTCACTAATTCTGTCTTTCGCAACATAATGTTCTATCATTGCCAATGGGCTTACCTCTTTTAACTCATCAAGTGTAGGCTCTGTAATTGAGACTTCATTATACTCTGACACAAACATCCATTGTGTTTTACCATCAAATTTAGTCTCATTGCCACCTAATATTATACGAAATTTATTACCCTTTAAGGTTATCTCACCCGACTGTTTATCGGTAGCATCATTAGCTGAACTATAATATAACAGTGTGAATTGCCCTTCATACGCCGAACGTTTCAGCTCTGTCACAGCCGCTTTAACCCTACGTTCTGCACTGTTTTGTGCATAAACAAACAAAGGCAAAAATGCTATTAAAAATACAAATAATATTTTCTTCATATCCATTTGACCTAACTTTCCCGAAAAAGTTTATTCATCACATCGACGACAACATACTTTCCAATTCAACTTCCGACGACACAAGCACTTCACGTGGCTTACTACCACGAGCAGGGCCTACGATACCAGCCACTTCCAATTGGTCCATAATACGACCTGCTCGGTTGAAACCAATATTATATTTACGTTGAATATAGCTTGTCGAACCCATCTGGCTTGTAACCACAAAACGAGCAACTTCTTCAAAATAAGGGTCTTTTTTACTCAAATCCACGCCCGACAAATCTTTGTTTTCTCCCTCTGGCACTGGTGGTTCTGGCAATTCGAATGGTGCTGGATAACCTTGTTGTTCACTGATATATTCCACTACTTTTTCCACTTCTGGAGTATCGACAAACGCACATTGCACACGTACAGGCGAATCGCCTTGCAAATACAATAAGTCACCTTTACCCACCAACTGTTGTGCGCCCGATTGGTCAAGAATAGTCTTCGAGTCAATACCGCTCGACACTTTGAATGCCATACGCGCTGGGAAGTTGGCTTTAATCACACCTGTGATGATATTTACCGATGGACGTTGAGTAGCCAAAATCAAGTGCATACCTACAGCACGAGCTTTTTGAGCAATACGTGCAATCGGAGTCTCCACCTCTTTACCTGCAGTCATAATAAAGTCACCAAACTCATCAATAATTATCACTATATAAGGCAAATATTTATGCCCTTTATAAGGATTCAAACGGCGATTAATGAATTTCTCGTTATACTCTTTGATATTACGCACATTGGCATCCATCAACAATTTATAACGGTCTTCCATCTCTTGCACAAGCGAATTGAGAGTCGAGAGCACCAACGAGGTATCAGTGATAACAGGCGTTTCGGCATCTGGTATCTGTGCCAAGAAGTGTTTGTCTATATTGCGATACATGCTAAACTCTACCATCTTAGGGTCAACCAACACAAATTTCAATTGCGAAGGGTGTTTTTTATAAAGCAAAGAGGTGATAATAGCATTCAATCCGACCGATTTACCTTGACCTGTAGCACCTGCCACAAGCAAGTGAGGAGCCTTAGCCAAGTCGAACATAAACACTTCATTTGTAATCGTACGACCCAAAGCCACAGGCAATTCCATCTTCGACTCTTGGAATTTTTTAGAGGCTATAGTTGCATGCATAGATACGATTTTCGGATTCAAATTTGGCACCTCAATACCTATCGTACCCTTACCTGGCATAGGAGCAATAATACGAATACCCGTAGCCGCAAGAGAGAGCATAATATCCGACTCAAGATTCTTAATCTTTGAAATTCTCACACCATCCTCAGGCACAATTTCGTACAATGTGATAGTAGGACCAATTGTTTCAAATATCTTCTTAACGCCGATACCAAAATTCTTCAACGTAGTGATAATCTTCACCTGATTAGCTTGTTGCTCCTCTTTCGAAAGTGTAACAGCCTGATTAGGATACTCTTTCAACAAATCGAGTGTAGGATATTTGTAATACGACAAATCCAACGTAGGGTCGTATGGCTCAAGATTCTCCTCTACTCTCTCACCCTCTTCTGCCACTTGCGTATCTATTTCAACATCTATTTTCTCTTTATCTTCAATAATTACCTCTTTAGTCTCATCTCTGTCATCTGTAATCTGTTCGGTTATTGTTTCTATCGCAACCTCTTCAGTTACAACCTCATCCTCCTCTGTTATCTCTTCACGGCCATCTATTATCTGTTCTTTATCATCTGTAATCTCCTCAATCACCTCCTCTTCTTCAATTTCTACCTGCTCAATCTCAATACCCTCTAACTCCTCCTCAATATCAACAACTTCATCTAATGAATCTGACGAGTCTGACAAATCAGACTCTTCAGATTGTTCAGACAAATCTTGTGTCTCGTGTCTTGTGTCTCGTGTCTTTATAGGAATAAACAAATTCTGAATCATAGGAATAGTTGCCGAAAATGCAAATCCTGCAAACACAATAAATGAACCAAGTATTACAAAGAACGTACCTGGTTTACCTATATTAGAAATCAAATAGTCCGACAAATAAGCACCATAAGCACCGCCGATATTAACAAACGATGTAGCCAACAAGCCTCCAAAGCAGAAATCCAACATCAACGGAGCCCATACAACGAACAACAATGGAAACAAAATCCACTTCCACAATGAATTAACTTCAACACCCATTAAGCGAATCGACACCGCAAACGACATCAACAAAAACGCAAATACCGACACACCAAAACACTCATTAATCAAATAATTAGCCATCAACGCACCATTCACGCCTGTCCAATTCAACACCTGACGCTTCATATCAGCACGCGACACATCATCTGCCAACACTATACTTTGGTCAGCACCGCCCGTAAAGAAAAACGACACTAATGCCAACAATAAATATAACGAACAGAAAAACAAGACAATACCAAATGCAAAACGAAAACGCTCATCTCGTAAAAACATCAAAATCTTACTCGGTTGTTTCTCTTTCTTAACTTTACTCTCTTTCTTAGCCATATTATTTTAGTAATTTTATATTCTTTTACCCTTTCAGGGCGTATTATTCGCTTACTTATTCCCAATTCCTCACTCCTCATTTCTAATTCCTCATTATATTAACGTGCAAAGTTACTAATTTATTTCCATATCTCCATAAAATAATCAACATTCAATTTGCACAACTTATTAACAATAGGGACGCTCGACTCGAGCGTCCGCTCAACAATCAAGTTGAAAAATTTTATTACTGCCCGCAAAAAAAATATATTATTATAAAGGACGTTGAAAACGTCCAATGTGCATAACTGCGGATAATTTTTGTGAGGAGCAAAGCGATATCGCAAAAATTACATGCGGTTACTAATTATTGGACATCTTCGACGTCCTCCTTTATAATAATATCTTTTCCAAAGACAGTAATAAAAAAACAAAAAATCGACAAAGCAACAAGTACTTCACCGATTTTTATTTTCCTATTTATCTCTATTATGCGTAAATTCATATCGTAATTGCTCATAATATTCTGTTTTAGGCTCTATATCAATATTTTTATATGTTTCATCAATCATTAAATGCCTTTTTTCAACTATATATTTTTGTATAAAATATTCAGTTTCAAGAACTGTTTTTGAACCATAATGACAAACCTCATGACTCAATCCCTCATAACGACGAATATAATATGGACAATCATATTTTTCTAATCTTTTAACTAACAAATTTGAACCAAAAAATCCATATTTAAACATTTTTATCTTATAATATGTTACTATATTATCTTCCAAGCCATGAAACAACATCGTAGGTGCAGGGCGACGCGCATAATCAACTGAACCCTCTGTTGTTAACACTGCCCCCGAATATGCTATTACTCCAGCAAACCGCAATGTATCAGGCAATAAAGCAGTGTAGCAACTTCCATTACTATGCATATAATCTGTTTGTAATGCCATGATTGCTCCCGCACTCGACCCAGCTAATATTACTTTATCTCCACCTACACCCTCATTTTTTATCAAATAAACTACCGCTGCCGAACAATCTTCCACAGCTTGATAGATAGCAGTTTGTATAGCTCTTACAAATTTCATCCCTTTTAATGCAAAACTCTCCATCCCAAGTCGATAATCAATCGTAGCAACCCTAAATCCTCGCTCACTCATAGCTTTACAATAAGCTACCACAACGCTATCATTACGACTCCCCGATATAAAAGCACCTCCATGCATATACAAAATTACGTAATCTGATTTAGGACTAATAGGTTCATAAATAGTCATATACAAATCAAGCGTATCATATCGTGTTGTATATACAATATTGCGCACATGCATTGCACTTGTTATTTCGGCAACACCAACAAATAATAATAAAAACATTAGTTTTTTCATGATAATAATTATTTAAAGTAAAAGAATATCAATAATTAATAATTTCAATCCAAAAATCTTGCCAATCATACTCAACAAAAATAATATATACCAAAATAAAGAAGGTAAATTATTTTTCAAATATACAGACTATATCAATATTTTTTCATAATTTTGTACTTAACTCTTAATTGATAAATTATGACCCAAAAAGAACGATATAACGGCGTACTACAATATTTCATTGATACTAACGCTAACGACAAACCTGAACTCATCTACCGTGACGAATTTTCACTCCTCGTTGCTGTCATTCTCAGCGCACAATGCACCGACAAACGGGTTAATATGGTTACGCCTGCTCTCATCGATGCCTACCCTACGGCTGAGGCTATGGCTAAAGCTTCTGTCGAAGATATTCTCCATTATATCAAGTCGGTATCGTACCCCAATGCAAAGGCACGCCATTTGCAAGGTATGGCACAAGCACTTGTCGAACATTTCAACGGCATAGTACCTTCAACCACAGAAGAACTCACAACCCTACCTGGCGTAGGTCGAAAAACTGCTAACGTCATCACTGCCGTTTGTTTCAATCAACCTACTATGGCTGTCGACACCCACGTGTTCCGCGTAGCCAACCGCATCGGTCTTACCAACAATAGCAAAACTCCTTTAGAAACCGAAAAAACTCTCATACGCCATATTCCCCAAGACCTTGTGCCACGCGCACACCATTGGCTCATACTCCATGGTCGCTACGTCTGCACTGCCCGCTCTCCTAAATGCTCGGAATGTGGTATAAATAAGTTTTGTAAGTACTTTTCACAACAAAAATAGGATTTATAAAATTATTTTCCTATCTTTGCAAAACAAAGTCAATATAGTCCAAATCCAAACGGCAACTATTGACTGTTGACCGTTGACTATTGACAATAAAACACCATGAAAGAACGAATTATAGGCCTATACAAATCAATCATAATGCGATTGCAACTAATGCTATCGCCTGTAATTTCGTGGCTTTTCAATGCAGTATCATTAATCAATGCGCTAACATCTATAGTCGTTATCGCAATTCTTATCTACGCTCTCGGCTTTCCCATTGCTTTCGATAAAGCCATTCCACTACCTCTATTCCTTTTTTCTTTCTATTTTTTCTTCTGCGAATATACATTTAATTTCATTAAACATATAAAATCGCACACAAAATCCTCTTCAACACGATATAAAACAAAAAAACGAATCAACCCTATATTCGTTTTTTTATATGGAGTAATCATATCTTTGTCAGTAATATGGCTATTACCAACCGAATGGCTCGAACGCTATTGGTCAACGTTCACAATATTACGCCACAACTACTTAATGATTAGCATCGTAGCCATTGAAGCTCTACTGAAAATATCAGCAGTAATAACCCACTCACTATCGACCAAAATCTCACCAAGTTGGATTATGGTGGGCAGTTTCTTGACTATGATTTTTGCTGGCACAGGTCTTCTACTACTACCTCGTGCTACGGTCAATGGCATATCGTTTTTCGATGCCCTATTCACAGCCACAAGTGCCGTATGCGTAACGGGGCTTACAACAATCGACGTAGCCACTACGTTTACAACCGCAGGACACATTATCATTCTATTTCTCATACAATTAGGTGGTATTGGCATTATGACTTTCACCTCATTCTTTGGACTGATGTTTGCTGGTCGTCATCCATCGCAAAACAAAATGCTAATTAAGGACTTAATTGACCCCGACAATAGCGTATCGCAGATATTCACCACCCTACGTAATATTATTTTCATCACTATAGCAATCGAACTCTTAGGCGCACTATTCATATATGAGGCAATGGGCAATTACACTCTATATGGCGCATTCGTAGCCATATTCCACTCCATATCAGCATTTTGCAATGCAGGCTTCTCTACTCTCGAAACAGGATTATTCCACCCCGATTTCCGCAACAACTACCTCCTACTTAATTCTCTATCGTGGTTAATTATACTTGGTGGCATCGGCTTCCCTATCCTATTTAACCTCTGGCAATGGATAAAAAATAAAACACAAAAAATAATCTACAAACTACAAAAACGCTCTCAATTCTCAACTCTCAATTCTCAACTCTCAATTCTCAGTTCCAACACTGTCATTGCC
>JAZRJN010000188.1:0-1996 GCA_045645785.1 Candidatus Aphodosoma sp. | reverse complement strand
CCTTTGCGATTCCAATAGTTGCCTATTGTGGTATATTGATGACTTTCGATTGCTTGCTGACGGAAATAACGCTCTAACATCTGACCTGAAAAAGTAGGGTAATCGCGCATAAATACCTGTTTTAGCAACTCTATATTGCCTGATTCTATATAATTGATATGTTTGTAGATAAATCTGAACCAACATGTCAAAAAGTTGTCAGCAATATAATATTTTACAGTTTTTGTTGAAGGTTTGCTGAATATAGGTCGAATTTGTCGGATGATATTGAAATCTCGTTCTAATCGTGCTAAATGACCACCAATCTCTTGAATCCCGATTGAGTTGGAAATATCGCCACGGCTATTTATACCTCGTGCAATACACTCTAAAATCGAAAAATAGATGCTATAATCTTTGCCAAACTCCTCAATTAGTAGGTTTTTGCCTTCGTTGAGGAATAATGAATTTTCACGGAAAATATGGTCAACCATTTTTTTGAAGGTTACAGCTCGTGCATTCATCAGCAGTTCGACATACCAAGCAACGCCACCAGTGAATGTGAATAATGCCAATAAATCTTCGGCAGTATAATTAGGATTATGGTCGGCAAGAATCTCTTTGAGAGTGTCAGTTCTGAATGATTGAAGATGTATGATATTGCTTGCTCGTGAAAATAGTGGCTCTTTTTCGTTTTCAAAAATGTGGTGCATCATCGAATATATACTGCCACTTGCCAGCAAATTTATGCGACTTTTGTCTTTATTCAAGTCCCATACTCGTTGTATATCACCGATAATCGACTTTTCAATATTCACAAACTCTTGAAATTCGTCGATGATAAGCGTGAATGGTTGCAATGTCGAGATGCGCATTAAGTGCTCTAATAAGTCTGCAAAACGATTGTAATTACCAATCGGCACATTCAGTGCTTGCGATGCTTCAGTTGCAAATTGGTTGCACAGTATGCTTTCGCTTTTGCGTGATACAAAAAAATATACACATGGCATATTTTCAGTTGCTCGTAGTAGCAACTTTGTCTTCCCAATACGACGACGACCTGTTAGTACGGTCATTTGCGAAACTTCTTGTGATAGTTGAGCGGTTTCTTGTAATAGCTCTAATTCTGTTTCTCTATTATAAAACTTCATAGCAATTAGTACCTTTTTTGTTATAGTAACCGTCATTACGGTAATGACGGTTACTATAATTCAATTGCAAAGGTAATGCAATTATTTGATATACACAACAATTTGTTAAAATATTTTATTGTAAAATATAGAAAAATCTATTTTAGCCTTTCAAATGATATTATTTTTTGCTTAATACAATAAGCAAAATATTATAGTAACCACCATTACCGTAACTATCATTACGATAATTCCAATGAAACGCATACTACTCACTGGTTTTGAGCCTTTTCATGAGTATAAAATAAACTCATCTTGGTCGCTTGTAGATTCTTTCAAGAATACTACAAGTGATTTTGAGTCTATTAAGTTACGATTGCCTGTTGAATTTAAGGCTGTGTCAAGTATTGTGCCAAAGATACTTGAGCAATACCAACCTGATATTGTATTAGCTTTCGGACAATGCACCGGTGACTCTATCCGCATAGAGCGCGTGGCATTGAACCTTGATGATGCCCGCACTGCCGACAATAGTGGTTATACTCCTATTGATGAACTAATCCACGTAGATGGCAAGAATGCCTATTTTTCAACGTTGCCAATCAAAGTGATACAACAAGCTGTGGCTGCAAAAAATATACCTGTTGTAATATCAAATTCAGCAGGTACATACGTTTGCAACCATCTTTTTTATGAACTGCTTTACTGGTGCGATAAGTTATCATTACCAACTAAAATTGGTTTTCTACATCTCCCTCGCCTACCAGAGCAAGTCGTAGGGACACAAAACCCATCTATGCCACTGGAACAGATGCAGGTGGCTTTACAGAAAATATTGAATACACTAAAATAACTCAACTAAACTATATGAAAAAATTTACATTCCT
>JAZRJN010000187.1:0-23075 GCA_045645785.1 Candidatus Aphodosoma sp. | reverse complement strand
AGAGTTTGCCAAAACGGAGTGCCCGAGCGGCGTTGTACGGCGCATTCGATGGGTAGGTTGTGGGTGATGAGACACATCAACGCAAGTATTGTGATTTCGCGTAGTGTGAGAGGAAGTGTGGCAATGATGGCAATTGGTGCGTAGAGCGGGAGGAAAAGAGATGAGAAATAGACTATAGCTGCATTACCTTGTAGTCCGATGATTTGGAATAATGGTGCGGTGTAAACGGAAATCCATTCGATGACGCCATAAAAATCAAGTAGAGTAACTACGAATGACACAGGGACTATGATTCGTATAATCCAAAGTGCGGTTTTTAATGCGTTGCGAAGAATCATTTGAATGAGGAGTTAGGAATGAGAAATTTATTTTTAATTTGTCATTTTTAATTATTAAGTATTCATTTTTCATCCTTCATTCTTTATTTTTTAGTTCTTAATTTGTTATGATTGGGGTAAGAAATAAGAAGGGTAGCCTTACGGCTACCACATCTTTATAAAAAAGGAAGTTTATGAAAAATTTTACTTGGCAAAGTTACAATTTTTTATTGATATTGCAATAGTTTTTAGAATAAATTTATTTGTAGTTCATTCCTAAATGGTACATAATGAAGGCAAACATGTCGGAAGTTTCTTCGATTTGTTTGCTGATAGGTTTGCCTGCGCCGTGACCTGCGTTGGTTTCGATGCGGATGAGTTTAGGCGCATCGCCTGTGTTAGCAGCTTGTAGAGTGGCGGTGTATTTGAATGAATGGGCAGGCACTACGCGGTCGTCGTGGTCGGCTGTAGTGACGAGGATAGCAGGGTAAGGCGTACCGTCGTTTTTGATAGTGTGGATAGGCGAGTAGTTGAGCAGATAGCGGAACATTTCTTCGCTCTCTTCGCTTGTGCCATAGTCTGGAGCCCAGTTCCAACCGATAGTGAATTTGTGGTATTTGAGCATATCCATTACGCCAACTTGTGGTATAGCAACAGTGTAGAGGTCAGGTCGTTGGTTGACTACTGCACCTACCAATAGACCACCGTTAGAGCCACCCATGATGGCAATATTGCCAACCGATGTGTATTGCTCCGAAATCATGTATTCGGCAGCTGCGATGAAGTCGTCGAATACGTTTTGTTTCTGCATTTTAGTACCCGCTAAGTGCCATTCTTCGCCATATTCGCCACCACCGCGAAGGTTTACTACAGCGTAGATGCCGCCATTTTCGATGAATGGGATGCGTGAAGTAGAGAACGATGGCGTGAGGCTGATGTTGAAACCACCATATCCGTAGAGGAGCACAGGGTTTTTGCTGTCTTTCACGAGGTCTTTGCGGTGGATGAGGAACATAGGGATGCGTGTGCCATCTTTCGAAGCAAAGAATTGTTGTTCAACGGTATAGTCTTCTGGATTGAATTTGAGTTCAGGTGTGAGGTATTGAGTTGATTTGTTAGATTTTATGTCGTAGCGGTAGATGCTTGCAGGATGGATGTATGACGAGAAAGTATAGAAAATTTCGTCGTCGTCTTTGCTGCCAGTGAAGCCAACACTACCGAGAGAAGGGAGTTTAACCTCTTGTATTCGGTTGCCGTCGTAGTCGTAAACGTAGGCGTGGTCAGAGGCGTCTTCGGTGTAAGTCACGATGAAATGACCAGCTATAGCCTCGCAACCGTTGAGAGTGTTTTCGTTTTCGGCAATTACATCTTCCCAATGTTCGCGAGCAGGGCGGCTGATGTGGGTGCGCATAATTTTGTATTTAGGCGCATTGTCGTTGGTGAAGAAATAGAGATAGTCGCCAATTTTTTCGAGGAAATATTGTTCGTATTCGTCGTTGTCGGCAATGAGGGTGAAGTCGCTGTTAGTTGATTTCAAGTTTTTGAAGAATAGTCGGTTACCATTGTTTGCACCAGATTCGTAAACAAACATCACCTCTTCGTCGTCGCTCACGACACAAGAGTAGAATCGGCGAGGGTATTGAGGGTTTTGGTACACCAAGATGTCCTCGCTTTGAGGTGTGCCGAGACGGTGGTAATAGATTTTGTGGTTTTCGTTTACGTTAGAGAACTCTTTGCCTTCGACAGGAGCATCGTATGCGCTGTAGTAGAAACCATTGCCATGCCATTGTATGCCTGAGAATTTAGCCCAAAGAATGTGGTCGTTGAGGTGTTGGCGAGTTTCGAGGTCGATTACGAAAATCTCTTTCCAGTCGCTGCCGCTGCGTGAGATAGTATAACCTAAATATTTACCGTCGTTGGAGATAGAGGTCTTGTCTAACGCCACAGTGCCATCGTTGGACAAAGTGTTTGGGTCGAGCAAAACTTCGGGTGTAGCATCTAAGGCATCTTTGGTGTATAGCACGCTTTGGTTTTGTAAACCATTGTTTTTGAAGAAGTAATATTTGCCATGTCGTTTGCTTGGAGCACCGATTTTTTCGTAGTTGATAAGTTCGGTCAAGCGTTGGTTGAGTTGTTTGCGGAATGGGATTTTGTTGAGGTGCGCGAAAGTGATTTCGTTTTCGGCTTTCACCCACGCAGCCACTTCGGCAGTGGTGTCGTTTTCCATCCACGAGTATGGGTCGGCAATTTCGGTGCCAAAATAGGTGTCAACCGTTTCGGCTTTTCTTGCGTCGGGGTAGTTGATAGTCTGCTTGTTGTTAGTACAGCAAGCCAAGCCCATTGTAGTGGCAATCATAGCGAAAAATAGTTTTTTTGTTTTCATAATTTTAAGATTTAAGATGTGAGACATGAAATGCAAGATTTTGGTTTGATGTTTCGTGTTTAATTATTTGCAAAGATACAAAAAAGTTGATATATGAGAGTCGAGTTGGGGATTTTTTTGTTGATTGGGTGATGTAAAATGTGGGAGATTAGTAGTAATAATTTGGTGTTTGTGGGATTTTGCTCCACTTTGGTTTTTGTTGGTTTTAATGGTTTGATTATTAGTGTAGTTTGGTTAAGTATGAAGTATGAAATTTTCATGTTTAGGTGTTAATAATTTGTGGAAAACTTTTTTGGTGGGGAATGGTGGGGAATTGAAAAATTTTTTGTAACTTTACATCGTAATTCAGGGAATTGAGAATTGAGAGTTGAGAATTGAGAATTGAAGGGCGATTTTTGAGGTGTAAATGATTGATAATTAACAATAAATTAATATATGACAATGAAGACATTTCTTGGTAAAATAGAAGCGAAGATAGATGTGAAGGGACGTGTGTTTGTGCCATCTGTGTTCCGAAAAGTGTTCTCGGAAGAGGATAGGGAGCGTATTGTGGTGCGAATGGAGGCTGATGAAAAGTATCTTGTGGTTTATCCTGAGAGTGTTTGGAATAAACAAGTTTTGGATTTGCAGTCGAAATTGAATGAGTGGGACCCAGAAGACCAGATGTTGTTGATGCAATTTGTGGGTGATGCTGAGGTTTTGGATTTTGACAGTCAAGGGCGTGTATTGTTGCCAAAACGATTGCAGGCGAGATTGGGTGGCGGTGGCGAGTTGATTTTTGTGGGTATGGTTGATAGAATTGCGTTGTGGAGTAAGGAGATGTATGAAGGACAGTTTGCGATGAAAGAGAAGCTTTCGGAGAGGTTGAAGAAATTAGGGAGTAAGGAGTAGGGGGTAAGGAATAGGTTTTTTTATTGTTGTTGAACTAATTATGAATTATGCATTATGAATTGTGAATTAACTATATATCATGTTCCGGTAATGTTGGAGGAGTGTTTGGATGGGTTGAATATTAAGCCTAATGGGGTTTATGTGGATGTTACTTTTGGTGGTGGTGGGCACTCGCGTGCGATATTGGAACGATTGGGTGAGGGTGGTCATTTGTATTCGTTTGACCAAGACCTCGATGCGATGAAGAATGCGTTTGATGATGAGCGATTTATATTTGTGAGGAGTAACTTTAGATATTTGAAGAATTTTTTGAAGTATAATGGCGTGGAGAAAGTGGATGGCATATTGGCTGATTTGGGGGTTAGTTCGCACCATTTGGATGATGAGACTCGTGGTTTTTCGTTTCGCTTTGAGGGTCAGTTAGATATGAGAATGAATACGGCGGCTGGTAAAACAGCGGCAGATGTGTTGAATGAATACAGTGAGGAGGAGTTGGCGAATGTGTTTTATTTTTATGGCGAATTGCAACAAGCAAGAAAATTGGCAAAAGCTATAGTAAAGGCGCGTGAGAATGAGAAATTTGATGATATAGCGAAGTTTATGGAAGTGGTGAAACCGTTTTTTAAACATGAGCGTGAGAAGAAAGATTTGGCGAAAGTGTTTCAGGCGTTGAGAATAGAGGTGAATCACGAGATGGATGTCTTGAAAGATATGTTGGCGCAAGTGCCTGATGTGTTGGCTGAAGATGGACGATTGGTAGTGATGACTTATCATTCGTTGGAAGATAGATTGGTGAAAAACTTTATAAAAACAGGTAATTGTGAGGGTAAGCAAGAGAAGGATTTTTATGGCCGTGTGATTGCGCCTTTGCAGGCTGTGAATAATAAAGTGATTGTGGCGTCGGAAGAAGAGGTGGAGAGAAATCCGAGAGCAAGGTCGGCGAAACTACGTATTGGAGTGAGGAGTGAGGAATTGGGAGTTAAGGATAAACTTTAATTTCTAACCTCTAATTTAATTATTAATTGTTAATTCTTAATTATTAATTGAATAACGTGAATTTATTTAAGTTTAAGAAAAATAAGCAGAGTGAATCTGAGAGACCTACGATTGTAGATTCGGGTGATGAGAAAGTTAGCGTGGTGACGCTGATAAAGGATGTTATTGCGGGGGATGTGTTTTTGAAAGAGGCAGTACAGAAGCAATTTTTATTTGTGGGGTTGTTGTTTTTGCTTTCGTTGGTTTATGTGAATAACCGATTTTTATATGAAAAAGAGTTGCGTGAGGTAGAGAAGTTGAGGAAAGAGGTGGTGGATTTGAGATATAGGTCGTTGACATTGTCGAAAGATATGAAATTAGCGGGACGACGCACGATGATAATTGAAACATTAGATGCAATGGGGGTGGATTTGGAGGAATCGGCGAAACCGATTATTATAATTGAGAATTGAGAGTCAATAGTCGACAGTTAATAGTCGATAGTCAATAGTCACATTACTAACTACTAATTACTAATTACTAACTACTAACTACAAATTACTAACTAAATAAAGTATGGCATTAAGAAAATCTATAGTAAATCGTTTTACGATAGTGTATCTCGTAATTGTTGCAGCATTTGTTGCGGCAGGATTGCGTATGCTTTGTATTGTTACTATAGAGAGGGGTAGTTGGATGGAGCAAGTTGATAAATTGCAAAAGAAAGATAGAGATATTATTCCTGAACGAGGTAACTTGTTTGATGCGGATGGACGATTGATTACGGCTACTATACCATATTATCGTTTGTATATGGATTTGGGTGTTGGTTTTTATAAAAGTGAGAAAGGAAGAAAATTTTATTATGAGAATATAGATTCGTTGTCGATTTGTTTGTCGAGAAAATTTGGAGATAAGAGTCCAAGTGAGTATAGAGCAATGATTGATGCTGCATTTGCAAAGGAAAATAGACGATTGAAATTGTATCCTAAACGAGTGTCGTATATTGATATGATGGAAGTTAAGCAATTTCCATTGTTTAGAATAGGACGAAATAAGAGTGGATTTTTTACTGAAGAGTCGTTTAATAGAGAAAATCTTTATGGTTCGTTGGCAAATCGTACCTTAGGTGATATATATGGTAGCGATGGACGAGGTCAGTTTGGTTTGGAGTTGAGGTTCGACTCATTGTTGGCTGGTGAGAAAGGTAGAGCGAAAGGACATTTGGTGGGAAAAGGTAATTGGGTATTTGTTGAAGAGAAGCCTGCTAAACGTGGTGCAGATATTTATACTACGATAGATATTGAGATGCAAGATATTTGTGAGACTGTATTGAGGGAGAAGTTGGATGTGATAAAAGCGAAAAATGCTTGTTTGGTGTTGATGGAGGTGAAGACAGGTGAGATAAAGTCGATGGTGAATTTGCAACGTGCAAGTGATGGTAGCTATTTTGAGGGTTGGAATATGGCAGTGGCTGACTTGTCGGAACCAGGTTCTACGTTCAAGACTATGAGTTTGATGGTGGCGTTGGACCACAATGTGTGTGATACGGCAGATACTGTTAATTTGAATCATGGCGTTTGGATGTTCCATAAAAGCAAGATGACTGACCATAACTGGCGTAAGGGTGGGTATGACACTTTGTCGGTAGCAGGAATATTGGCTCAGTCAAGTAACGTGGGTGTGAGTAGGATTATTGACGAGAATTATAAGAGCGACCCAATGAAATTTATTGATGCAATTACGGCTACGGGATTTACTGAAAAAATGGATTTTGGCGTGCCAGGTACCTCTGCTCCGAAGATACCGACGCCAAAAAGTAAGAGCTGGAGTAGAGTATCATTGCCTTGGATGTCGATTGGTTATGCAGTGCAAGTGCCACCAATTTATACGTTGAATTTTTATAATGCAATAGCTAATGGTGGTAAGATGATGCGTCCGTATTTAGTGCGTGAAATTCGTCGTGATGGGCATGTAATAATGAAGAATTCGCCAGAGGTGATAAATTCAAGTATTTGTAAGAGTTCGACATTGAAGAAGATGCAAGGTATGTTGGAGGGAGTGGTTGAATATGGTACTGCGAAGTCGATAGCGTCGGATTTGTTTCCGATAGCAGGCAAGACAGGTACAGCACAGTTGGGTTATGGTAAAGGTGGAGTGACAAAGCACCAAGTTAGTTTTTGTGGCTATTTTCCCGCTGATAAACCGATGTATTCATGTATAGTTGTAGTGAAAGAGCCTCAGATGAATCCTGCAGCTGCGTTTATGTGTGGTGATGTGTTTAAGAAAGTTGCAGAGCGCATATATTCGCAAGAGGTTGAAAATAACATTGATGAGTTGGCTAAATGGGAAGGTGATTCAATACAGCGATATAATTTACCAAGAGTGAAGGCTGGAGCTCGTAAGGAGGTGGAAGATGCAATGGATGAGTTGAATTTGAAGTATGAGAAAGATGAAGCGGATTGGATTTCGATGTCGGAATCAGAAGAATATAACGAATTAGTTTCTAATTCACGTCCTATATTGAATAACTTAGTGCCAAACGTAGTGGGTATGGGTGCAGCCGATGCAGTATATTTGATGGAAAGTTGTGGTATGTATGTGCAACTATATGGCAAAGGACGAGTGGTGAAACAATCTATCTTAAGTGGACAAAATGTGGTGAAAGGTGCGACAGTGGTGCTAACGCTTAGATAATTCATAATTGTTCGACAACTAATAACTACTAACTAATAATTAAACACTAAATAAAATGTTGCTTTCAGAAATTATTAAAGGTGTAGAATTGGTAGGTGTTCTGCCTGCTGATGTTGAAGTTAAAAGTATTGAATTTGACTCACGCAAAGTGGTGGCTGGTAGTATGTTTGTGGCTACTCGTGGCACAGCGGTCGATGGTCATGATTATATAGGTAAGGCTATCGAGGCAGGTGCGAGTGTTGTTGTGTGTGAAGAAAAGCCAGAATTGCAAGCTGATGTGGTGTTTGTAGTAGTGAAAGATAGTGCAGAGGCGTTGGGTCGTATGGCAAGTAATTTCTATGGTCGTCCATCTGAGCAGTTGACATTGGTGGGTGTTACAGGTACAAATGGAAAAACTACTATTGCTACATTATTATATCAATTGCATCGCGCATTGGGTTACAAAGTAGGTTTGCTCTCAACTGTATGCAACTATGTGGATGATAAAGCAATAGAATCTACTCATACTACACCAGATGCAGTGGCATTGAATGCTTTGTTGGCTGAGATGGTTGAGGCTGGATGTCAATACGCATTTATGGAGGTTAGTTCGCATTCTGTTGATCAACGTCGTATTGCAGGATTGAAATTTGCAGGTGGTATTTTCACTAACCTTACACGCGACCATATTGATTACCACAAGACATTCGATAATTATTTGAAAGCAAAAAAACGTTTCTTCGATGAATTGCCAAAAGGTGCGTTTGCGATAGTGAATAGCGATGATAAGACAGGCATGGTGATGTTGCAAAACACAAAAGCAGATAAAAAGACATATAGTGTGCGTGGTTTGGCTGATTTTACAACTCGTATATTAGAGGCTTCGTTCGATGGTATGTTGTTGAATGTGTGTGGTCGTGAAGTATTTATGCCTTTCGTTGGACGATTCAATGCCTATAATCTTTTGGCGGTATATGGCGCAGCAGTGTTGTTGGGTGCTGATGCAGAAGAGGTATTGCGTATATTGTCTATTTCGAAAGCAGTATCGGGCAGATTTGAATCAATGAAAATGGCAAAAGGTTTCACTGCTATAGTCGATTATGCTCACACTCCTGATGCTTTGACTAATGTGATTGACACAATCAACGATGTGCGTGGCGGTTCGGGACGATTGATTACGGTGGTAGGTTGTGGTGGCAATCGTGATAAAGGTAAACGTCCAATGATGGCTCGTGAAGCAGTGAAAGGTAGCGATAAAGTGATACTTACAAGCGATAATCCACGTCACGAAGACCCACAAGCAATTCTTGATGATATGATAGCAGGCTTAGATGCTACAGAAATGCGCAATGTGTTGGTTATCGTTGATCGTCGTCAAGCGATACGTACTGCATGCCAGTTGGCTGAAGCAGGTGATGTGGTGCTTGTGGCTGGCAAAGGACACGAAAACTATCAAATCATTGGCGATGTAAAACACCATTTCGATGACCGCGAAGAACTTAGAGGAGTTGAGAATTGAGAATTGAGAATTGAGAATTAAGAATTAAGAATTGAAATAACTATGTTTTACTACTTATTTAATTATCTCGACAAAACATTTGACATTCCTGGTGCAGGTATGTTTAACTTTATCTCTTTCCGTGCAGGTTTGGCATTTATCACAGCGTTGATATTTTCTACACTTGTGGGTAAGAAGATTATCGACAAATTGCAGCAACTCCAAATAGGCGAAACTATTCGTGACCTCGACCTTGAAGGACAAATGAGCAAAAAAGGTACTCCTACTATGGGTGGTATTATCATCCTTTTGTCAATCTTGGTAGCTAATCTTTGCTTTGGTGTGTTGCACAATGTTTATATGATTTTGATGCTTATCACAACTGTTTGGTTGGGTGCTTTGGGATTTGCTGATGATTATATCAAAGTATTCCGCAAAAATAAAGACGGTTTGCATGGCAAATTCAAAATCGTAGGGCAGGTAGGTATTGGTCTTATCGTAGGTTTGACTCTTTATTTGAGTCCAGATGCCGTAATTCGTGAGAATGTGTCAACCAACTTTGATAGAGAAACTTATACTGAAGTAGTAGAGTATAGTAGTCAAGATATTAAATCAACTAAAACAACAATTCCATTCTTTAAAAATAACAATCTCGACTATGCAGACTTGTTTGATTGGGCAGGCGAGCACAAACAGATGTTGGGTTGGATATTCTTCGTGTTCGTAACTATCTTTGTAGTTACAGCAGTGTCGAATGGTGCTAATCTCACTGATGGCTTAGATGGTCTTGCAACAGGTACTTCGGCTATTCAAGGTGTAGCCTTAGGTATTTTGGCATACGTGTCAAGTAACGTCAATTATGCTGGTTATTTGAATATTATGTACATACCAGGGGCAGGCGAATTAGTGATATTTGCAGCAGCATTTATCGGAGCTACAATCGGTTTCTTGTGGTTTAATAGTTACCCAGCGCAAGTATTTATGGGCGTTACAGGCTCGTTGGCATTGGGTGGTATTATTGCCGTATTTGCTATTGCAATCCACAAAGAACTTCTTATACCAATTCTCAGTGGTATCTTCTTGGTTGAGAATTTGTCGGTGATAATGCAAACATCATATTTCAAATACACCAAAAAGAAAACAGGTGTTGGACGTCGTATCTTTAAGATGTCGCCATTGCACCACCACTTCCAAAAAGCAGGTAATTCAGGTATCGATGCCTTGTGGCAATACCCACTCAAACCACTCCCTGAATCAAAAATTACAGTGCGTTTCTGGTTGGTAGGCATCTTGCTCGCAGTATTAACAATCATTACATTGAAAATTCGATAATAAACTGTCAACAGTCAACAGACAACGGTCGACAGACCGTAAATGACTGTAGACTGTAGACTATTGACTATAGACTTATATCATGAGAATAGTAGTATTAGGAGCAGGTGAAAGTGGCGTAGGTAGTGCCATACTTGCACAGAAAAAAGGTTTTGATGTATTTGTGTCGGATATGTCGGCAATCAAACCTAAATATAAAGAAGAGTTAGAGCGTAGAGGTATTCCATACGAGGAGAAACAACATACCGAAGAGTTGATTCTCAATGCCGATGAGGTGATAAAATCGCCAGGTATTCCTGAAAAAGCACCTATGATTAAGGCTTTGCGCGCACAGAATACTCCTATTGTGAGCGAAATAGAATTTGCAGGACGCTATACCGATGCTAAAACTATTTGTATCACAGGTAGTAATGGTAAAACAACAACGACTATGCTTACATATCATATTCTTTGTGAGGCAGGTTACAATGTGGGATTGGCAGGTAATGTGGGACGTAGTTTCGCTTGGCAAGTGGCTGAACAAGCTTTTGACTATTATGTGATAGAACTTTCGAGCTTTCAATTAGATGGTATGTATGATTTTCGTGCCGATGTAGCTATCTTGTTGAATATTACGCCTGACCACCTCGACCGTTATGAATACAAATTCCAAAACTATATAGACTCTAAGTTCCGCATATTGCAAAATATGACAAAAGAGCAAACATTTGTTTATTGGAGCGAGGACCCTGTGATTAAAGCAGAATTAGCGAAGAGAGAGATAATGGCATCACAAGCGCCATTTATAGACACGAGACACGAGACACGAGATACAAGATATGGAGCGCAGTATTTGGTAGATGAAGATGAATTGATTTTTGGATTTGAAGAAGAATTAAGAATAAAAACAGAAGAAATAACAATAAAAGGTAAACACAATATGTATAATTCGATGGCAGCTGCAGTAGCAGCAAATATTATGGGCGTGAAAAACGAAACAATTCGTCGTTCGCTTGCAACATTCCAAGGCGTAGAGCATCGTTTGGAATATGTGGCTACCATTCGTGGTGTGCGCTATATCAACGACTCTAAGGCTACTAATGTAAATTCTTGTTGGTATGCATTACAAAGCATGAAAACACCTGTTGTACTTATTCTTGGTGGTACTGATAAAGGCAATGACTATAGCGAAATTGCTGATTTAGTGCGCGAAAAAGTGCATACACTCATATTCATGGGCTTGGATAATAAAAAATTGAATGAATATTTCGGTTTGAATAGTAATTGCAAAATTGTAGATACTGACAATCTTGCAGATGCAGTGAAAGCAGCATACGAAGTGGCTCAAAAAGGCGATACTGTGTTGTTGTCACCATGTTGTGCAAGTTTCGACTTGTTCAAAAACTATGAAGACCGTGGCGAACAATTCAAAGAAGCTGTAAAAAAATTATAAAACAAGTCTGTTGACCGTTGACTGTTGACACGAACGAAGATAGTAATATTATGAATAAATTTTTAGCGAAAACATTGCAGGGCGACAAAGTGGTGTGGATTATATTTGCTTTGTTGTTTATCATCTCGATGGTCGAGATGTTTAGTGCGTCGAGTATGTTGGTGCATTGGAGTAGTAGTAGTTCTATTCATCGTCCAATATTGCGTCATGCTATGTTCTTTGCTATAGGTTTTATGGGATTGATGATTGTGCAGATGATTGATTTTAAGTGGATAAGGTTGTTGGGGTATGCAGGGCTGGCATTGTCGTGGGTATTGTTGATTTTTACGATGTTTATGGGTACTGAGCAGGCTGGTGCGGCGCGTTGGATCGAGATTGGTGGTTTTCAGTTTCAGCCTTCGGAGGTGGCTAAGTTGTCATTGATAATAGTGATTGCCGACCAAATAGAGCGTTTGCAAAACGAGGAGAAACAGAATAAATATTTTTGGTATGTTATCGGTGTAATTGTGATTACGTGTGGTATGATTTTCACCGAAAACTTCTCGACAGCAGCTATTTTGTTTGTGATTACGATGACGATGATGTGGATTGGTGAGATAAATTGGAAGAAGTTGGGTGTTGTTGTAGCTGGAGTTGTAGGTGCGGTAATGTTTATTTTGTTTGTTGCTTGGATGATACCAGAGGATGTTTATCATGAATATAATAATCCTGTGGTTAAAGTATTTGAGCGTGCTTATACTTGGGTTGCTCGTATTGAGAATTTTGCTGGTGGAGATGAAACTGTGAGCAAATTTAAAGTTACAGATGATAATTTTCAAGAGAATCATGCTCAGATGGCAGTGGCGAGGGGTGGATTTTTGCCTAATGGACCAGGTACAAGTGTGGAGCGAAACTATTTGCCTGAGGCGTTCTCTGACTTTATTTTTGCTATTATAGTTGAGGAGTTAGGATTCTTTATGGGAGTATTTGTGATGTTTTTGTACCTTTGGTTGCTATTTAGGGCAGGTAGGGTAGCACGGCAGTCCGATTCGTTGTTCTGTGCGATATTGGTGATTGGTGTTACGATGTTGATTGTGTTGCAAGCATTTATACATATAGGCGTGTCGGTGCATTTAGGACCTGTTACGGGACAACCATTGCCTTTGATTAGTCGTGGTGGTACGTCGATATTGGTGAATTGTGTATATTTTGGTTTGATAATTAGTGTGACACGATACATCCAACAACAAAAAATGAAAAATGAGATGGTGGAGAATGCAGTTGTTGCAGAGAAACCATCAGAAACAAAAATAGAACAAAATGACTCTCTTGAAACTGAGATGCTTGAAGAGATAAAAGAAATTTGATATGAGTAAATATTTAATTAGCGGTGGTGGTACTGGTGGACATATATTTCCAGCCGTAAGTATAGCAAATGAGTTGCGTCGTCGCGACCCAAAGTGTGAGATTTTGTTTGTAGGTGCAGAGGGACGTATGGAGATGGAGCGTGTGCCTGCTGCAGGTTATGATATTGTAGGTTTGAAGGTAGAGGGTTTAGATAGAAAGAACATTTTGCGCAATGTGAAGGTGGTGTGGAACTTGTTGCGTTCGATGCGTAAAGTGCGCCGTGTGATAAAGGATTTTCGTCCTGATGTGGCAGTAGGTGTTGGTGGATATGCAAGTGGTGCAGCCCTTAAGGTAGCTCAGCAGATGGGTATTCCTGTGGTGTTGCAAGAGCAAAATAGTTTTGCTGGAGTAACTAATAAAATGTTAGCAAAAGGAGCAGAGAAGATTTGTGTGGCATACACTGGTATGGAGCGATTCTTCCCTGCCGATAAGATAATTCTTACAGGCAATCCTGTGCGTCAGAATCTTTTGGCTACAATAGATAAAAAAGAAGCGTATGAGTATTTTGGCTTAAATCCAGATAAACCTACTTTGATGGTTATGGGTGGTAGTCTTGGTCCTCGCACCGTCAATCAAGCTATGATTGCAGGTCTTGCTAAGTTGAAAGAAGCGGGCATTCAGGTGATTTGGCAAACTGGTAAGATTTATTACGAAGATGCGTTGAAGGCGTATGAGCCTTATCGTTGTGATGAAATAAAGGTGATGGACTTCTTGTCGCGCATGGATTATGCTTATGCTGTGGCTGATTTGGTAGTGTCGCGTGCAGGTGCAAGTTCGATTTCTGAGCTTTCGTTGTTGGGTAAGTCTTCTATTTTGGTGCCATCGCCTAATGTAGCTGAGGATCATCAAACGCATAATGCTCGTGCTTTGTCCGACAAAGGTGCTGCTATTTTGGTGAAAGATGTAGATGCGGTTGACACTTTGGTCGATATTGCGTTGGAAACTATTGCATCAAAAGAGAAGTTACAATCGCTTTCTGATAATGTTCTTAAATTGGCATATCCTAATTCGGCAGAAAAAATTGTTGATGAAATAGTTAAATTAATTTATAATTCATAATGCATAATTTTCAACTTTCAACTTTCAATTCTCAACTTTCAACTCTTTACTTTCTTGGTATAGGTGGTATTGGTATGAGTGCTATTGCACGTTATTTTAAAGCTAAAGGTTTTGAAGTGGCTGGCTATGATAGAACTTCTACTGTTTTGACTCGTGAACTCGAGGCAGAGGGTATTGCTGTGAATTATGTGGATGAAGTGGAGGCGATTCCATCTCAATTCTCAATTCTCAATTCTCAATTCTCAACTTTAGTGGTTTACACTCCTGCAATACCTGTTGATAATAAACAATATCAATATTTCTTGACCAATGGTTTCAAGATGATGAAGCGAGCTGCGGTGTTGGGCGAGATTACTCGTTTGGAGCGTGGTTTGTGTATCGCTGGTACGCATGGTAAGACTACTACTTCGACTATGACAGCTCATATATTGAAACAAAGTCATGTCGATTGTAACGCTTTCCTTGGCGGTATATCAAAGAACTATACAAGCAATCTACTTCTTTCTGATAAAAGTGATTTAGTTGTTATTGAGGCAGATGAGTTCGACCGTTCGTTTCATCATTTGTCGCCTTATATGGCAGTAATTACATCGACCGATGCCGACCACCTCGACATATATGGCACACATGAGGCATATCTCGAAAGTTTTGCGCATTTCACTTCGTTGATTGTCGATGGAGGTGTGTTGTTTGTAAAAAAAGGCATACAATTAGAGCCTCGTATCTCTGATAAAGTTACTCTTTATACCTATTCAGGTACAGAAAAAGCAGATTTTTATGCCGATAATATTCGTTTGGGTGGTGGTCGTTTAGTGTTTGATTTTGTAACACCTGATGAGCGTATTGCTGATGTAGAACTCGGTGTGCCTGTGATGATAAACGTAGAGAATGCCGTAGCTGCTATGTCGGTGGCATATCTCAATGGTGTAACTGCTGACGAATTGCGTGCTGCGATGGCTTCGTTTGCTGGCATTCGTCGTCGTTTCGACTTCCATCTTCGCACTGATAAATTGGTGGTTATTGATGATTATGCACATCATCCAATGGAGTTGGAGGCAAGTCTTAAGTCAGTAAATGCTTTATATAACGATAAGAAAATTGTAGTTGTTTTCCAACCGCACCTATATACTCGTACACGCGACTTTTATCGCGAATTTGCAGCTGCTCTTTCGCATGCCGAGCAAGTGGTGTTGCTCGAGATATACCCTGCACGCGAATTGCCTATCGAGGGCGTTACGTCGCAAATTATTCTCGATGAGGTTACTTCTCCTGTTAAACGATTGACAACTAAAGCCGAGTTGATTGATACGCTCAAAATTCTTGATTTCGATGTTCTCCTCACTGTTGGTGCAGGCGATATTGATACTTATATACCAAAAATCATCGAATCATTGTAGGGGTGTAGTATATTGCGTTTTAACGAACGAAGCGAGTAAGTCTCGCTACTCGTTACTCGCTACTAAAAATCTAAAAAATGAAATTGTGGCATAAAATATTATTTTCGGTTCTAATCACATTACTTGTGGGTGGATTGGTTGTTGTGCTTACGTTTGTTGTGCCTAAAAATGGCGACCGCAAATGTGAGAACATACACTTGATAGTGAGCGACTACGAGCAATTCAAGTTTATTTCCGACAAAGATGTTAGTTTCCAACTTCAAAATTCGGGAGTATATCCTGTCGGAAAACAACACTCTGAGATAGATTTGACCGAAATGGAGCAGAGTCTATTGAAACTCAACATGGTGAAGAGTGTCAAATGCTATTTTGCTAATAATGGCGATGTTAATGTTTCGGTTACGCAACGAGTACCTGTGTTTCGAGTGAAAGAAGAGGGTCGTGATTATTATATCGATAACGAGCGTAAGCGCATGCCAACATCGATAAAATTCTCGGCATACGTGCCAATTGTAACTGGAAATGTAAATTTTGACTTTGCAGTGTCGGAGTTATACGATTTTGTTGTATATTTGCAGTCTGAAAGTCGTTGGCGTTCTGCGTTTACTCAAATATACGTTTATCCCGACAACAAAGTAGAATTAATTCCACGAGTTGGCGATTTCCGTATCGAGTTAGGTACACTCGAACGCTATGAAGCCAAACTCGGAAAATTAGAAAAATTCTTAAAAGTATTACCAAAATATCACTCTTGGGACAAATATTCAGTCATAAACCTTGAATATAAGGACCAAGTAGTTTGTCAATAATGCATAATTCATAATTCATAATGCATAATTAGCCTTCGGCATTAAAAATTATGAATAGAAAGTTTTGAAAAATAAGTTGTTAACAAATAAATTCATATTTCTTAAGGTAACAATAATTGTGAATTATGAATTATGAATTGTGAATTGAATAAAGTTATGTTTGTATCAGTAGATTTAGGAAATTCCCGCATAATGATGATGGCGGCAGAGCGTCAAGACAACGGGACTTTGAAGGTGTTGGCGTTAGAAACTATGGAAACGCCTGCAGAGTGTATTCAACATGGCATTGTGAAGAAACCTGCAGATGTGGCTTCGTTATTAGCATCAATGGCTAAGAAATTGGAGAATCGTTTGGAACTTCAATTAGGCAAGAAGTATGATATAAATAGTTTTTATACTGCAGTGAATGGACGTTCGTTGCGCTCGGTGCGTGGCAATGTGAGCCGTAATTTTTCTACTTCTACCGAGATTACACAAGGCGAACTTTCTCTCTTGCGCAATGATTTGCGTGACGAAATCAACACTGATAAGGCTATTTATTCTATTACTAATGAGGAGTATATCGTTGATGGTGAATATGTGCGTGACCCTAATGGCATCGTGTGTCGTGAGATAGCTGCTAATTATTTGATAGTTTTGGGACGTGCTGATATTCAAGATAATTTAGCAAAATGTGTCGACCGTGCAGTTCAGTTTACTGATGTGAATATTGAAGGTTTGGCTCCTCTCGCTATGGCTGATGCTGTGTTGACTGCCGACGATAAATCTGAGGGAGTTGTGCATATCAACTTTGGTGCTGCAACTACCACTGTTGTTGTATATCAAAATGGCTATTTGCGTCATGTAGCTGTGGTCCCTTTTGGAGGAAAACATATCACTAACGACTTGGCTAATGAGGCTTGTGAGTTGAATATAACAGTGAATGAAGCAGAATTGCTTAAAGTGCAAAAGGGTACTCCTATTGATAATTTGGGCGCAAATGATGTCAATTTCAAAATGCCTTCAAAACCAGGCACAGAGGCTCGTATTATTTCAAAACGCAATATGATTAAAATCATCAGAGCACGTCTTGCCGAGATTGTTATGCTCTGTGTGGAAGAGGTTAAGCGTTCGGGTTATGCCGAACAATTACGTGCTGGCATAGTGCTTACTGGTGGTGCATCGCGTATGGCTGATTTTGAGCAATTCTTGGCGCAAGAAACAGGTATGTCTATCCGTTTTGGCTCATTTACACACTATTTAGATGCTGAGTCGGCTGAGAAATATTCTGATACTGAATATACTTTGCTCGTTGGATTGTTGTTGAATGCAACTGAAGTATGTATCCAAGAACGAAAAGTAGAAGAACCAGAAAAAAATCAACCAATCGCCCCTAAAAAAGAGAAAAAATCATCCTCTTGGAAGGATCTTTTCAATGTTAAAGTAGGTACATTATTCGACGACCCAGAAGAACCAACAATAAAATAAAGATTAGAGTTTAGTGATTAGAGATTAGAGTTTTAATTCCTAACTCCTCACTCCTCATTCCTCATTATTATGACAGATTTAACAACACAATATATTATGGCTGATAAAAGTAATTCGATAATTAAAGTAGTCGGCGTAGGTGGTGGCGGTGGTAATGCCGTAAACCACATGTTTGCACAAGGCATCGAAGAGGTGTCGTTCGTAGTATGTAATACTGATCAACAGGCACTCAATCATTCTCCTGTGCCTAATAAAATATTGATAGGCGAAGGACTTGGTGCTGGCAACAAACCTTCTGTGGCTCTTGCTGCTGCTGAGGCTGCTCGTGACGAGATTACCGCTATGCTTAACGATGGCACTAAAATGGTGTTCATTACTGCTGGTATGGGTGGTGGCACAGGTACAGGTGCAGCTCCATTCGTAGCATCTATTGCTCGTGAATTGGGCATCCTTACTGTTGGTATTGTCACTATACCTTTCCTTTTTGAAGGTAAACGCAAAATTCGTCAAGCCCTTGAAGGCGTAGCCGCTATGAGTGAGAATGTCGATGCACTTTTAGTTATTCATAACGAACGACTCTGCTCGGTATATCCAAACCTTGAACTCTCTAATGCCTTCGACCATGCAGATAATGTGCTTACAAGCGCAGCGCGTGGTATTGTTGAAATTATCACTATTGACGGACATATCAATGTCGACTTTGCCGATGTGTGCACTATTATGCGCAATGGTGGTGTGGCTATTATGAATTCAGGCTATGGTGAAGGTGAAGGGCGTGTTACTGCAGCTATCAATGATGCACTTAATTCTCCGCTTCTCAATAATAACGACATACATAAATCAAAGAAAATCCTCCTCAACTTCTATTGTTCTAAATCACATCCTGTTGTGATGAGCGAAGTGAGCGAAATCAACGCTTTCATGGCGCAAATGGGCGATGATATTGAGGTTATTTGGGGTGTTACATTCGATGATGAACTTGGCGAAAAAGTAAAAGTAACACTTCTCGCCACTGGTTCCGAAATGAGCGTAGTGCCTGAAGATTTGCGTGAAGAATTACGTCGTAAACGAGAAGAAGCAGCCGCTTCAGGCAAAAAATATTCCGATGCAGAAGAACCACAAGAGGTCGAACCTCAACAAGAGGCCGTGAAAGATACACCAAAATACCCATGGCAATCAAAGCCAGTCGATTTGATGGAAGACTTCAAAGATAAACTATATGGTACAGCCTCTAAAGATGAATCGAAAGTATCAGTTTCTCTCGACCAAATCGACGATGACGACGAAATGCTCCGTTACATGGAGAGTGTTCCAGCAATTAAGCGAAACTAATTAGATTACAGATAACAGACTTCCTCTCCTAAGTTAGGGGAGGTGGTCGAAGACCGGAGGGGTATGTAACCTCTAACCTTTAACCTCTAACCTTTCAACTATGGCACTATTCGAACAAATTAGCGAAGACATCAAAAAAGCGATGCTCGCACGTAATAAAGTAGAACTTGAAGCTCTACGTGGTATCAAAAAAGAACTTCTCGAAGCAAAAACCTCGAAGGAGAATGCAGGCGAACTCACCGACGCCGCAGCTATCAAAGTAATCCAAAAAATGGCAAAACAAGGCAAAGATACAGCCGAAGTATTTGCATCTCAAGGTCGTCAAGACCTCGCCGACGAATATCTTGCCCAAGTCGAGGTTTATAACAAATACCTCCCACAAATGATGTCAGATGCCGAACTCACCACTGCAGTCAAAGCTATCATCGAGCAAGTAGGTGCAACTTCACCAAAAGATATGGGCAAAGTGATGGGCGTAGCCAGCAAACAACTCGCCGGCAAAGCCGAAGGTCGCGCCATCTCCGACAAAGTGAAAGAAATCCTCAATAGCCTATAATATTGTAGTCTATGATTACTAAAACTAGAAATTCTAATTTATCTAGGATTTCTAGTTTTTTTGTTATTTCAACTTTTTTTTGTAATTTTGCATTCCGAAATTTTGAAAAATGAAGAGTAGTAAAATTCAACATTTTGTAGGCGTGTTTATGACACTTTTGATGGTGAGCTATTTGGCTTGCCTTTCGTTGTGTCTGCATACTCACGTGGTTGATTCTAAGATTATTACTCACTCGCACCCTTATAAAACTTCTTCGCATACTCACTCGGGAGTGGAGATTGTTTTGATTAAATCTTTATCTGATTTCTCTGCGTTAATATCTGACGAAAATCCGGATATTACTCCCTATTTCGCGCTTTTTTGCGAATTTCTTACCCCTCATTCTGCGCATATTGAGTCGTTCTTCTTGACTCTTGCATCCCTCCGCGCTCCACCTGTTATTTAATGAGTAATGAGTACTTAGTAATGAGTAGTTACTCATTACCAACCAGTTCGACTTGTCTAGTTACTCCGACTTGTCTGATAATTCTTATTCTATAACTTATTAAATAACAACAAATTCCATTAAATGAAAAAAACAATTATACTCTTATTGTGCACTATGTTTTCTGCATTGTGCATGAATCTTAATGCTCAACAAAAACATACTGACGCTAACCTTGTAGGTCACGTGATTGATGCGATGACAGGTGAGCACCTTCCTTTTGTTACTATCCAACTTAAAGGTACTTCTATCGGTGCGGTGTCGGGCGCATCGGGTCACTTTTTGCTCACTAACTTGCCTGTTGGTGAAACTACTTTAATTTTCTCGATGGTAGGGTATAAGACCATTGAGGCTTCGCTTCTGCTTGAAGCAGGTAAAACTTGTGAAATCAATCTTGCTATGGAAGAGGAATCGCTACTGATTGATGCTGTGGTGGTTACTGCCAATAAATATGAAACTAAAAAGCGTGAGGCTACTACTATCGTAAACGTGATTTCGCCTCTGCTCATAGAATCGACAGCATCTAATACTATGTCGGACGTGCTTGACTTCCAAACAGGTGTGCGTGTGGAGATGTCGTGCCAAAACTGTGGTGTGCCTCAACTCCGTATCAATGGTCTCGAAGGGCAATATACTCAACTTATGATGGACTCGCGCCCTATCTTCTCTTCGCTCGCTTCGGTCTATGGTCTCGAACAAGTGCCTGCCGGTATGGTTGACCGTGTCGAAGTGATGCGTGGTGGTGGCTCGGCTCTCTATGGCTCGAATGCTATCGGTGGGGTAGTGAATATCATCACTAAAGAGCCTGTGCGCAACTCGCTCAATATCTCGCAAAATTCGCAAATCGTAGGTGGCAAAGCGTGGGATAGCAATACTAACCTCAACGGCTCGTTCGTCACTTCCGACTCGAAAATTGGTGTTTTCCTATTCGGTGTGCTCCGCCAACGTGAGGCTTACGACCACGACGACGACGGCTTCTCTGAAATTCCTCACCTCAATAGTGCTACTCTCGGCTTCCGTTCTTATTTCAAAACATCCGACTATTCAAAACTCACTCTCGAATATCACCACGTGACTGAAGCTCGTCGCGGTGGTAACAAACTCGACCGCCCTGAGCATGAGGCTGATATCGCCGAGTCGTTGCGCCACAATATCGATGCAGGTAATCTCCGTTGGGACTACTATTCGCCAAACGAACGCCACTATGCTACTGCCTATTCGTCTGTTCAACACATTGGCCGTAATTCTTATTTCGGTACTGCGCAAGACCTCAATGCCTATGGTGCGAGCGACGATATCACGCCTGTCGTAGGTGGTCAATATCGTTTCCACATGTTCAACTGTCTCTTCATGCCAGCCGACCTCTCGGCAGGGGTAGAGTACTCTTACAATCGTCTTGCCGACCAAATCATGGGCTCCGGACGCGACCTTCGTCAAAATGTTCACCTCTATGGTGGTTATGTTCAAAACGAGTGGAAGAATAAAGATGTTTCGTTCCTCATCGGTCTTCGTGGCGAAAAGCATTCTATGCTCAAACGCCCTATCTTTTCACCTCGTGCCAATGTGCGCTACACTCCAATCAAAGAGGTTGTGCTCCGTGCAACTTATGCTAGTGGCTATCGTGCTCCGCAAACCTACGACGAAGATCTCCACGTAGGTGCTGTAGGTGGCGAGGTGTCGCTCATCCAACTCGACCCTAATCTCCGTCCTGAGATGTCGCACTCGGTTAGTGCATCTGCCGATTGGGCTCGCAAGTTTGGCTCGTGGGAGTCTAACGTTACACTCGAAGGCTTCTTCACTCAACTCAACGATGTCTTCTCTCTCGTCGAAAATGGTCACGATGCATTGGGCAACCTCCTCCTTCTCCGTACCAACGAAAAAGGTGCTCGTGTTTATGGTATGAACCTCGAAGGCAAAGTGGCATATAAGTCAAAATTCATTTTCCAACTTGGCTATACTTACCAACAAAGCCGTTATATCGAGGCTGTTACTTGGAGCGAAAACCCTAACATTGCGCCTCAAAAACGCATGTTCCGCACGCCTGACCATTATGGCTATTTCATGGCAACTTACGAACCAATTCGCAAGTTCACAATCAACCTCAATGGTAAACTCACAGGCCCAATGCTCATCCAACACTTTGCTGGTTACGTGGCAGAAGACGAAGAAGTGCTTTCTCCAACCTTCTTCGATATGGGCATCAAACTTGCCTACGAAGTACCTCTGTATCGCCTCTATTCGTTGGAAATCAATGCCGGTGTGAAGAATATCTTCAATCCATTCCAACAAGACATCGATAAAGGCATCGACCGCGACGCAGGCTACATCTACGGTCCAGCACTCCCACGCACCTATTTCTTCGGTTTGAACTTCAAACTCTAACAAGTAGGGACACAGCACGTTGTGTCCGATTAACTGAGTTAAAAATATAACCAAAAGAGTCGAATATTCCCGTTCGGCTCTTTTTTTGTGCAAAGTTACAACATTTCACAATTGCACAGGAGGTTTCTGTAGGTTTATTCTGAAAATGCCAAAAATGCCAAAAATGCCACGCCTTAAAAAGTTGGCATTATCTCAAAAAAAATAGATATACTTATATATAAATATTATTAATAAGGTTCGCGTTTTTTTATATATGTATTACATTTATTTTTTTTCTTCTAAAATTGCGAAATTGCCACAAAATAGCACATGGCAATTGTGGCAATTGTGGCAATTGTGGCACTAACTCGTTTTTAATTACAAAAAAATACACTCCTCACCCATTAGAAGCAGTACCCAGTTTCTTAGTGGATACAAAAAATAAAAAATAGATATGTTACCAGCATCAAAAGAAAAAGATTATAAATGGCTATTTCCCACACCAGGCATAGAAAATCCAAGCATTGACGAATTTAATCAAATGGTTGATGAAGCAGAAAATTCACCAACTATAACATATGATGAGTTTAAGAAAGAAATTAACGAATGGCTCGAAAAACACCTATAAATACACCTCAAATACAACCTCATTCCTCACTAGAAATCCCCACTCTTAGTGTGTACTACCCAACAGCAACCTTCAAGCAACCTTCAAGCAAG
>JAZRJN010000186.1:0-1514 GCA_045645785.1 Candidatus Aphodosoma sp. | reverse complement strand
TCGAAAAATCCTACACCTTGTGGGTGTTCTGCCTTTTCGATGCAGTCATTGATTTCTTCTTGATGTATGCGCCGCTTGAGAAAATTGACCAAGAATTTTGGCAATTTCTTCTTGACTTTCGCTTTCAAGATTTCGTCAATGTCAATTTTAAATCGTTTATTTTCCATAGTTTATTTTTGTCTACAATCAAAATAAAATATTACCAAGGTTTGTGTTTGCGTAGAAATCTTTCTTTATGATGAAAAGTGTCTGATCCGATAGCTCCACTTCCATACATAAATATAACACTATCGTTATAAGGCACATATGCCATATCATTCATATATGTATCCTTTTGCTGTTGACTTATAGGACTGTTGTGTAGTACGAACGAATACATTCCAAATCCTACTCGTTTAAAGCGGATAGTGACCTCATTGTTTGGCATTCTTTTATCACTTTCAATGCCAATACAATTAAGATTGCTAAGTAGAGAGCGTATGTTCTCATATTCGTTATGAGTCAATCCAACCTCTTGCATTAAAGAGTCTTTTTTTAGTTCAGCATCCCATTCCCAGTAAGAACCTCTACTTGTTGAAATATGGAAAAAACAAACTTCCTCAGGTGTAAATTCTAATACTAGTAATGTGCTATCATCTTGTGCTTCATCTATGTATTTCAACAATTCCTCTATTTTTTCTGAATTGTTTTCGTAATATTTAGCCATCATATTTGCATTACAACCTTGTGCTGGATGTCTAAATATAAGGTATGCACAAAAGAAAAGGAGGTTAAATATTCCCCATATAAATAATGCCTTTTGCCATCGATCTGAAAATTTGCGAGATGCTATGGTAAGATAAATCGCTGCTATAATTGTTGGAATAGATAGAACAAATCCAAAAACAGTAATTGCAATAGCAACAAAATCATCAATCCAAAATATGGTTATTAGGATTGAGACAACAAGCATTGGTAAAAATTTCAATATTTTTGGCATAGTTTATCTTAGTATCATTAACACTCGTTTTAGTGATGATATGAAGTAGTCGATTTCTTCTTTTGTATTGTAAAAGGCAAAAGAGGCGCGTGCTGTGCCTGGTATGCCATACCAATCAACGAGTGGTTCGGCGCAGTGGTGACCTGTGCGGATGGCGATGCCAAGTTTGTCGAGCATCATACCTATGTCATAAGGGTGAACGCCTTCTACCACAAACGACAATACAGCACTTTTCTCCTTAGCTTCGCCAATTATGCGAACTCCTTCAATCTCTTTTATCTTTTCAGTAGCGTATGCAAGAAGTTCATGCTCATAATTAGCAATTTCTTCCATGCCTATCGCAGAAATATAGTCCAAAGCCGAGGCAAGGGCACAACTGCCCACATAATCGGGCGTGCCTGCTTCGTATTTATAAGGTAGTTTGTTGTATGTAGTTTTCTCAAATCGCACTGTTTCAATCATCTCGCCACCGCCCATGAATGGAGGCATAGCATCTAATATCTCGCGCTTGCCATACAACACACCGATGCCATTA
>JAZRJN010000185.1:0-2314 GCA_045645785.1 Candidatus Aphodosoma sp. | reverse complement strand
GGATAGCCATGATTTGTATGCAGTTGTAGCCAGCTTGAGCAATACGAGGGAGAATATTTTCGCGGAATTCGTTGTAAGTACCTACTTTTTCCTCTTCTGCAGCCATACCGATATGGCATTCGTATATCATTAGAGGCGCTTTAGTAGGGTGGAATTTGCGAATACGGAATTTATATTCTTGTTCAGGTTGCCATACTTGGGCAGAGAAAATTTTGGTTTTTTCATCTTGAACTACACGACGACACCAAGCAGGAATACGTTCACCAGAGCCACCATTCCATTCAACGATGAGTTTGTAGAGGTTACCGTGGTGAATATATTTTTCGCTAATTTTTAGTTCCCAAACACCATTTTCTTGAGGTTGAAGGCGATATTTTTCATTCTTTTGCCAATTGTTGAAGTCGCCGATGAGATATATAGCAGTGGCATTTGGAGCCCATTCGCGGAGGACCCAGCTACGTTTTACTTTAAAGAGACCAAAAAACATATATCCAGACGCAAAGTCGGATAGAGTTTTGTTGGTAGATCCAAGAAGTTCTTTTTCGCGAGCAATAGCATAGTTGTGACGTCCTACGATTGCTTGTTCAAACGGAGCCAAATATGGGTCGTTTTGTGTGATTTTTAGTTGTTCTGTCATAAGACTTTGTATTTTGATAGACGCTATAGAGGGGCTATAGTATCTATATATTTATTTTTAGAGTGTTGGTTTTTCTTTGTTAGGTTCGACTGATACTTTTACTATCAGTTTGAGATGGTTGTTGATGGTGTCGATGCAAGGTGCGTGAGCATCCTCTGGGAAGAATATTACGAATTCGCCTTTGGAGAGAGTGATGTATTCGTTTGGTGTATCTTCGTAGAAGATGATGTCGCGCTCGGTATCAAAATCACCGATAGGAGAGAGACATTCTTGGATTGGTTTTACGCCAAAAGTTTCGTTGTCTGTTAGTGGCATTTGTATGTCGATATATTGGCGATGTGATTCGAGAAGGGCCTCTTCTTTTGTTTTTGAGTTGGTTTCGTTTATGTTGATGTAAACATATTTGCCATCTAGTTCGATGTGACCTGGTTGTAGGGCATCGAGATTGAGCGATTGTAGAATCTCTAATACGCTACGGAAATTTGGGTGTAGGTCATCGTAACGGTGGGCATTGCTTATATTGTCTTTAATCATTTGTTTAGGCGCATTTTGAGGAGTTCGATTTTTTGAGAAAGTTTGAGTTGTTGGTCTGTCAATCGATTTAGGTCGGTGAGTGCGATTGAGAGCTCGTATGATTGCGCTAATATGTTGCGTTCGGTAGGAGTGAGGTAGTAGTGATATGGTTGTCCGTCGCCGAGTAGGCTGATTTTGATGCGGTTATCTTGATTGTCGGCAATAAACGAGTGGATGTTGTTGAGGAGTTCGTTGTCGTAGATGATGATTTCTTTGTACTTATCGACATCAACGAATTGAGAGATATTGCTTGATGGTGCAATGAGAGTTTCGACAGAGAGAGAATCAACTGTGGCACGCACTACGGTGTGTTGTGCTTTGGTGCCGATATAGTATGATGTTAGAGCGAATTTGCCGTGTTCGTCGATTGAAGGTTTGAGGTAGCAACGAGAAGTGTTGTTTTCGGTGCGGAGTTGACGGTGTTCAAATGCGCCAACAGTTTGATATTCATCGTTTTTGATGAAACTGAAAGGTTTGGTGAGTTCAGGTAGTCGAGTTTGGAGGTCGCTGAGTGCGCTATCGACTTGCGGAAGGGTAATGAGGGCATGACGATATTCGATGTCCCAGCGAAGAGTGTCAGCCATACGACGCACTGCAACGTCAGTGCGGTAGCGAACGTGAATTAAATCGATGCAAGCTAATGCAGCAGAATCTTGTTTTTCGGCAATAAATTGTTTTGTTTTCTCTATTTCGGCAAGAGCCATTTCGTGGGCAGAAGGTTTGCAACTTACAATAAATAAAGGTAATACGAGTAAAAAGTATATAATTTTTTTCATAGTAAAAACATGTTTTATAGCATATAATATCCCTCGTGCAAAGTTACAAAAAAATATTGATATTTTGGGTGTTTTTGTGAAAAAACTGCATTCTTATTGGTATAAAAAAAGATGCAATCCGATGGATTGCATCTTTTATTGTTAATTGGTGAATGATTAGTCTTCCAATTTGTGGATAACGAGACCTGAACGGAGTTTAGGTTCGAACCAAGTAGTTTTTGGAGGCATGATGTTGCCTGTATCAGCGATGTCGATGATTTGTTGCATAGTTACAGGGTAGAGAGCAAGAGCAACTTTCATTTCGCCATTGTCAACGCGACGTTTGAGT
>JAZRJN010000184.1:0-4006 GCA_045645785.1 Candidatus Aphodosoma sp. | reverse complement strand
GGTTCTTGGTTAGGCCCTGCTATCGGTATGTTCGGCTTCTCTATCGCATTGGCATTGCCTTTCACTATCTTCGCAATGTTCCCTTCTATGTTGAAATCAATGCCTAAATCAGGCGGTTGCTTGAACTCTGTAAAAGTAGTTCCTGGTTTCTTGGAACTTGCTCTCTCTCTCAAATTCTTGTCAGTTGCTGACTTGGCATATGGTTGGGGTATCCTCGACCGCGAAACATTCCTCGCTTTGTGGATTGTAATCTTCGCATTGCTCGGTATGTATCTGCTTGGTAAAATCACATTGCCACACGACGACCAAGTTGAACGCATCGGCGTTGGTCGTATGATGATGGCTTTGATTTCATTCGCATACGCTACCTATTTGGTACCTGGTTTGTGGGGTGCTCCTTGTCGTTCGGCTTCAGCGTTTGCTCCTCCTTTGACAACTCAAGACTTCAACCTCTACGAAAATGAAGTTCACCCTGACACTCACGACTTCGAAATCGCTATGCAAATGGCTCAAACTGCTGGTAAACCAGTATTGGTTGACTTCTCAGGTTTCGGTTGCGTAAACTGCCGTAAAATGGAAGCTTCTGTATGGACTGACCCTACTGTTGCTGGTATGTTGCAAAACGACTTCGTACTTGTTACATTGATGGTTGACGACCGTACTCCACTTGCTAAACCATTCGTAGTAACTGAAGGTGGCGTAAGAAAAGAATTTACTACTGTCGGTGAGAAAAACAGCTACATCCAACGTAACAAATTTGGTGCTAATGCTCAACCATTCTATGTTGCTATCGATGCAGAAGGTAACCCACTCAACAAATCTTACGCATTCGACGAAAATCCAGCTAACTTCGTTGAATTCCTCAAAGAAACATTGAACAACTACAAAAAATAATAGTCAATATTGACTACGTTATATAGTAGAGACGCAATATATTGCGTCTCTACTTTTTATGCCAATATGTCACACTTACAATTTGGCAATATTTTTGATACAAAGAATATCAGATTATAAATTTTACAAAGATATGAAAAAAGAAAAAGAAACACTCAATGAGACACAAGACTCAAAACAAGAAACTCAAAACACGCAAGAACAAAATGTAGAGACTCCAGAAACTGCTAATACAAATACAGAAGAGGTGAATGAGTGGGAAAAGAAATATAACGACATCAACGATAGTTATTTGAGATTGATGGCAGACTTCGATAACTATCGCAAGCGCACCATCAAAGAAAAAGCAGATTTGATTAAAAATGCTGGAGAGAGAATTATCATTGACTTTTTGCCTATCGTTGATAATTTTGAACGTGCGTTAGAGAGTATGAAAACTGCAGAAGATGTAGATGCTGTGCGCCAAGGTGTAGAATTGATTTACAATCAAGTGATGTCGATGATGAAAGCTAATGGTGTGGCTGTAATCGAAACAAAAGATGCTCCGTTCGACACAGAATACCACGAAGCTATAACGACTATCCCTGCTCCTACTCCAGAATTGAAAGACAAAATTGTAGATTGCACTACAAAGGGCTATACAATGAACGAAAAAGTTATCCGCCACGCAAAAGTTGTAGTCGGAAATTAAAATTCTTCTTTTAACATAAATACAAAACCAACTTGTAGGTCTACAAATTATAATCTATATTTCTAACTATAGGAAGGATAACTACTTTTTTTGTACTTATGTTAAAAACAAAAGACAAAAAATAAAAAACATATGTCGAAAAGAGATTATTATGAGGTGTTAGGTGTGCAGAAGGGTGCATCTGACGAAGAGATAAAAAAGGCGTATCGCAAAAAGGCTATTCAATATCACCCTGACAAAAATCCAGGCGATAAAGAGGCTGAAGAGAAATTCAAAGAGGCTGCTGAGGCATACGAAGTGCTTAGCGACCCACACAAACGTGCTCGTTACGACCAATTTGGCCATGCAGGCATGGGTGGTGCTAGTGGTTTCGGCGGAGGCGGTATGAATATGGAAGACATATTCTCGCAATTCGGCGATATATTCGGTGGTCACTTCGGTTTTGGCGGATTTGGTGGTTTTGGCGGAGGCGGAGGCTCACGTCAACGTGTCAATCGTGGCTCTGACTTACGTGTTCGTGTCAAATTGACATTAAAAGATATTGCCACTGGCTGCGAAAAGAAAATCAAAGTACGCAAAGCTGTAACTTGTACACACTGCGGTGGCACAGGTGCAAAAGATGAACACAGCACTACAACTTGTCCAGAATGTGGAGGTTCGGGTTTCGTAACTCGCGTACAGCGCACAATTCTTGGCAATATGCAAACTCGCACTACTTGCCCTAAATGTGGTGGCGAAGGCAAAATTATCAAAGACCAATGCCCACACTGCAAAGGCGAAGGTGTAACAATGCAAGAAGAGGTAATTACAATCAACATTCCTGCAGGCGTAGCAGAAGGCATGCAACTCAGCATGTCAGGCAAAGGTAATGCAGCTCGCAGAGGAGGTATTCCAGGAGATTTATTGATTGTAATAGAAGAAGAAAAGCACCCAGAACTTATCCGCGACCAAAACAACCTTATATATAATCTTTTACTCGACTTACCTACTGCAGTATTGGGCGGTATGGTTGAAATACCAACTATCGATGGCAAAGTAAAAGTAAAAATTGACAAAGGCACACAACCAGGAAAAGTATTAAGATTGCGCAACAAAGGTCTTCCTGATGTTAATCGTTATGGTACAGGCGATTTGTTGGTTAATATCGGAGTATATATTCCAGAGGATTTGTCGTCAGACGAAAAGAAAACATTCGAAAAATTGAGTGAATCAAAAAATATGAAACCAAATGCTTCAGCAGCAAAAAATTTCTTTAACCGATTCCGCAATTTATTTGAATAATATATTTGAAATTTTAACAAAAAAAAGAGACGCAAAATACTGCGTCTCTAATATTATAAGCACTTTCTAATATTAAAGTTTAGCGTTCAATGCAGAACCAGCTTTAAATTTAACAGATTTTTTAGCTGCAATAGTAATTTTAGCACCAGTAGAAGGATTTACGCCTTGACGTTCAGCACGTTCAACAACAGAAAAATTACCAAAACCAAGAAGAGCAACTGTATCATTAGCAACAAGAGCTTCTTCGATTGCTTCTAATGCAGCATCAACTGCTTTTTTAGCATCAACTTTAGTAAGATTTGCTTTAGCGGCAACTGCAGCCGCAAGTTCTGTTCTGTTCATTTTTGAAAAATTTTAAAATTATTATTAGAGTTAATAAAAAAGCATAACTTTACGGTACAAAAATATATTAAATTATTGATATATACAAGTTTTTGAAATTATTTTTTCAAAAAAAATTATAAAACAACAAAAAATATGTTGTACAACATATAAATTTGGCATTTTTTTAGTAAATTTGCGTAATAAACGATAAAATATGAATTACAATAGAAGTTCATTTTTAGGCAATATACCGCCTGCTGTACTCAATTTAATGATTATCAACCTACTTTTCTGGGTTGCATCACAAGTTTTACCATCTACTTTTGGCATAGATTTGGTGAATTTGTTGGGATTACACTATTGGTTTTCTGATAAATTCAATCCTCTACAACTCATAACATACATGTTCTTACACGATACAAGTAGCATAAGCCACTTGTTTTGCAACATGTTTGGTGTATGGATGTTTGGCCGCACACTTGAACAAGTATGGGGAGCAAAAAAATTCTTGTTTTTCTACTTTGTTACAGGTATAGGAGCCGGAATTATACAAGAATTGACATGGATGATTGACTTGCACGGGATTACGACCGCAATGAATATTGCCATTGCCGAAAATTCAGGTGAAGCATTAGTGCCATTTAGCAGTATGTTCACTGGTGGAAATATAGCCAATGCTACGGCAATGGATGTTATAAGACTAAAACAACAGATATTTAATGCACATGTAACAGTGGGTGCTTCGGGTGCTTTGTTCGGAATATTGTTGGCATTCGGATGGTTGTTCCCTGAAGCAAAAATGGGACTTTTGTTTGT
>JAZRJN010000183.1:0-2641 GCA_045645785.1 Candidatus Aphodosoma sp. | reverse complement strand
AATTGGAGTGTATATTGCGATAGTTTGTCCATGTTATAAAAAGCGGTGCAAAGTTACAAAAAATAATTGATATAGCAAAGCTTTATTGTGATTATTTTGTGTTGGATGTTTATGTTGTTGGTATATAGGAGATTTGAGTGGAGAAGTGTAGAGGTGATAGTAGCTATAGAGGAGATAGTAGTTATAGAGGGGATAGCAACTATAGGATTAACTCTCAACTCTCAATTCTCAACTCTCAACTCCCACGGTTGGTATTTCGATGCGGAAGGTGGTACCTAAGCCGATTTCGGAGCCTTTGACGAAGATTTTGCCGTGGTGGTATTCTTCGATAATGCGTTTGGCGAGTGAAAGTCCGAGACCCCATCCGCGTTGTTTGGTAGTGTAGCCTGGCTCGAAGATTGATTTGAATTTGCCTCGTTCGATGCCTCGACCTGAGTCGGTAATTTCGATGATTAGGTAGTCCTCTTGATTGAATAGTTCGAAGTCGATATTGCCTTCTTTGCCTTCCATTGCGTCGATTGCATTTTTACAGAGGTTTTCGATTACCCATTCGAATAGTGGAGGTGAGATGAGGCAAGTGTTTTCGGATGTGGTGTCTTCGACCGAGTAGGTGATTTTTTTTGATGTGCGATTGAGCATATAGTTGACGGCTCGTTGTGTCAGTTCGCTGATATTTTCTTGTGATAGTTCGGGTACTGAGCCGATTTTAGAGAAGCGTTCGGTGATGGTTTTTAGGCGTATGATGTCTTTGTCGATTTCGGTACAAATCATGTCGTCGTTGCCTACTCGGTTTTTTAGAATTTCGTTCCAAGCCATTAGAGATGAGATAGGTGTGCCGAGTTGGTGAGCGGTTTCTTTAGAGAGACCAGCCCAGAGTTTGTCTTGTTCGGCGCGTTTGTCGGTAGAAAGTGCCCAAATGACGAGCATGAGGAATAGGGCAATGATGGAAAGTTGGATGTAGGGGAAGAATTCGAGTGTTTTGAGTATGTTTGAGTTGTCGTAGTAGATGTATTGTTTTGTATTTTCATCGAGGGTTATTTCGATTGGAGGATTTGTGCTTTTTAGGCGTTGAATTTGGCGTTCGTAATATTGTTCTATATTAGTTTTTGGTTCGTTGAAGTTGCGAGCAGAAATATAGCGGTCGCGATCATCAACAATGATTACTGGAATATTTTCATTTTTTTCGATGATGTCGAAAATAAAATCAGAGTATTCGTCGTTGAGGAGTAGGCGTGTGGCTTCTGCCCAGATTTCTATTTTACGATGTTCTTCTATGGCAAGAGATGAGGCTATTTTATTAGTGAAAATGAGAGATATGCCAACGATTACGGCAGCGAAAACGATTAACCAAATGCGTGATTTCATAATTACATTTTTAGAAGACAGAATAACATAAAGACATAATTTTTTAGATGATAAATATGAAATTTTCTGTTATTATGTTCTTTTGTCTTTTTTTATTAAATTGTTGAGGTTGAAGTGGGCGATGAGGAGTTGTTGATGTGCGAGTGGGTGGTTGGGGGTGTAGTGAAGATTCCAATTGAAACGGACATCGACAAATGGGAATTGTACTATATAAACGGAAAATTCGGTTTTATTGTATATTGAGTGTTGATAGATTGATTCGCCTTGGTTGAGTAGAGAGCCATATTGCTCATATAGAGGCATTAAAGGGTTGCCAATATAGAGTGTGTTTTCGGCAGCAAGGAAACGCCATTTGATTGATAATTCGGCAAGAAAGCCGTGATTTATAAATAGTTGATTATGTTTGCGGTCGCGTTGATAACTGAAAATATAGCTTGTGCGTAGGGCGAGAGTGTCGAGAGGGGTGAGTTGCGAGAAATTGAAGCCGATGAATGGTTGGGCAGTGATGTCGTCGCAAACACCGTCACGAATAGGGGGATTTAGGCGGTTGGCAAGGTGATTGAGTTGGGCATTGCCTCCAGCGAAGAAGAAGTTATAGTGGTATTCGCCAGTGAGGAGAAGGCGGAAGGCTTCGCGAGTTTCGACGGATTGCATACCACGCCAATCAGCGATGAATTCGGCAAATCCGTGATGTGAGGCGTAGGAGAAGTGTACGCCTTGTATGTTAGGCGAGAAATATGAGAGCGAGTCGCTGAATAGGTAGTCGGGGAGATGAGTTTTTATGTTTCGCCATGGGATGAAACCAAAAGAGAGGTTGAAGCCATGTTGGCGATAGCGGTAGTAGATAGTAGGGTTGAGGCGTATGTCGCGCCATGTAGAGCCGAAAGGTTGGATGTACGACACACCAGCAATGAGTTGGTGATTGCCATAGAGAGAGTCGTTGAATTCTACGCCAATTTCGGGAGAGAGTCGTGTGCCGAATAGAGTTTGTGATGGGTATGACGGGATGTGGCTTTCTCGGTTGTCGAAAAAGGTGAGAAAGTCAACGTCGTATATGAATTTCTGTGCACTGATTGTGCATGAAATAAGTATGAGTAGGGTTAATATTTTTAGTTTGTGTATCATTTTTTTTATTTGTTACTTTTGTCATTGCGCAAAAGTAACCAAAACGCTAGTGCTGTGCTTAAAAACGCTAAAGTCTAGCAATAAATCCTACAGCGCTTTAAACTCGGGCGGTCTTTTCTGCTCTATAAAATTCCGATTTTTGCCCATGAGT
>JAZRJN010000182.1:0-6723 GCA_045645785.1 Candidatus Aphodosoma sp. | reverse complement strand
ACACTTGAGCGTACGCCTAATGGTGCATTTTCAACAACGAACGCTTCATTTGGTTTTACACCTGATTTTCTTAAAGCTATGAGGTATGGCTCAGGATCGGGTTTACCTTTTTTTACGTCGAAAGCGGTTACCATTTTTTCTTTACAAAATATGCCAGGAAACCATTTTTCTAATCGGTCTAACAGTGATTCTTGTCCTGAACCTGTAACTATATAAATGTCAATACCGTCGGCTTTTAGTTGTTCAAGCAGTGGGTGAATATTGGGGATGCGTTCTATTTTAGAAATTGAGTTGAAACAATCACTTTTTTCTTTATACATCGATTGTATTTCTTCCTCTGTAGCCTTACGGTCTTTGTATTTTAGAAATACTTCGTTTATCACACTTGCCCCTGTTCTGCCTTCACAAACGTATGCATCATGTAGTTCGAATGGGATTCCATGAGCATTCATCGTGCGTTTCCATGCCTCGGCATGGTAGGGCATTGAGTTGAATAGCACACCATCCATGTCGAAAAAAGCAGCTTTTATGTTGAGTGATTCGTATTGATATTTAGATAAATAGTTGGTGATTGCTTGATTCATATTTCGATTTTGTTTGTACGCACTAATTCAACCACAAAGATAATATATTTTTTTTGTTTAATGCACTTTTATGTAAAAAAATATTTTATTTTTTTTGACTAAAAAATTGTCAATAATTTTGTTGTTTATAAAATTAGTATTATCTTTGCCACAAAATATAAAACGCTTTGAAAAAAATGAGTATTTTGGAAACTTATAAACCTGAAATTTCTGTCGACTGTGTAGTTTTTGGATTTGATGGAAGTCGCTTGAAAGTGTTGTTGGTTCAGCGTAATGATGAAGTACCTGTCGAGGAGTTAGAAGGTTTTAATAATCGTAAATTGCCAGGGAGTATTATTTTGCCTAATGAGGACCTCGATAGTGCGGCATATCGTATTTTAGAGGAATATACAGGTTTGTCAAATATCTATTTGCATCAGTTTAAGGCATTTGGTAGCCCTAATCGTAGCAGTTATGCCGATGAGCCATGGATGGAGAAGGTAAAACGATTGAATATTAGTCGTTTGGTTACGGTGGGCTACGTGGCTCTTATTAAGATAAATAATCGGGTGAAACAGCAATCGACAAGTCAGAAGGGGCAGGTAGTTTGGCTTAACATAGAGGATTATCGTCATGAGCATTTGGCTTTTGATCATAAGGATATTATTTCGGCAGCATTGGAGAGTATTCGTTTGGAACTCAAATATGAGCCACAACTTATGTTTGAACTTCTGCCTAAAAAGTTCACGATGACTCAGTTGCGTAATCTTCACGATACGATTTATCAAAAGAAAAGCGATGTGCGTAATTTTCAAAAGCGCATGATGCAACTTGAGGGCATCTCTGCACTTGCCGAAACCGAAGTTGGTGTTCCCCACCGAGCTGCTCGGTATTTCACATACACCAAACGGAAGAATAAGAATGATTAAATGCAAATAAAATGGCTGTTAGCAAATTTGCTCACAGCCATTATTTTTTTGTCTTTTTGGTTTTCGGTTGGCATTTTTTGCATAAACCATATAGGTATATTGAGTGGAAACGTTTTTCGAAGGTGGAGAAAGTGCGGTTTTTTATTGCTCTATTGAATTTTTGGTCGGAAAACTCTTTTATTGCACCGCATGATATGCAGACGCGGTGGTGGTGGGTGTTGGCTCGTGCGGTGGTTTCGTATTGCGCTTCGTTGCCCGGGAAGGGGTGGCGCACGATGATTCCTACTTTTTCAAATAGTTCTAAAATGTTGTATATCGAACCGCGCGCAATGGGTTTTTCGGCATTCATTTGCTCGTGGACCGATTGCACGGTGAAATGCCCATCAATCGTCAGAATATACTCCAACACGCGCTCACGTTCATAAGTGTGTCGTAGTTTATGCTCTTTGATATAGGCATTTAGTAGTTCTAATGGATTGGTATTGGGCACTTTAATAGTTATTAGTGATTTGTTAGTAGTTATTAGTGAATTTACTTTTAATTTTTTCGCCAAAGGCTCAAAGACCTTCGGTTCTCAATTCTTAATTATCAATTTTTAGTTCTCAATTCTCAATTCTCAATTCTCAATTCTTCACGGTCTATAGTTTGAGTTATTTAATATTACTTGAGCATCAGGTTGTTGGAGAAGTTGTTGGATTGAAATTTGAGGGTTGCCACGCATGTAACTTTCTACGATTTGCCAACCGAGCCAAGCTCCTGCACGACCTGGTGATTCTTGTGTAAATGGTTTTGTGAAAGGTCCTTCGCCGACGTATTGATTTTTTATCATCATACTTGTTGCATACAAATCTCTTGATGCAATCAGCGCGTTCCACATGTTGGCTTCATTTTTCTTCACCCAATCCCATTGTGCTTCTGAATAACCCATAATTATATGTTCGGGTGTTTCGGGCATCAATACCGATACGATGTATAGTATTTTGCCGTGGCGAATCATGTCGGAAAGTAAGTTGTCGGCAAGACTGCTTGAAATTTCGGATGATATCCAAGCGGTTATATAGTCTGGTGCTACTTTCTCACGACGCATATTGGGGAGTTGGTATTTGTATATGCCGATTTTTTCGTACAGAGGATAGTCGGAACCTAAATAGTTGTCGATGCTGAGAGAAATAAATTTCTCGCCGACAATGAGACTTTGGTTTAGTCCTGATACGTGGCAATATACTTGAGGTGTAGGGAGATAAGGTAAGAAATATTTTGTGCGGCGGAATGCAGCAGTTAAATCTTTCTCTATATCACTCATATCGGAGTATATATTTAAAGCGTCTTCGTATAATTCCCCTACCTCTTTATTTGCGCGAAATAGTTTGTATGTATCGTGGGTGATTGCCGAGTCGGGATGTCCAAATCGCACTACATTTTCGGTGTAAATAGGCGTAATGTCAGGGTATTGCGACGACAATCGGGCAAATTCTTGCGCCATTTGTGTAGTGTCGAGCGACCAAAAAGCCCTATCGAAACGCTCAATTTTAATATCAAAATCAATGCCTGAGAGGTCGGCATGGCGTTTCTCTCTTTTACATGCAAAGAGCGAAACGCAAAGTATTGCGATTATATATATGTAGTGTTTCATAAGTGTAGGTTTGTTGTATTTATATAAATGGTGATTTATATAAATTGTCATTTATAAAATAAATCTTCACAAAGGTAAATAATAAATTTGATATATACAAGGGCTTGGGTAAAGAATTACGATTTTTTTTGTACCTTTGCAGAAAATTTTGCTTATGAAAAATCTGTTTTATTTTTTGATTATTGTATTGTTTTGTGCTTGTGGGGCTAAAACGCCGAAGGGTGAGGCTTTTGTGCGCGATGAAGAAAGGTTAGATGTGCGTTATGCCAAAGGTTTTGATGTTTTCTATGGTGATGATTATAAGACTGTTGTAGTTTATAATCCTTGGAAAGCTGGGGAGGTGCAACAGGCCTATTATCTTGTTGAGGATAAGTCGGTTGAAGTGCCTAATGATGGTGTGAAAGTTGTTGTGCCGGTCGAGCAGATTGCAATTTCGAGTTGTACGCATGTGGAGTTCCTCAACCTCTTGGGCGAAATAAATTCGGTGGCTGGGGCTTGTACGCCACACCTTATATATAATAGCGATATTCGTGCGCGTTATGCCGAGGGGCTAATTCAATCGCTTGGCGATGCCCACAATGTCAATCTAGAGCAGTTGGTGCATTTGCGCCCCGATATTTATGTTGCGGCGTCGTATAATCAACAAGATGAGCAGGCTAAACGTTTGCAACAGAGTGGTGTGCGTCTCGTGTTTAATAACGAATGGACAGAGCAGTCGGTGTTGGCACGTGCCGAATGGATTAAGTTTGTGGCGGCATTTTATAATAAAGAGCAGTTGGCAGATTCGATATTTGCTGGCATCGAGGCTGACTATCTTGAGGCTGTTGCCATTGCTCAATCGGTTGAAAATAAGCCTACTGTGATGGCGGGTGGCAACTTCAAAGGTACGTGGTATATGCCGAGTGGTGCGTCGTATATGGGCAGGTTGTTTGCCGATGCAGGAGCAGATTATTTCTATAAGAACGATAGTTCGACAAATGCTTCGTTGGCATTGAATTTTGAGACAGTGCTTGGCAATTTTCATGACACAGATGTGTGGCTCAATGCTCCAACCGCTTCAATGTCAGCACTTATGCAGATGGATGAGCGACACGGATTGTTCCGTGCAGCACGTGAGGGTCGTGTATTTGGTTTTTATGCTCGCACATTGCCTGATGGGGCTAACGACTTTTGGGAGAGTGCAGTGGCACGACCAGATTTGGTGTTGAAAGACTTGATTTGGGCTTTGCATCCACATTTGTTGCCCGATTATGAGCCAATCTATATTATTAAATTAAAATAGTACTTTGTATTTGAAGAAAAATAGTGTCTATATGAATTCATATAGACACTATTTTTATATATTTTTGTGTGTAATATCTGCCACATTGTCATAAATGGCATAAAAAAGATAAAAAAATTATAATTTTTCTCTTTGGCACACACTTTGAAGATATATAAGCGTGGAAGATGCGAATGTTTTTTAATGAAGTATTAAATTTTGCGTCTTACTTATATTTAATAATGAATATTAATAAAAAAATAAAATAAATAATTATGGGAAAAATTATTGGTATTGACCTCGGCACAACTAACTCGTGCGTGGCAGTAATGGAAGGCAACGAACCTGTAGTAGTTGCAAACTCTGAAGGTAAACGTACAACTCCTTCAATCGTAGCATTCATCGATGGTGGTGAACGCAAAATTGGTGACCCTGCAAAACGTCAAGCGGTGACAAACCCTAATAAAACTGTATATTCAATCAAACGTTTCATGGGTGAAACTTACGATCGCGTTTCTAAAGAAATCGAACGTATGCCTTATAAAGTGGTTAAAGGTGACAACAATACTCCACGTGTTGATATTGATGGTCGTCTTTATACTCCACAAGAAATCTCGGCAATGGTGCTTCAAAAAATGAAGAAAACAGCTGAAGATTATCTTGGTCAGGAAGTTACAGAAGCTGTTATCACAGTGCCTGCTTACTTCTCTGATGCTCAACGTCAAGCAACTAAAGAAGCTGGCGAAATCGCAGGTCTTACAGTTCGTCGTATTGTGAACGAACCAACTGCAGCGGCTCTTGCTTACGGTCTTGACAAAGCTAATAAAGATATGAAAATCGCCGTATTCGACCTTGGTGGTGGTACATTCGATATCTCTATTCTCGAACTTGGTGATGGCGTATTTGAAGTGAAATCTACTAACGGTGATACTCACCTCGGTGGTGATGACTTTGACCATGTAATTATCGACTGGTTGGCTGATGAATTCTTGAGAGAAGAGGGTGCTGATCTTCGCAAAGACCCTATGGCGATGCAACGTCTTAAAGAAGCTGCTGAGAAAGCTAAAATCGAACTTTCAAGTACAACTTCTACTGAAATCAACTTGCCATATATCATGCCAGTAGGTGGTGTGCCAAAACACTTGGTGAAAACTCTTACTCGCGCTCAATTCGAAAAATTGGCTGACCGCTTGATTCAAGCTTGTCTCCCTCCATGCGAAAACGCATTGAAACATGCAGGTTTCAGCAAATCAGATATCGACGAAGTTATCCTCGTAGGTGGTTCAACTCGTATCCCTGCAATCCAAGAACTCGTGGCTAAATTCTTCGGTAAAACTCCTTCTAAAGGTGTTAACCCAGACGAAGTAGTGGCTGTAGGTGCTGCAATTCAAGGTGCTGTATTGACAGGTGAAGTAAAAGACGTTCTTCTTCTTGACGTAACTCCACTTTCTCTCGGTATTGAAACTATGGGTGGTGTAATGACTCGTCTCATCGATGCTAACACAACTATTCCTACTAAGAAATCTGAGGTGTTCTCTACTGCAAGTGACAATCAACCTTCTGTACAAATTAATGTACTCCAAGGCGAACGTCCAATGGCAGCACAAAACAAACAAATTGGTATGTTCCACCTCGATGGAATCCCTGCTGCTCCACGTGGTGTGCCTCAAATCGAAGTAACATTCGATATCGACGCTAATGGTATTCTTAAAGTATCAGCTAAAGATAAAGCTACAGGTAAAGAGCAATCAATTCGTATCGAAGCATCTTCTGGTCTTTCTGACGAAGAAATCAAACGTATGAAAGCTGAAGCAGAAGCTAATGCTGAAGCTGATAAAAAAGAAAAAGAACGTATCGACAAACTCAACCAAGCTGACGGTATGATTTTCCAAACTGAAAAACAACTAAAAGAACTTGGTGATAAACTTCCTGCTGACAAAAAAGCTCCAATCGAATCAGCTCTCGAACAACTCAAAACAGCTCACAAAGAGCAAAACCTCGAGGCTATCGACAAAGCTATGGAAGCTCTTAACACAGCATTTCACGCAGCAAGTCAAGATATGTACAACGCAGCAAACGCTCAAGGTGGTACTCAACCTGGTCCTGATTTCAATGCAGGTGCACAAGGTGGCAACCAAGGTGGAGATAATGTAACTGATGTTGACTTCGAAGAAGTAAAATAATACACCCTATATAATAGAGTAGAGACGCAAAATTTTGCGTCTCTATTTTTTTTATTGGACAATGAAGATGAAGGATTATTGTTTGGTGATATGAAAGAACCTCAAGAGGTTCAATGTGCGTAATACTAAGTTTGCTTTTGATTTTTTAAGTCGG
>JAZRJN010000181.1:0-6138 GCA_045645785.1 Candidatus Aphodosoma sp. | reverse complement strand
ATTTACCGTATTTACCAAAAATTTCTTGTTTTTTTTCTGCGTCTAAGTACATACAGATAATGTTTATTGGTTAATAATTAGTTACTTAAGAGCTTTCACTCCGTGAAGCACTTTCGGATTGCAAAGTTATAATAAATATTTTGATTGTGCAATAGTTTGCGAGAAAAAGTTTAGAGTATAGTGTATAGAGTTTAATGTTAAGCCGAATGGTAACTCTCAACTTTCAACTTTTTATCGCCAAAGGCTCAAAGACCTTCGGTTCAACTTTCAACTTTATTTGAGGGCTGCGGCTTCGGCGTTGTGGACGTGGCATTTGAAGCTGCTTGTAGCGTCGTAGTCGGCGATGAATGCTACGATTTCCATGTCTTCGATGACGATAGGGAATGAACCTACTTTTTCAGGGAGTTGGTAACGGAAAGTCATTTCGTATTTATTCTCTGGAGTGAGAACAAGTTCTTGTCCCCAAGTGCCAGTGAGTGAAGCACGGATAGCATGATCGTGAGTATAGTCGTCACCACCTTTGAGTTGGTATGCTTTTATGTTAGATTGAGTGAGCCATACGTTTACCCGTGCGTTAGGGAGTTGTTGGATAGCTTCTCCACTTACAGTTACGGTAAGTTGGCGTGTGTTTTCGTTGTAAGAATGGGTAATATTTATGTTGATAGGAGCGATAGATTCGAGTGCTTTGGCGAGTACATTTTCAGTAAAGAGAGGAGTAGCATCGTCATTTACACGGCCTACAACAGACTCAGGATTCTCAGAGTTAGCAACATTGCGGTCAATCATGATTGCAGGAGAGAATTTAGGTTGAGAGTAGAAGAAGTTAGCATATTCTTGACTTTCTTTGATAGTGAAAGCATCGGCACCAAAGCCTTCGTGGTGAGCAACTTCAATAGAACGGCCTTCGAATGCAGCACGAGTAGCTTTTACGATTTCGGCACCATTAGGACATGCAGAGCAGCTTTGTCCTGTGAATTTTTCAACAAGGACTTTGCGTGGGTATCCTGAAGCATAAACTTCTTGTTCGATAGAATATTTATTATCATCGATGTTTTCGTCTGTAATATTGCGTGCAGAAACAGAGATTGATAGAGGATATTTGCCTTCTTTGTTTGGAGCAATAATGTCATTTAGACTAACAGAGTAGCTCATACCATTCCATAAATCTAAATCGTTTAGATATGTTTTTTCTGTGCGATTGTTATATTTACATTCAACAAGGATTTGATTTACTGTATTAACTCCATAGTTGAATATGTCAAATTTTATATTGTTGGTAGCGTTGATTGGTAATTTTGCATCGACTTTTACATTGGCTATAGTTAAGTCGTTTTGTGTTTCTTCGCTATAATCACCATCAGCAACTACGGCTTGAATACCGAGTTTTCCGCTGTATCCGTAGCCACCTACGTTAGTGAAGAATTGCCATCTATCATCCTCAGTGCTATCGTAGTAGATGTCCATACCCATACCGCCGGAGTTGAGTTTAAATTCTCCACTTTCCATACCGAGCATAGCACCGTCAGACATACCAATGTAACCGAGATATACACCAGCGAGATTGTCTGTTAATTCGAATGGAGTGTCGAATTTAACGTAGTTCCATGCATTAGGGATGACTTCGAAAGGTTGTTCGTAGAGGTTGGTTTGTAAGTCGGCTGAGATGAAAATCTTTGTTTCGGTAGCAGCAGCACCGATATATACGCGTGCGCCGACAATGTATTTAGAGTCGCCAAATACAGCCTTAGGGAGGGTTGTTCCTCCACCCATACGCGCCATTTGTCCAGCTGCGATGTTCACGTCGATATTGTTACCACAATAACCAATAAGTTTTCTTTTTGATGTTTTTTGGTTATCAGAACCAGTCCATTGTTCCTTAATTGAACTTAAATCATACATTGTTATGCTATCAACGATGTCAGTTTCAGTTTGGAATATGATTTCGCCATTACCCCAAACAGTAAATTGTGCAAATGTTAAAAAGCAAATAAACAAGCAGATAATTGTAAAAATGGTTTTTTTCATAGCATGTGTAATTTATTTGTTTTAAATATTATTGTACATGTACATATTAATTTGCAAAGTTACAAAAAAAAGTTTGAATATAAAAATAAAAATATTATGCCTTTGTTCATTGTATATTGTGTATTTTTTTGTATCTTTGCCAATCGTTGTGAATTATATTAAAATGAACTATAAATCTTATATCTTATGACACTTGAAGAATTTAGAAAAGACATTGCGGCAGGTATTCCTGACGTGTTGCCTCAACCAAAGGCTTATGAGCCAGAGATTAACCATGCTCCAAAGCGTAAGGATATCTTGACGCCAGAGCAAAAGGAACTTGCGCTCAGAAATGCGTTGCGTTATTTCCCTAAAAAACATCATGCGGAGTTGGCTCCTGAGTTTGCTGAGGAGTTGAGAACATACGGTCGTATTTATATGTATCGTTTCCGTCCTGATTATGAGATGAAAGCTCGTAATATCAACGATTATCCTGCTCGTTCAAAACAAGCAGCGGCAATCATGTTGATGATTAATAATAACTTGGACTATGCTGTGGCTCAACACCCACATGAGTTGATTACTTACGGTGGTAATGGCGCGGTGTTCCAAAACTGGGCTCAATATCGTTTGGCAATGAAATATTTGTGCGAGATGACAGATGAGCAAACATTGGTGATGTATTCAGGTCACCCAATGGGATTGTTCCCATCGCATAAAGATGCTCCACGCGTGGTTGTTACTAACGGTATGGTGATTCCTAACTATTCAAAACCAGATGATTGGGAAAGATTTAATGCTCTTGGTGTTAGCCAATACGGACAAATGACAGCAGGTTCGTATATGTATATCGGCCCACAAGGTATCGTGCATGGTACAACAATCACAGTGTTGAACGCTGCTCGTAAACAAATTCAAAAAGGTTTGGCTAAAGAAATTCCTGGACAAATATTTATCTCTGCCGGTCTTGGCGGTATGTCGGGAGCTCAACCAAAAGCAGGTGTTATTTCGGGCGTAGTGGCTGTAATTGCAGAGGTTAACCCTAAAGCAGTGAACGTACGTCACTCACAAGGTTGGGTGGATGAAGTTTATACCGATTTGGATAAATTGATTCCTCGTATGCTTGAGGCATCTAAGAATAAAGAGGCTGTGTCGTTGGCATATCAAGGTAACGTGGTTGACTTGTGGGAACGCTTGGCAGCTGATAATATCAAAATCAATCTTGGTTCAGACCAAACATCATTGCACAACCCATGGGCTGGTGGTTACTATCCAGTAGGTTATTCATACGAAGAAAGTAACCGTATGATGGCAGAAGAGCCAGAGAAATTCAAAGCAGCAGTGCAAGAGTCGTTGCGTCGTCATGCAGCAGCTATCAATAAATTGACTGCTAACGATATGTATTTCTTCGACTATGGTAATGCATTCTTGCTCGAGGCTTCACGTGCAGGTGCTGACGTAATGGGCGAAAATGGTCGTTTCCGTTATCCTTCATACGTACAAGATATTATGGGTCCTATGTTCTTTGATTATGGCTTCGGTCCATTCCGTTGGGTATGTACAAGCTGTGACCCTAAAGATTTGGCAATCACTGACCGTATTGCAACTGAGGTACAAGAAGAAATCCTCCGCACTGCTCCAGAAGAGATTCGTGGTCAATTGGAAGATAATATCCACTGGATTAAAGAGGCACAAAAGAATAAATTGGTGGTTGGTCCGCAAGCTCGTATTCTTTATGCTGATGCAGAGGGTCGTGCTAAGATTGCAAAAGCATTCAACGATGCAATTGCTTCAGGCGAATTGTCGGCTCCAGTAGTTCTTGGTCGTGACCACCATGACGTATCGGGTACTGACTCTCCATTCCGTGAAACATCAAATATCTACGACGGCTCATCATTCACAGCAGATATGGCTGTACATAACTGCATTGGTGACGCATTCCGTGGTGCTACTTGGGTGTCTATCCACAATGGTGGCGGTGTAGGTTGGGGCGAAGTAATCAATGGCGGTTTCGGTATGGTTATTGATGGCTCGGCTGACTCAGAACGTCGCTTGAAATCGATGTTGCTTTGGGATGTTAATAACGGTATTGCTCGTCGTAGCTGGGCTCGCAACGAAGGTGCTATGTTTGCAATCAAACGCGAAATGGAACGCACTCCAAACTTGGTTGTCACAATCCCTAACATCGTAGAAGACGACTCAATTATTAAAAATGCATTAAAATAATAATAGTCAACAGACAACAGTCGACAGACAACAGATAAATAGACTGTCGACTGTTGACCGTTGACTGTTGACAGATAATCTTGAAAATATGAAAATCCACGAAATTTCTCCTGCAAAAATTACTATTGATGATGTAAAACGCATTATCACAGAAGATTATAAATTGAAATTGTCAGACGAGTCGGTTCGTCGTATCAATCTTTGTCGTGATTATCTCGACAATAAAATGAAAACACAAAAAGAGCCAATCTATGGTGTAACAACAGGTTTCGGTTCGTTGTGTAATATCAGTGTGGGTGCTGATGAACTCTCTCAACTTCAAAAGAACCTCGTTATGAGCCACTCTTGTGGTACAGGCGATGAAGTAGATCAAGAGATTGTTCGACTCATTGTATTCCTTAAAATTCAATCATTGCAATATGGTGTATCAGGCGTACAATTAGTTACAGTTCAACGCTTGGTAGATATGTATAACGCAGGCGTATTCCCAGCAGTATATCAACAAGGTTCGCTTGGTGCATCAGGCGACTTAGCTCCATTGGCACACATGTCGTTGCCATTGCTCGGACTTGGCGAGGTGTATTATGAAGGCAAAAAACAACCTGCTGCAGAGGTAAATGCTAAATTCGGCTGGGAACCTATCACATTGAAATCGAAAGAGGGTCTTGCTCTTTTGAATGGTACTCAATTTATGGCAGCTCATGCAACATGGGCATTGATTAAAGCAGACGAATTGAGCGCAGCTGCTGATATGGTTGGTTGCGTTTCATTGGATGCTTTCGATGGTCGTATTGAGCCATTTACTCACGAAGTACATGCAGTTCGCCCACATAATGGTCAGTTGACTACAGCTGCTCGCATCCGTGAAATCATGGAAGGTAGCGAATTGATTCGTCGTCCAAAAGTACACGTACAAGACCCTTATTCATTCCGTTGTATGCCTCAAGTGCATGGTGCATCGAAAGATGCTATTGCATACGTGCGTTCGGTAGTTGAAACAGAAATCAACTCGGCTACTGATAACCCAACAGTTATCCCAGAAAAAGATATGGTAATCTCGGCAGGTAATTTCCATGGTCAACCATTGGCTATTACAATGGACTTCTTGGCTATTGCATTGGCTGAACTTGGCTCTATCTCTGGTCAACGTGTAACACAATTGATTGGTGGTAAACGTGGTTTGCCTAACTTCCTTGTGGCTAATCCTGGTCTTAACTCAGGTTTCATGATTCCACAATATACAGCAGCTTCTATCGTAAGCCAAAGTAAAGGTTTGTGTATGCCTGCATCGGTTGACTCTATTGAATCAAGCCAAGGTCAAGAAGACCACGTATCAATGGGTGCAAATGCTGCGACTAAACTTATTCGTGTGGCATTGAACACAGAGCGTGTATTGGCAATTGAATTGTTCAATGCAGCGCAAGCATTAGAATTCCGTCGTCCTGCTAAATCATCGCCTGCAATTGAGGCTCTCGTGGCTGAATATCGTAAAGTGGTGCCATTTATTAAAGATGATGAAGTGATGTATCCACATATCGAAAGTTCAATCCAATTCTTGCGTAGAAATTTCTAATCTAGGGATGCAGCGTGTTGCGTCCTAAAGATACACAAAAAAGGCGACCAATCGGTCGCCTTTTTTGTTTTCTAGAAAATCTAGAGAAACTAGAAAAACTAGAAGATCTAGAAAAACTAGAATTATTTTAGTTTTTCTATGTTTTATTTCACAACTACTTTAGCAGTAGTATTAGCTGATTTAACAATGTAAACACCTTTTGCGAGGTTACCATTCATATCAGTAACATTTTGACCAGTGATAGTGAAGATAGAGATTTCTTCGTCAGCAACGATCATACCATTTTGGGTGTAGATATTTGCGATAGTTGTATTTTCGAGAGCAACAGGTGTGTC
>JAZRJN010000180.1:0-8494 GCA_045645785.1 Candidatus Aphodosoma sp. | reverse complement strand
AGGTAGCATGCTTCTTCGCAAGCAGTGTCGCCACCACCTACTACTGCTACTGTTTTTTTGCGATAGAAGAAACCGTCGCAAGTAGCACAAGCAGATACACCTTTACCCATATATTTTTGTTCATCGGCAAGACCGAGGTATTTAGCACTTGCACCTGTAGCGATGATTACTGTGTCGGCTTCGATAATTTTCTCGCCGTCGATAGTGAGTTTTTTAGGTGAGCAACTGAAGTCAACATCAGTGATGCAACCGAAACGTACGTCTGTGCCAAAGCGTTCAGCTTGAGCGCGAAGGTCAGCCATCATAAGGTTGGCGTCGATACCTTCTGGATAACCAGGGAAGTTTTCGATTTCAGTGGTTTGAGTCAATTGACCTCCAGATTGCATACCCTCGTAAAGTACAGGAGCAAGGTTAGCGCGTGAAGCGTAGATTGCGGCAGTGTAGCCTGCAGGGCCTGAGCCAATGATAAGGCATTTTACTTTTTCGTTCATATTTATATATCAATGATTAATGATTAGTTATTAGTTAGTAACGATATTTGTATTGTTATAATATTTCAACTCGCAAAGTTACGATATTTTTGGCATATTGGCAAGTGTTTTGGGTTAATTTGCGGGCCAATTTTCAGGGTTTTGTATTTCGGTGTCTTTGTAGAGCATGAAATATAGTTCGGTTTTGTTGTCGTTTTCGGTGTCGGTGAACACTTTACCTATTTTTTGTTTGGTTGATATTTTGTCGCCTACTTTTACGTAAAGTGTTACAAGATTGGAATATACAGTGCGGTAGTTACCATGTTTTACGATTACGGATTGGTTGCTACCAGGCACAGAGAAGCATTGTGTTACTTCGCCATCGAATACGGCACGAGCATCGGAACCTGCAGGAATTTGGAAGTATGTACCTTTGTTGTTGATTTGCACTTTGTCGAGGAATGGGTGGGGTTGCACGCCAAAGTGTCCGCTGATGAAGCCTTTTTCGACAGGGCGAGGTAGTTTGCCTTTGTTGGCTTCGAAGTTGCCAGCTACGAGTTTTTCTTCTTTGCTGAGTTCGTAAGGGTCTTTTTTACCTTGTTGCTTAGCGAGTTTTGCAGCTTCTTCTTTTTGTCGTTTGATTTCAGCTGCAATCATATCTTGAATTTTTTGATTTAGTTTATCAGCTTTCTGTTGTTGTTCTTTTTGTTTCTTTTTGAGTGATTTTTCTTTCTTTTTTAGAGACGCAAGTTCATCGTTGCGTTTGCGTCGTTGCTGTTCGAGGCGTTGTTGTTCGAGTTCTTTTGCGCTAACGGTTGTTTCTTTTTGTATGCGGTTTTCGGTTAGAAGATCTTCTTCGGTCTTGAGTTGTTGTGTGATTTTAGCTATTTCTTGTGCCTGATATTTGCGGTGTGATGCCACTTGTTGCAGGTAGCGGAAGCGGCGTATTGCTTGATTAAAGTTGTCGGCAGAGATAACAAATAATAGAGGTGAGAAGTATTTGTGGTGAGAATATATAGCGCGAGTTGTTTGAGCGTATTCATCGCGGAGTCGTTCAAGGCGTTGTTGATGAGATAGGCGAGATGCTTGTAGTGACGATATATTTTCGTCGAGTAGTCCGATTTCTTTATTTAGAGTATTGATGTAATTGGTACTTTGTTTGATTGATTGTGTGAGCAAATTGAGTTTGTTTTCTGTACCTTTTTTGTTTTTTTGAGTTTCGTTGAGTAGACGATTGGTTACAGCAAGTTCGTCAAGAGCTTTTTTCTTTTCGGCTTCAAGTTCTTTGATTGTTTGTGCGCTTAGGTCAATACACAAAGCACAAAGCGCAATGCACAATAGTATAGTTAGTATTTTTTTCATGTTTTTTTATTTTTTGAGGATATTCATAAAACCTACTTTTTGGTAGCGGCTGGTGTTGATTGGTGATATATTGAGGGGTTCGTTGAATTTGATTTTTTCGATGTTGAGGGTAGCTGAGACGTTTGTTTCGGTCATTGTAGTTTGGAGGTAAACAGTTTCAGGGAAGAGGGTTTTGTCGAACGATTTTAGTGCGCCGTAAGTGATAGCCATAACGAGTTGGTCTTCATAGCGCAATCCACTCATAGTTAGGCGGTAGTTGTTCATATCGATATCGAATTGTTGTGTGTATTTGCCAATTGGAGTGTTGCTTACGATAGCGGTAGTGTCGGCAAGATATTCGATGCGGAAATCTTTGCAGATTTCGTTAGGGTCGGTTGATTGAGGAATGAATAGGTGGTGGGAGAATAGAGCTTCGATGGCTTTGTAGTCAACATCTAAGCCCCAACTGAGTTTGATATATTCGTAGCTATTTTCGGAGTAGCGACGATTCATTTTGTCGTAAACTTTGAAACCAGATGGAGTGAATTCGGCACGGAACATTTCAATGCCGAGCGCTGGTTGTATGCTGATAGAGAGGAGGCTATCGGTAGCGATGCGTATTGATGATTTCACTGTAAAAGTCATTTGTCCGTAGTTGATAGACATTGACATTTTAGAGATATTCATTGTTGTGAAATGCGGTTGCGCAGTATATGATTTTTGGGTTAGATTACATACTGATATTTGTGGAGCAATGCGGTGTTGGTCGGGACGTTGTTTGCGTTGTTGGGTTTTACAACCAGCGAGAATACTTGCAATAAGTATTAGTATTATAAGAATTTTATTTGTTTTCATTGTCTTTAAAGAAGTTTTGGATTGTTTCGATTACGTTTTTTTCGTCGAAGTCGTCGGGGTTGGCATTATAGAGATCTAAGGCTTTGAGCCACATCTCTTTGGCTTGTTCGATGCGATTAGTTTTGAGGTATAGGCATCCGATGTGGTAGAGGGTTTCGATGCTTGGTTCGGTGTTTTGTTCTTTTTCGACGCGGAGAAGTTTGTCGAAATAGAATTCGGACAAGAAATTGTCGCCACGTAAGAATAGAATCCAAGCATAAGTGTCGAGAATATAGATGCTTTCGGGGTCTAATTCAAGGGCTTTGGCAGCCATTTTTTCAGCCTTTTTGAGGTCAGGGTTAGGCTGTTTGGTTATGTTGTATGCTACGTTGTTGAGCGCACCTGAGTTATTAGGGTCATATACGAGACAACTATCGTACATAGCCATAGCTATAGAGTCTTTGTTTTGAGAAGAGTAGGTGTCGCCAACCATTTGATAGATACGGCTTTTGATGTTGGAGTTAGTGAGCGTAGGTAATATGCGGTTACTTTCGCTGAAGAGAGTGTCGGTCATTTGGTTTTGGGCAAGGCTAATGATGTAGTAGTATGCCCATTTGTCGTTTTGGTATTTGTTGTAACCCTCCTTTGTAAGATTGTAGATTTCTTGTTTGTCTTGGAGAGATTCGGCAAGAGTGACGAGTTCGAAGTCAAGAGTTTCGTCTTGTTTTTTTATTTTGCGCAAATCGTAGAGGGTTGTGCGCCAATTTGTTGTGTCTTTTAGAGCTTTATAAACATCGGCTTTGAGTTCGATGATTGGGATTTCGTTAGGGTATGTTTGAGTTAATGTGTTGAGTAAAGTGTTGATATTTATAGTATCGTTGTTTTGCACATAGCCAGCGAGGATAGGACGGATGATTTTTACGGCATCAGTTGTTGTGACGAGAGTAAATTTTAGTGCTTCGAGGGTGTACTTTTCGTATAAATCGTCGTCATATTCTTTGTAGTATTGTGCTAAAGAGATGAGCACTGAGCTATTGTTTGGGTATTTTTGATTTAGTTGGTTGTAGATTGCTAAGCGTTTTTCGTTTTCTCCCTTGATTTTGTAGATATTGGCGAGGAGTAAAGAGGCATCTAAGTAGTCTTCAGGGTATTGTTTTATGTAGTTAATAATCTCTTTTTCTGCGTTTTGAGGTTTGCCTGCTTCGAGATATATGTTGATGCGTTGGTTGAGTATTTGCACCGAGTGACCTTCGAGAAATTGGTATTTTTCGAGTTCTTTGAGGGCTTTGTCATATTGTTGGTTTTGAAGGTATATTTGACAGAGGCTGTAGATGTTAGATGAGTTATAAGGGAGGCGTTTGTTGAGTTCTTTGAAGTGTTTTATTGCTAAGTTGTATTGTTGGAAACCATATTCCATCCAAGCTAAATTTTGTAGGTAAGCAATATTATCAGGGTTATTTTGATGTGCGAGTTGGATGAAGTTAAAAGCCTCACTATATTGTTTTCCAGAGTAGAGAATTTGGTAAATCATGTATGCTGTAGTAGCATAGATGTCGGGGTATGTAGCAGTGCTATCAAGTTCTATGTTGTCAATTAAAATATTTATGGCTTTGTTGTTTTGCCCTTTTAGTTGATACTCTTTAGCTTTGAAAAGATTGTAGTATAGATGGTCGGAGAGTGTGGAGTCTGCGAGTTGTTCGGTTGCGATTTGGGCACGAAACATTGAATCAGCATACTCTTCGTGTGCTGATAGATTGATGCAGAATGCACAATGCATAATGCATAGAAGTGTTAATAATGTTCTTTTTATATTTTTGAGACAGAATGACATAAGAACATATTTGACTTTTTTGACATATACCTCGTTAAAAAACTGAAGTTTTTTATTTTGGTTGAAGAATGATAGATTTGAAATTACCTTATATTCGTTATTTTTTGCCAGTGTGGCCAAATCCGCCTTCGCCACGTTCGGTAGTAGAGAGAGTTTCGACTGGGAGCCATTGGGCAGTTTCGTGGCGTGCGATGACCATTTGGCATACGCGGTCGCCATCGTTGATTGTAAATGGGTCGTTGCTGAGGTTCACTAATATAACGCAAATTTCGCCACGATAGTCTGCATCGATAGTTCCTGGAGTGTTGAGTACGGTGATGCCATTTTTGATAGCAAGACCAGAACGAGGACGGATTTGTGCTTCGTAACCTTCAGGGAGAGCAATATATAGACCTGTTGGGATTAGACGGCGTTCTAATGGATTGAGTGTTATAGGTTCGTCGATGTTGGCACGCAAGTCCATACCTGCAGATAGAGGTGTGCTGTATTGAGGGAGAGCGTGACGTGATTTGTTAATGATTTCGATTTGCATAGTTTTTTATTTTTTTAGACAGAATGACATAAGAACAAAATTTTTTGTTTTATAAGTCTGTTTTTATTTTATCCAGATGTTTAAGGCGGCATCGGCTTGGCAATGGAGCATTGCGAGTCCGTTTTGGGTAGTGGCTCCGTGTTGTGCTCCTAACTGAAGAAAGCGGGTTTCGGTTGGGTTATAGACCAAGTCGTAGAGTAGATGTCGGTCGGTCAGTTGGTTGTAGTCGATATTGGGTGCTGTGTCGATGTGTGGGTGCATGCCCAATGGTGTGGTGTTGATGATGATTGGGGCTAAATCGGTTATTGTGTTGGTATCCAGTTGTTTGTGTGTTACGAGGCGAAATGGTATGTTGAGTTGGCGGAGTACGTATTGTACGGCTTGTGAGGCACCGCCTGTACCTAATATGACTGCGTGAGTGTGATAAGGTTTAAGTAGGGGCGTGAGTGTGTCGTGAAAACCGATTATGTCGGTGTTGTGTCCGATGAGTTGGTTGTCGGTGATTTGTATCACGTTTACGGCACCTACGGCTTGTGCTTCGGGTGATAGATGGTCGAGGTAGGGTATGATTGCTTTTTTATGCGGTATTGTTACGTTGAAACCATCGTATTTGCTTAATTGAATGAGTGCGGGAAATTCGGCTATATCGGGTAGGTCGATCAATTCGTAGTGGGCGTCAATACCTTCGTTTTGAAAACGGGTGTTGAGGTATTGTGCCGAGAATGAGTGGCTTACGGGATGTCCGATTAGGGCGAATTTCATAATTTATTGTTTAATGGTCTATAGTCAATGGTCAACAGTTAACGGTTTTTGACACTCTCGCTTCGCTTGTCTCCCTAAGACAGGGGGACAATATGCGGTAATGGTCAATAGTTTTATTTCTTTTTTATGAATTTTTTGATGATGTAGTAGATGGCAACGAGGGCGATGATGGCGAGGATGATGTAACCCATTTCGTGTGAGTATTGGTTGATGAGGTCCATGTTGTCGCCTACGATATAGCCTATAGTGGCGAGAATTGCGTTCCAGATACCTGCGCCGAGAGCTGTGAATCCGATGAATGGAAGGAGTGGCATACGTGCCAAACCTGCTGGGATAGAGATGAGTTGGCGTATGCCTGGAATGAGGCGACCAACGAATGTTGCTATTGCACCTTTGCGATTGAAATATTCTTCGGCTTGTCGGATTTTGTCGCTTGAAAGAAGGCAAAGATGACCAAGACGGCTATCGGCGAATTTGTAGATGATAGCGCGACCGAGAGATATAGAGAGGTAGTAGTTGACTAATGCTCCGATGATTGCTCCGATAGTGGCGAAGATAATGATTAATAGGAAGTTGAGGTTAGAGTCTTCGCGCACAGAGACTGCTGCTGCTGGTGGTACGACTACTTCGGAAGGGAATGGAATGAACGAGCTTTCGATAGCCATTAGGGCAGTGATTGTGCCATAGTTCATGTTGTTGTCGTACCAGTCGGCGATGATGTCAACGTAAGAAGTGTTTGAGTTAGGAGTTAGGAGTGAGGAGTTAGGAGTTATAGAGTCAATAGACTCAATAGACTCAATAGAATTTATAGAGTCTATAGAATTAGCATTTAATAATAAGTTGCTTGTGATTAGTAAGATAGAGATAATTGTGAGTAATTTTTTCATAATTATTTAATGGTTGATTTTGCGTTAGGGAATAGGGATAGAAATATTTCGTCAGCATTTGATATTGTTTGGCGGGCGATGTCGAGGAATTTTTTTGCTTTTTCGGTGTTACCAAGAGCGAAGTAGTTCATTGACATGAAGAGAGTTATCTTTTCGATAAATGGATTTTTGGAATAGGCTACTTCGTAGAGTTTTATTGCGTTTTCGTAATCGCCGAATTGTAGGAGTATGTTGGCTGCTTCGAAGTTTAGAGTTTCGTTTTCAGGGTCGTTTTCGAGACAGAATAGTAGGTGTTGGAGTGATTGATTGAGCATAAAATCGTCGAAATTGGCAGCGGCTAAATCGGCTTCGATGCGCGACATACAATAGATAATATGTTGATTTTCTGGGAATTTTTCGTCAGCCTTTTTTATAGTTTCGTAGGCTGTGATGAGTCCGTCAATGTCGTGTTGGCAAGATGCAAGTCCAATCCAAGCCTCTGGAATTTCGTCGTAGATTTCCAATGCTTGTAGGTATAACTCTTTGGCGCGTTGGAGATTGTCGATATTCTCGTAGGTTTCGGCAAGGAAAGTTATTACTACTGCATCGTCGGGGTGTTCGGCGAGATATTCTTCGTATGGTTCGATGGCTTCGTTGAATAGTCCGAGATTGAATAGACAATGTCCGCGCTGTAGGCGAGTAAGAGTGTCGTTAGGTTCGATAGCTAGGGCATAGTCGTAGGCGCGGATTGCTTCGGTGAAGTTGTTTTGACGGAATAGAATAGAGCCGAGCATGCACCATAATTCAGGTTGGTAGGGGTTGTTATCGAGGGCAGTGGTGAAGAGTTTTGCTGCCTCGTCGAGTTGTTCGGTTTGTTCGAGTGCAATAGCTTTTTCGGTGATGAGAGTAATGTCGTCGGGGAATAGAGCAATGCCACTTTCGATGAATTCGAGAGCGAGTTCGGGTTGGTTGTGAGTGTTGTAGAGCGAAGCTATATCGGCAAATATTGCAGCTAATTCATTAGGATTGCAAAGTGTTAGATATTGAGAGAATAACTCTTTTGATTTAGGAAAGTTGTATATTCGCAAGTAACACTCTGCAAGAATAGCAATATAGTCAGGGTCGGTGTGTTTGATTGATTCGAGTATCTCTATGGCCTCATCGTAGCGACCTTCCATGAGTAGTAGTTTGCCTTCTTTGCAACGAATTTCGGTAGAAGTAGGGTGGATACGATAAGCATAATCGAGTGCTATACGTGCTTTGTCGAGTTGGTCGATAGCAATATAACAATCGATTATGGTTTCAAGGTCGTCGGTGTCGTAATATTGTACCGTGCCTTGGCTTATTGTATTTTCGAAGCGTTGGAGTAACGCGTTGACTTCAGGTTCGAAATTCATTTTATAATTTGAAATTTGAAATCTTCAACTTTTAACTTTCAATTTTCAATTTATTTAGTCTTTGCGGCGAAGGACTAGGGCAGAGCGGGCAGGGATATAGAGTTGGAGCCACTCTTTGTTTTTGAGGTGAGAAGTTACGGTGTGATGCTCGATAGAGTCGTCGGCAAAGCCAAAACCACCAAATTCGGTAGCATCGGTATTGAGCACTACGTTGTAAACGCCTTTTTTGACAAGGATACCATAGTCGGTAAATGATTTTTCGCCATTGAAGTTGAAGATAAACAATAAGTCGCGACGGCGGAATGCTACGAGTTGGTCAGCTTCGTTGTCCCAAACCTTTTCGATTGGAGATTCGCTGAAGCGGTATTCTTTGCGAATGAGTTCGACCATTTTTTCGTCGAATAGGGCTAGGTCGCAGTAGTGAAGTTCTTTGCGGTCAACGAGAGACCATTGGCGGCGAG
>JAZRJN010000179.1:0-5726 GCA_045645785.1 Candidatus Aphodosoma sp. | reverse complement strand
GATTCCAACACCGAGCGTTCTACCTCAAATTGTGGAACTCCCTCAAAAACAGCCAACAATGTATCTTCATCTAATTTACGCAAAGCCTCTGCAGTGGCATTACCAAACAAGATATTCGATGCCTCAACTGCTGCGTTATAGTCCTCTTCCGAGTGCACCATGATTGTTACATCCTTAGCCAAACGTTTTTGCAACAAACGCATGTGAGGAGCTTCACGATGTTCTGCTATCAATGCTTCGCACTCTTCTTTTGTGATATTTGTGAAGATTTTGATATATTTCTCAGCATCATTATCTGCCACATTCAACCAGAACTGATAGAATTTGTATGACGAAGTATAGCGTTTGTCCAACCAGATGTTACCACTTTCGGTCTTACCAAATTTACCACCGTCGGCTTTAGTAATCAACGGACAAGTAAGCGCAAATGCATCACCGCCACCCATACGACGAATCAATTCAGTACCTGTAGTGATATTACCCCATTGGTCCGAACCACCCATTTGCAACTTACAGTTCTTGTTTTTGTTCAAATAAACGTAGTCGTAACCTTGCAACAATTGGTAAGTAAATTCAGTGAACGACATACCTGCGTTGAATTCGCCATTCAAGCGTTTTTTCACTGAGTCCTTCGCCATCATATAGTTGACAGTAATCAATTTACCCACATTACGCGCAAAATCCAAGAACGTAAACTCCTTCATCCAGTCGTAGTTGTTCACCAATTCAGCAGCATTCTCAGCATCCGAATGGAAATCCAAGAATTTCTCCAATTGCGCTTTGATAGCCTCTTGGTTATGACGCAATGTAGCCTCATCCAACAAATTACGCTCAGCCGATTTACCCGATGGGTCACCAATCATACCCGTAGCACCACCCACGAGTGCAATAGGCTTATGACCACAACGTTGAAAATGGCGCAACATCATCACACCACACAAGTGACCAATATGCAACGAATCTGCCGTAGGGTCAATACCCAAATAAGCAGTTGTCATCTCTTTATTCAATTGTTCCTCAGTGCCAGGCATCATATCCTGCACCATACCTCTCCATTTAAGTTCTTCTACAAAGTTCATTTTATTGTAAATTTTTAGACATTATTATTCAAAATATATAACTTGCAAAATTACAAAAAAATTCCCAAACCAACAAGTATTTTTTTAAAACGAACTCAAATTATCGCAAATTCAAACAATTAACATTTTTTTTAACAATAAATTATGAATTATCAATTAAAATAATTAACTTTGTAAATTAAATATGATACAAAAATATCCTTCGCAACTACTTGAAAATGCAGTAAATGCATTTGCTTCACTACCTGGCATCGGACGCAAATCTGCTCTCCGTATGGCTTTGCACATACTACGTCAAGGTCCTGCCAATGCAAGCAAATTCATCTCTGCTATCAGCGAAATGAGCGAAAATATTCAATATTGCGAAGAGTGCCACAATATCTCCGACAAACCGGTGTGCGAAATATGTTCCGACCCTAAACGCGACCAAACCACAATCTGCGTTGTCGAAACAATCAAAGAGGTTATGCTCATCGAAAATACCGCTCAATTTCACGGAGTTTACCATGTGCTCGGCGGTGTAATATCGCCAATGAACGGCATTTCACCAGCCGACCTCGAAATTGCATCACTCGTTGAACGCGTAGAAAAAAATAACATAAAAGAGGTAATCCTCGCCCTCAGTCCAAACATGGAAGGCGACACCACATGCTTCTATATCTACCGCAAACTCGCACATCTGCCCGTCGCTGTAACAACCATAGCACGTGGCGTAGCCGTAGGCGATGACCTCGAATATGCCGACGAAATCACACTCGGCCGCTCAATCCTAAACAGAATAACATACAATAAAAGTTGAAAATTGAGAGTTGAGAGTTGAGAATTTGCATACCCCTCAGTCCTTCAGACAGCTCCCCTAACTTAGGGGAGCATTTGGGTGAAAGTTGAAAATTCCTCACTACTCATTACTAACTCCTAACTCCTCATTCCTAACTCCTAACTCCTAACTAAAAATATGCAACATCCAAAACACATCCTAACAATCACATACTACCTATCGCTACTTTGCGCAATCCTTGCGGCTATGATAGGCTACCACCTCACATACCACAAAGGCATATATTTCGACCCTGAAAGTCAAATATCAATCAACTACTACACTGCCGTACTTTGGTATGTAATCATCACATTTCCACTCTCACTCAAACTATTCAGTGTAGCAGTAAAACGCCTCAAACAAATACCCGACGACGGCTCACGCGAACACTACTATAAAATATATGGTGTGCTACGCCTAATCGTAATAACAATTGGACTAATTGCATCAATTTTTGGTATTTACATATTTCAAGTAAAACACCTATTCTGGGTGGCTGGCATCTGTATGATAGGCATTATACTCTGCAAACCAACAGAAAAAAGAGTCGATGCCGACCTTACTCCTCTCACCCCAACTGAAACAGAAAAAAACGAAGATTAATTACTAATTACTAATTATTATGATAATCGCAGTAGATTTTGATGGTACAATCGTAGAACATGCCTACCCTGCCATCGGCAAACCAATACCATTTGCTATAGACGTATTAAAACGCTTACAATCAGAGTGTCATCACCAACTAATTCTTTGGACAGTGCGCGAAGGCGAACTACTCGACGAAGCTGTAAATTATTGCCGCGAACGTGGACTTGAATTCTACGCCATCAATAAAAACTATCCAGAAGAAATTTGGGACAATACTACACCACGCAAACTCACTGCCGACATGTGGATTGACGACCGCAACATCGGAGGACTACCTGATTGGGGTATCATATATCGTATGATTAAATACAACGAATCATCAGCTGAAGCTGCGCGCTATTTAAGCAATCCATCAGAAGAACAAAAAAAGAAGGGTCTTTTCTCTTTCTTGAAAAAATAATAACTAACGAGCGCAAGCGAGTAAATCTAATATCTCGCTACTCGCTACTAAAAATCTATATTATGCTTCAACGTATTCAAACTCTCTACCTACTCATAGTAGTAATCGCAATGAGTCTCACACTCTTCTTCCCTTCAATGAAGGCAATTTCACCTGAAGAAATCGACTATGCTCTATCAACACTTCGTGGTTTATATCCTATCGAAGAAGGCGGTTTTCACCTCAATGGCGTAACTATGTGGCTTACTATTACAAACATAGTAATACTACTTATCGCACTTTTCACTATCTTCATGTACAAATGGCGCATTATTCAAATACGCTTTTCTATTTTCAATATGGTATTACTCATTGGTTACTATGCAATATTCTTCTTCACTCGCTATGTCATCTTTGAACAAAATCCAATGACAAGCACAACTTTCTCATGGCCAATCATATTGCCTTTAATTAGCGCAATACTCACCTATCTTGCTCTTCGTGCAATAGGTAAAGATGAGGCACTTGTACGCTCTCTTGATCGACTTAGATAATCTATAATTCATAATGTATAATTCATAATGCATAATTCATAATTGATTAATACAATACATGAATTGTGCATTATTTTTTTATTATAAACATGAAATACAACCTACTTCTTTTAACATTATTAGTTGCAATAAATTCATTTGCTTCAACTTTTATTGGTAATAGAACTGATTTCCGCGACGAAACCATCTATTTTGTCATGACTACTCGTTTCTACGATGGTGACCCTTCGAACAACACTCAATGCTGGAACAACCAAACAGCAAATGAAGGCGACCCTGCTTGGCGTGGAGATTTCAAAGGCCTTATCGAAAAACTCGATTATATTAAAGCCCTCGGTTTCACTACAGTATGGGTTACTCCAGTTGTCGAAAATGCTTCTGGTTACGACTACCATGGCTACCACGCCTTCAATTTCTCAAAAGTCGATAAACGTTACGAAAGCGAAGATGTTTCATTCCAAACTCTTATTAACGAAGTGCATGCTCGTGACATGAAAATCATCCTCGACATTGTACTCAACCACACAGGCAACTTTGGTGAAGAGAATCTCTGTAAACTTTTCACTCGCGATTGGTCTGCCAATCAAGCTACTACCGATGAATGTTTGATTCCATACACAAAAAAAGATGATGGTCGCCTACCCGACAATTATAACAACCTCTCAAGTGACGAACAATACAATAAACGACTCACTGAAATGAAAAATACCGACGGACAAAACCACGATGTCAACAACTATTGGCACCACGTCGGCAACGAATGGAACTGGGACGACTACTCTCGTTGGTACGGACAAATCGCAGGCGACTGTGTTGACCTCAACACCGAAAATCCATACGTAACCAATTATCTCATACGTTGTTATGGCAAATTTATCGAAATGGGTGTAGATGGTTTCCGTATTGACACAAGCGGACATATCTCTCGTCTCACATTTAACAAAGCATTCCTTCCTCAATTCAAAGCCCTTGCTGAACAACACAAAGCGAAACGCAATGGTGGCGACTTTTTTATGTTTGGCGAAGTGTGCGCTCGTGAACGCAACGTCGTATATCGCAATCACAAAAACTGCTCTCCTTTCTATTACACTTGGAAAGAAACCAGAGATTACGCTTGGGACACAAGCGAAACTTCTTGGAATGGAATCGTTGTTATGGAAGGTTCTAAAGGTAATCATACCAATATAACATCTGTTGACGCTCAAGGTCGCGACGACAACGACGAATCTTCTATGCCTAATTCCAACAATGCATTCCTCAGTGGCAACAACTATCACACACCCGACTATAGCCAATACTCAGGAATGAGTGTTATTGACTTCACTATGCACTGGAATTTTCGCACTGCAGCCGAAGCTTTCAGCGTGAAATATGGCGATAAATACTACAATGATGCCACATACAATGTAGTTTATGTCGATTCTCACGACTATGCTCCCGATGGTGCTCCCGAAAGCACTCGCTTCAATCAACCACAAGACACATGGGCTGAAAATCTATCACTTATGTTCACCTTCCGTGGTATTCCTTGTATCTACTATGGCTCTGAAATCGAATTCCGCAAAGGATATGTTATTGATGTTGGTCCTAATAAACCTCTACGTGAAACTGGTCGTGCCTATTTTGGTGGCTATATCAAAGGCGATATAACTGTCAACGATTTTGCTAATTATACAAACGTATCTGGCAATATTGCAGCTTCTCTTTCTCATCCTCTATCGCAACACATCCAACGTCTTAATCTCCTTCGCGCAGCTATTCCTGCTCTTCGCAAAGGTCAATACTCTACCGAAGGTTGCTCTGGTTCGTTTGCATTCAAACGTCGTTATACCGATGCCAATACCGACTCATACGCCCTCATCACAATAAGCGGTGGTGCTACATTCAGCAATATTCCAAACGGCACATATATCGATGCTATCACAGGTGATACCAAAACTATTACAAATGGCAAACTCTCTGCCTCTTGTTCGGGCAAAGGCAACCTCCGTATCTATGTGCTTAACACCGACAAAACTCAAGCCCCTGGCAAAATCGGTAATGACGGAAAATATCTTTACGGAACATCTTCTTTCAATCACCCACAATCATCATACGATGGTACTCAAGAAGAATTATCAACCGTAAATGGCGGTAGCAACCCTACAACCCAAGAACCTGAAGTTGTAACTCCTCCATCTATGTCGGAAGGCGAACAAGCTGTATTTTTCGAAAACACAGCCAATTGGGACGGTAAAATCAATGCTTAC
>JAZRJN010000178.1:0-2644 GCA_045645785.1 Candidatus Aphodosoma sp. | reverse complement strand
TACTTTTTCCACAAAAAATCACTTTTTTCTTCATTTTTTGTGTAAACACGTGCTAAAACAAATAGGAAATCGGATAGGCGATTGATGTATGTTATTACGTTTTCGTCTATGTTATATTGCTGATTTACAGTGATTATTTCTCTTTCGGCACGACGGCAAATTGCTCTACAGACGTGGCAAATTGCAGAAAGTTCGTTTTCTCCGTAGATGATAAAATTTGTTATTTTAGGCAAATTTTCTTGAAAAAAATCGATTAAATCTTCGATTTTTTTGATTTTTTCGTCGTTAATTTGCGCAAATTCGGGAATTTTTTCGACATTTTCATCGAGTGCGAGATGTGCTCCGACGTTGAAAAGTGTGTTTTGTATATCGAGAATTTCGGCTTTTATATTTTCGTCGGTAGTTTTGGCGCGAAGGAGTCCGAGGAATGAGTTTAACTCGTCGATTGTGCCGTAGGCGTTGAGTTTGTCGGAGTTTTTGAGTACGCGTTTACCTCCTATAAGTGATGTTGTGCCTTTATCGCCTGTTTTGGTGTAGATTTTCATATTTTGAAGGTTATAGGTTATGGGTTAGAATGCAACGATGTAGTGTTGTTTTGGGATGTCGGTGTTGAACCAAACGATGCCCATGTGGAAAATGTCGATAGAGAGACGGATGTCGGGGTCTTGGCGGATTTCGTTCCAAGCTTGTTGCATTCCTTTGGACCAGTGGATGTCGTCGAATATGATTATGGTGTTTTTGTGTGTTTTGGTTTTTGCGAGTCGGTAGTAGTCAAGTGTGGCTTGATATTGGTGGTTGGCGTCGATGAATAGAAGGTCGATTTGTGATATTTGTTGAATGAGATGCGGAAGGGTGTCGTTGATGTTACCTTCTATTAGTTGTATGTTGTTGAGTTGTAGTTGTTTGAAGTTTTGGCGTGCTATTTGGCAGAGTTGTGGTTGTCCTTCGAGTGTATAGACATGAGATTTTGTATTGTTTGATGCTAAATAGGCTGTGGATAGTCCGAGGTTTGTGCCGAGTTCTATTATATATTGTGATTGGTTGGATGCGCAGAGACGTTGGAGTAGTTGTGCTAATCTTGGTTTTTTTGTGCTGTTTTTTAGTTCTTTAGCTATTGTAATGGTTTTCGCTTTGGATGTGCCGAGTGGTTGTAGGGTGAGAGGTGTGTTGTTTTGTTGGAGTTGTTGGCGTAGGGTTTCGATTTGTGGAAAACTATAATAAGGTGTGCGCTCGAATATTACGTAGTTGAGTGTGTGGAATGTGAATGGCGAATGAACCCAATGTCCTTTGCGGTAGTGGGCGCGAAGGATGTATTGTAGGCGTACTTTTATGTCGAATAGGAGAGACAAGGTAGTTAGTAATGAGTAGTTAGTAATGAGTAATGAGATCCTATGGGGTTAACAATTTGCAAAGGTAGTAAAAATAATTCATAATTCATAATTTTTTATTGAGAGATGTATGGGGTGTTGTGTATGTGAATTTTTTTTTGTAATTTTGCGAGCTGAAAATGGATAATTTTATAACCTATTAAATATAAACAGATTTATGGCAACTACTGCTGATTTTAAAAATGGAATGTGCCTCGATATCGATGGCCAATATTATTTTATTGTCGAATTCTTGCACGTTAAACCAGGTAAAGGTCCTGCTTTCGTACGTACAAAATTGAAAAATGTTACAACTGGTCGTATTTTGGATAAAACTTGGAACTCAGGTGTGAAAGTACAAGAAGTTCGTATCGAACGTGGTCCTTACCAATTCTTGTATCGCGATGATATGGGTTGCAACTTGATGAATAACGAAACATTTGAGCAAGTTTCAGTTAATGAAGAACTTATCAATGGTGTTAAATTCATGAAAGAGGGTGACCAACTTGAAGTTGTTGTTCATGCAGAAAGCGAAACTATTCTTTATGCTGATATGCCAACTCATGTTGTTATGGAAATCACTTATACAGAACCAGGCTTGAAAGGTGATACTGCTACTAACACATTGAAACCTGCTACTGTAGAAAATGGTGCTGAAGTACGTGTTCCTTTGTTTATCAATGCTGGTGATAAAATCAAAATTGATACTCGTGATGGTTCATACGTTGAACGCGTGCGTGAGTAATTCATAATGCATAATTCATAATGCATAATTAAAACAAAAGGAGTTGACTTTTATGAGTCAACTCCTTTTGTTTTATGATGTTAAGATTTTTATAGTTGGCATTCGAGGATGGCGCGGGCAATGGCTCCGTTTACGTTTTTGCATTCGCCGAGTTGGACTTTGCGTTCGTTGAAGCGGCGTTCGATTTCTGCAATGGTTTCTTCTCCGATATTTAGTTGAGAGAGGCGGGTAGCGAGTCCGAGTTGAGAGAAGAATTGTTCGGTGCGACCGATTGCTTCTGCGATACGGATGCCGTCAGTGCCTTCTGTGATACCCCAAACACGTTCGCCATATTGTAGAATTTTGTCGTGTTTTTGTTCGCTGAGGACAGTCATAGTACCAGGAAGGACTATTGCAAGAGATTCGCCATGTGTAACTCCGTGTAGGGCAGTGAGTTCGTGTCCGATGTTGTGGGTTGCCCAGTCTTGAGGTACGCCCATAGAGATGAAGCGGTTGAGACCCATTGTGGCAGAGAACATGTATTGCGACATGA
>JAZRJN010000177.1:0-3090 GCA_045645785.1 Candidatus Aphodosoma sp. | reverse complement strand
TATGAACGCTGAATCTGGTGCTTGTGAAGACAAAATGCGCATCGCTCGTATTGCTAAAGAACGCAACCTCGACGCTATCCACGACACTGTTCACGAAATGGCTAAAGACGAAGCTCGTCACGGTAAAGGTTTCGAAGGTCTCTACAATCGTTACTTCAAAAAATAAAATATAGTCAACAAATTAACCCTTCCGTCCTACGGACACCTCCCCTATAACAGGGGAGGAATACGAGGAAAACCATAATTACAGCAAAATCTAAAATCTAAATAAAATAGGCGGACAACCCGGGATGGATTGTCCGCCTATATTTTAACTATTAACTATCGACCGTTGACTATCGACTATATCTTTATATAAATTTTCTTCTTATACAATGGCAATGCCACCAACCAGCAGAAACCAATGAACATCAACGCAAACACAAGCGACCCTAATGTTGGCCCAAACATTGGCGATAACACATCAGCATAAAGATACCCTTTGAGGCTAATCCATTTACCTGCTTCTGTAGTAAATCCAATATTCGAAATAAGATTTGCAAACAACCCAGCAAATACAAATATAGCCATTGGATTAACACCAAATGTCTCGAAAAACATAGTCCATGCTTTGTAGCCTTTCACATCAATAAGCCATATCAACACAGCCAATAATAGCGAGGCTAAACCACATGTAACTAATACGTATGACGACGACCACAATGTTTTATTAATAGGCATTGCATAATCCCAAAGGAATCCGAACATCAATATCACAGCACCCAACAAGCCCAAACGTTCGATACGCAAATGATTGTCTTTAACGCCCATAATCAATGCCCCAGCCATTACACCTATCAACACGTGCGCTATACAAGGTATAGTCGAAACCCAACCCTCTGGATCGAGTGCAATTCCTTTAATATGATACATGTGGCTATCACCAAGTATTGCTAAATCAACTCGAGCTGCAAGGTTTTCTGCCGACAATTCAAGGCTATTTGTCATTATCATCAATGCTGAATAGCCAACCAAAATAACACCTATTAACCATGGCAATAATTTCTGTTTCACGGTCAACAATATAAACGAGCCACAGAAGCTGACCACCGCCAAACGTTGCAATACGCCCATTATGCGCCATTTCTCTAAATGAAGAAATCCTGCATCCCATAGGCGCAAAAACCAATTCATATCCGAGTCGCGCAAAGCCACCATACCTCGGCATGTCAAGCCAAACCAATTCAAAAACAAACCTATAGCAAACAATACCAACGAGCGACGCAATAGTTTAACGAATGTTCCACCCGAAAATTGGAAATTAAATTTGCTATAACTAATGTACATACTCACGCCCATGATGAACATAAAGAACGGAAACACCAAATCTGTTGGTGTCAAACCATCCCACGCTGCATGTCGCAATGGAGCATAAATTGAGCCCCACGACCCAGGGTTATTTACCATTATCATTCCGGCAATGGTGATACCCCGCAATATGTCGAGAGATAATAATCTTTTACTTTGCATCTGGCAATACGAACATTAAAATTAAATAAATCCATGCTAAAGCCGAACCTGTCAAAAATGTAAGAAGGAGATATGCAATACGTACCATTGTAACATCCCAACCAAAGTGTTCAGCAATACCAGCGCAAACACCAGCAATTTTTTTGTCTTTTGATTTAGTAAAAGCCATAGTGATTAGTGATTAATTGTTAATATTTTTTTGAAAATAATAATATTTCATACAAAGCAAGAATCTTGAGCGAAGCGAAAAATTCTCAATTCTCAATTCTTAATTCTCAACTAAAATTATCCCACCGAGCATCCAGGTTTCACCTCACGACTCGGACGGCACAACACCAATTTACCATCGGCATCTACTGCGCTAAGTATCATACCTTCCGACACGATGCCCTTCAATTTGCGAGGCTCGAAGTTAGCAATAAACAACACTTGTGTGCCCACCAACTCCTCTGGATTTGGATAACTTTGAGCAATACCCGACACGATTGTGCGACCGCCCATGCCATCGTCCAATTTAAATTGCAATAATTTGTCGGCTTTAGGCACTTTGGTGCATTCCAACACTGTAGCCACACGGATATCAGTCTTCTCCCATTCGTCGAATGCCACGTTTGGCTTCACTTCGGCTGGTTTATATGCTGCTAATTCGTTGGCTTTTTTAGTATCAAGAAGTTTTTGCACTTGTGCTTCTACTACCGAGTCTTCTATTTTGTCGAACAACAATTGTGTTTCGCCCAATCGTGCACCCACTTTCAAGAGTTCGATGCTGCCAAGGTCGTTCCATGAGAATGTCTCCATGCCCAACATGTCGCGCAATTTTTGAGCCGAGAAAGGAAGGAATGGTTCAAACGCAATTGCCAAGTTTGCCGCAATTTGCAATCCGATGTGCAAGATAGTAGCTGTACGCTTCATATCTGTTTTAGCCAATTTCCAAGGCTCTGTATCTGCAAGATATTTGTTACCGATGCGCGCCAAGTTCATTGCCTCTTTCTGTGCATCGCGGAAACGGAAGTTATCGAGATACGATTCTACATTTGCTTTCACGTCGGCAAACTCTTTCAATGTTTCGCGGTCGTAATCAGTCAACTCACCAATAGCTGGCACTACGCCTTCGAAGTATTTGTGTGTTAACACCAAAGCACGATTGATGAAGTTGCCAAAGATAGCCACCAACTCGCTATTGTTGCGTGTTTGGAAGTCTTTCCATGTAAAGTCATTATCTTTTGTTTCAGGCGCATTGGCTGTCAACACATAGCGCAACACGTCTTGTTTGCCTGGAAATTCTACCAAATATTCGTGTAACCAAACAGCCCAGTTGCGAGATGTAGAAATCTTGTCGCCTTCGAGGTTGAGGAATTCGTTTGCTGGCACATTCTCTGGCAAGATATACGATCCATCTGCTTTCAACATCGCAGGGAACACGATGCAGTGGAATACGATATTGTCTTTTCCGATAAAGTGAAGCATACGTGTAGATTGGTCTTTCCACCATTTTTCCCAGTCGTTTGGCAACAACTCTTTTGTATTTGATATGTAACCAATTGGAGCGTCGAACCAAACATACAACACCTTACCTTCTGC
>JAZRJN010000176.1:0-9237 GCA_045645785.1 Candidatus Aphodosoma sp. | reverse complement strand
GCCGAGAGTGTGTTCTCCATTGAGGGATAGATTTTTGAGTACGGCATCATCATAGACGATACCATCAACCATGAGGGCAGTACGAGGACGCACTTCGTAGGTATAGTAAGCACCGCAGCTGACATTGTGAGAGAAGTCAGGAACGCGTTGCATTATTTGAGCTGTATAATAATTACCTTCTTGGAATAAATCGCTTGAGTGGACGATGTATAGTATAATGTGTCCGTCTTCGATTGTGTAGATTTCGTGAACACCGTCGGTACCGCTATTGGTAGCCTCGTTACTATATAAGAAAGCTTCGATACTTGGATAGTATCTCTTATTTTTAGCCTCTATGTTTTCTTTTGTGAAATTAGGGTCGCTATTTCCAGAATGTATAAATGCACTGATGATTTCAATAGCACCACAAGGTTGAAGTTGTGCACCTTTTCTTTCGTTTATGTAGTTGAGGTCTAATACACTACCAATATTATCGGCTTTTCCGTTGTGCCATTGATAGTATAGAGAGTCGTTGCCGTATAGGTTTGTTAATTGGCAATAATCAACTCGGAGTACTGCGACATTTTTTTCCTTATTGACATCACATGCACTCAAACCGCTGACACCGCTGAGAAGAGGTTTAGTAGTGTACATGCGGATATCGTCGATAGCAAAGTCGTCAGATTGGTTGTGACCATTGTTAGCAACATGTAGATGATATTCATCGTAGTAGAGTTGAGTTATTTGGAGCTGGAATATAACTTGATGCCAACCGCCTGTTGGTATTTCGCCTGTGATGAATGTCATAAGATTGGTTTTACGGCCATCGTTATTGACACCAATAATTTCGAAACGTAGGCTTGCATGAGGATCGTTTTTTCCCATATTTGCAACCCAAGCAGATATGAAAATAGGAGCACCAGGGCAGAGGTTTTGACCCTCTTCGATTTGTAAGTCTGCAATTTTACCAGGGTAGGAATTGGTTTTTACATATACAAATTTACCACTTCCGTTTCCATGATTTGATATGCCTTCATACGAATTGAATAGAGCATATTCGCCATCCACGATACCTCCACTACCATTTGCACGAGAGATGCCTGTTTTGTAGAAACCGTAAGTCGATTGGTCTAAATCGAGAGGAGTATTGTCTTTATTAGAGTTAAAGTCAGTTACACCAACAAGTTTATATTTTTCGTCGAGTTCGGCATGAGTGAAAAGAGCTTTTCCTCCTTGTTCGAGTACTGGACCGATTTTATCTTTAGGAGAAGCATATACGTGGAAGTGTGCAATTACTTTAGTTTTTGCTTTATCGGCATAGAGGACATATTCGTTTGGTTCGGTCAAACTTGCAGGTGCAGTAATTGGTATTAATCTACTATCGTGGATAGATGATGGAGTAAATTCTACGCCGTCTTTAGTCCAAACCGCATTGCTATTTATTGATACAGGATATTCTGAACCACTTTTGTTTATAAAATAGTTACAATCTGCACCAGTCCATTTGTAAGCAGGACCAATGTAGATAGTTTCGCCTGCAGGAGCATATAAAGTGTTGTGCTCCAATGGAAGTTGGTTAGTTGTATTGTCGAGTTTGTCGGCTATTTCAGAAGCATTGCGTATGTCGTAAATTACTCGATTTGATATAGTAGGTTCAGTGAATGTGTTGCCACTGATAGTGTAGTCGATATATTGCGAAATATCTACGGCAACTTTGATAGGGTTGCCTGTGAACATATAGTATGTTCCGTCAGGGGTATTGTTGTTTAGGTCATCACCGTAATAGAGGAATGAACCTTTACCATTTGCAAATTTTTCCCAATGGTCATTGCCAAAGAGAAGTGCATTTACAGTAGTATCGGTTTTATAGTTATACCAACGGTAGAAACCTTTTTTGTAGTTAGGATTACCCTCTAAAGGAAGCGCTAAATGGCGTTTTTGATTTGGAATAGCATAGATGATGCGAGTGTCGGTGTGAATTTGTTGAATATTACCATTTTTGTGAGCAAAGTTAAGGTTGCTTACTGGGATTTGTGGTACTTGGACAAATTCAATATTTTCTGTTATTGTTTTAGTATTTGCACCATCAGTAAATGTATATGTTGCGTTGATTATAGAATTTCTAGAATTATTAGTGGTGTTTGCAGGGAATTTTACTTGACTATTTGTTATCTCTTGATTTGCAATAGATGTGCTTGTTGCAGCAAGAGTTACACTATTGATATTTAAAGAATCTACTTCTTTGTTGATATATACTTTTGTTCCTTTATCAGATAGGTAGTATGTACCATTAATTTTACTTACAAACGCATCAGCTTTTAAGTCGAAAATACCGCCACCACCAGCAACAGGATATGAAGATTGGATACCTGATATTTCGTAGGTAGTAGATGTGTATTTAGTATCAGAGAATACTGTAGGAGGAGTTGTTCCTACAGAATTAGAGACTGCATTGTAGGATGTTGCCCAAGAGGTTGCATCGATTACAACCCATTTGTCATCTTTATATTCGAGAGTAAAATCTTTCCATTGGCGACAGTTGAATAGAGTCCAAATTGTGATTGTGCCACCATTGTATATTGTTGTTTTACTTAGCTCGTATGGAGCAAATTCGAAGTTGATTGTTACGCCATTAGCTGCAGTGGTATTGATTTGACCATGGTTTAGGTTTCCATACATTCTAACGTCCGTTAGTTGCGAAGGGTGAAATTCGACATAAAAACCGAGGTAGTTACCAGTGGCAACATTACGAAGAGCCATACTGCCCTTATTATTATAGGCATTGGTATATGACACAACTTCCCATAAGGCATTAGCTTCTAATCCTTCAGATTCGATTCCGACTCCTACAGGTAGTCCTGTGAATACATCGTGGCCATAGTATGTTTCACCTGGATCAATTGTTTCGTCAATAGATTCATTTGGGTCGATAAGATAATATCCATTTTGTCCAATGGTGATTAATTGTCCAATAGAGAAATCATCATTGTTTTGAGCTGAAATTTTTATAGAAAAAAGACTCAATATCGGCATAAGGAGAAAGAGTAGGAGTTTGAGATTCTTCATATTATATAGAATTTTTTTGTTTGTAAGCTATATTTGATTTCAAACTACAAAGTTACAAAAAAAAACTATATATAAGTGTGATTTTGAATACTTTTTTATAAAAAATATGATTTTGTTAAAAGTGGTATGTTAGTTGTTTTTTTAGTGTTTTTTGTTTTTTTTTGTAGAAGGTTGGACTTGTTAGACTTTTTGGACCATCGGGACTTATGTGAATAAAAAAAGCGTCAAACTTTCGTTTAACGCTTTTTTTATAATTGATAATCGATAAATTAGATATCAAGGATAGTACACCAACCGAATTTGTCTTCAGCTTCGCCGAGTTGGATAGCGCGGAGACGGTTGTAGAGTTCAGTTGATTTTGGACCTGGGTTGCCATCGCCGAATACGTAAGTGATGTCGTTTTCGATATCAACGATTTTGCTTACAGGAGAGATAACAGCAGCAGTACCACAAGCACCACATTCATCGAAGTGACCAAGTTCGTCAACTGAGATAGGACGACGTTCGATACGCATACCCATATCTTCAGCAAGAGTGATCAAGCTTCGGTTAGTGATAGAAGGGAGGATAGAACGTGAACGTGGAGTAAGGTAAGCATTACCTTTGATAGCGAAGAAGTTAGCAGCGCCACATTCGTCGATATAACGTTTTTCTTTAGGGTCGAGGTAGAATACGTTAGAGTAGCCCATATCGTGGCTTTCTACAGTAGCAGTCATAGAAGCAGCGTAGTTACCACCGACTTTGATGTTACCAGTTCCGAGAGGAGCAGCGCGGTCGTATTTGCGGCTGAGCATGAAAGGAGTAGATTTGAAACCACCTTTGAAGTAAGGACCTACAGGAGTAACGAATACTACGAATTCGTAGTCGTCAGCAGGTTTAACACCAACGAGTGGAGTAGTAGCGAACAATACTGGACGGATGTAGAGAGAAGCACCAGTTCCGTAAGGTGGAATGAAATCAGCGTTGAGTTCAACAACTTTTTTAACAGCTTCTACGAATTTTTCGAGAGCAAGTTCAGGCATTTGGATACCGCGGCAAGAGTCTTGCATACGGCGACCACCATCTTCGATACGGAAGATACGTACTTTACCATCTTTACCACGGAAAGCTTTCATACCTTCGAAACATTCTTGAGCATAGTGAAGAACAGCAGAAGAGATGTGAAGAGTGATTTCTGGAGTGTCGCACACGCGAAGTACGCCCCATGCTTTGTTTGTGTAAGTGCAACGAACGTTGTAAGGAGTAGGAACATAGCCAAATCCGAGGCTGCCCCAATCAATGTTTTGTGCCATGATTTTAGTTTTTAATGATTAGTTATTAGTGTAGATTATATTATTTATAGATTTTATAGACTTTATAGATTTTATAGATTTTATAGATTCTATAGAAATTATATAACTTTTAATTTTCAACTCTCAACTTTTTCAGGTATATTCTGGATTCGTTGCCCATATTAAACAATAAATCTATGATGCTTAAGTTGGGTGTGAAATCGAATTTTGAATCGAAAATCTGGTAGTATGGATTGTTCAATTCGTTGTACAAAGTTACATTAAATTTTTTAGGATTTATCACTTCTCGTAAATCTTTTGCAATAAAATTTGATGTTTCGATGTAACTATCTGATAGAGTGAATTCTATTTTTGGAAAATTGAGTAGTTCGAGCGTTTTTTGTTGGATTTCGAGGTTGAAATCGAGTAGAAAATCCCATTTTTTTTCATAAAAAGGGGCGTAGTCGTCGCAAAAATATTCGAAAAAAGGTGTAGAATTGTAGGCAGATTGAATAGAGCGCCAATGGAGTTGTTGCCAGTTGTCGTGAGAAGAGATGCGAATATCTTTGATTGGTGTTTTCTCTTTTGGTTTTATGATTGGGATTGTTAGGTCTTGTGGTCCGTTGGTTGATAGAATTGTGCAACGGTTTGTGTAGGTTTGTTTGAGATAATATGAGTGTATGTCGATTGTGCATCCGCCTTGGATTAGGTGGGCGTAGTAGAAGATATTTCCTAAATAAGTTAATGGAAGAATTGAGAATTGAGAATTGAAAATTGAGAGTTGAGAGTTTTCATTTTTTTAGCCCCCATTTTATGAAATATTTAATCATGTTGGTGATGTGAATCCAGAGTAGTCGAGGTGAGTGATATGACCCTTGTGCGTGATTGTGTATGATTTCGACGGCGGGGTACATCACCGTGCGGTAGCGTTGGTGGATGCGGCGGGTGAGGTCGATGTCTTCGGGATACATGAAATAGCGAGGGTCGAAAAGTCCTACTTTGCGTAGTGCATCACAACGAAGAAACATGAAACAACCTGATAGATAGGGTACTTCTAACAGTTGAGATTTATAATCGGGTTGTTGATAAAAAGCATGATTTTCGAAATGGGCAGTACGTTTTTTATTCCATGATTTTGGAAGAAAACGGCGTGCGAATAGGTCGAAAGGAGAGGGTAGTTGTTTAGCAAGATATTGAATATCACCATTAGGATAGCGGATAAGGGGCATTGTGTGTCCAATATCAGGATTTGCATCCATAAATTTTACTAAATTGGTTATGACATTAGGAGTAAATTCGATGTCGGAATTTAGAACGAGGTGATATTTTGCGTTGGTTTTAAGTGATTTTTCGAGTGCTATATTGTGTGCGCGGCCGTAACCGAGATTTTTGTTGTTAAATATGTAAGTAGCATGGAGGAACATAAACGCTTCGGTCATTATTTCAGAATTGTCAATGAGCCAAATTTCATTAACTTCTGGACACGCACGTAGCGATCGAACTATTTTTTGTACTTCGGAGGCAGGTGTGTGGTATAGGACTATTGAGACGTTTAGCATAATGAGGAATGAGGAATGAGGAGTTAGGAATTAGGAATTAGGAATTAGGAATTAGGAATTAGGAATGATAATCACTATTAACTAATAACTAATAATTAATAACTAATAACTAATAACTAATAACTAATAACTTCACATTAAATTGAGAGGTGTTCTTTTGCTTTGTCGAGGGCGGCGCGTACAATTTTGTCCATGTCGTAGTAGGTGTATTCAGCGAGGCGACCACCGAAAATGAAGTTGTTTTTTTGTGAAGCTAAAGCACGATATTTTAGGTAAAGGGCATTGTTGTGTGCATCGTTGATAGGATAGTAGGCTTCTTCTTTGCGATTCCATGCGATAGGGTATTCGCGTGTAATGATAGTTTGAGGTTGTGTGCCGTATTCAAAGTGTTTGTGTTCAATAATTCGAGTAAAAGGCACCTCTTTTTCAGTGTAATTTACAACGGCGTTACCTTGATAGTTTTCGGTGTCGAGGAGTTGATGTTCGAATTTTAGACTACGATATTCGAGTTCGCCATAGCAATAGTCGAAGTATTCATCGAGCATACCTGTATAAACTACTGTTTGTGCAAGAGATTCTAATTCGGTGCGTTGTTTGTTATAATCGACATTGAGTTGAATTTCGCAGTCTTTTAGTAGTTTGAATATTAGCTTGTTGTAACCACCTTGAGGAATACCTTGGTAGCGATCATTGAAGTAGTTGTTGTTGTAGGTGAATCGAAGTGGTAGACGTTTGATAATGAAACTTGGCAGTTCGGTGGTTTTACGACCCCATTGTTTTTCGGTGTATCCTTTGATGAGTATTTCGTAAATATCGCGTCCAACGAGTTTAAGGGCTTGTTCTTCGAGGTTTCGTGGTTGTATTTTTGCGTATTCGGCGCGTTGTTCTTCTATTTTTGTTTTTGCCTCGTTTGGATTAGTAATTCCCCATATTTGGCGAAAAGTATTCATATTGAAAGGCAAATTGTAGAGTTTGCCTTTATAGTTAGCTAAAGGTTCGTTGATGAATTTATTGAATGAAACAATGGAATTTACAAAGTTCCATACTTCTTCATCTGATGTATGAAAGATGTGAGGACCATATTGGTGTACGTTGATTCCTGCGATGTTTTCGCAATAGAGATTGCCTCCGATGTGAGGTCGGCGGTCAATGACAAGACATTTTTTGCCATTTTGTGTTGCTTGATAAGCAAAAACAGCACCATAAAGTCCAGCACCAACGATGAGATAGTCGTATTCTTTTTTCATATTTTAGACTAATAGTAACGAGTAGTGAGTAGTGAGATTTGTTACTGCTATTAGTTATTGTTTTATTTGCGATATTTTAGAAAACCTTGGATTGCCCAATTGGCAAGATAATAGAGGCTACGGATTAGTCCGAGTTTTTCGACTTTGTAATAAACAAGAAATTGTGGTTTTATAACTTTCTTTTTGTTGCGAGAGACCGAATTGCCAAGTATTCGGTATGAGCCAATTATGTTTTGATTGCCCCAAGCATCACCTGTTTGTTTGATAATTTCGAGCCAATAGATGTAGTCGTCGCGTAGAGAGCGGAATTCTTCGTGGAGATAGACTTTGCCATATTTACTTGTATCGTATAGACCTGTAAGACAGGTGATAGAGCAGGTTTTTAGTAAATCGGTGTATGTTATGTGTTTGGGTGGAATGAATGGTGTGAGACATTCGTTGTTGTTAGCGTCAATTCGTTTGTGTGCTCCATATACCAATAGAGCATTGTGCTCTTTCATCAATGCCAATTGAGATTCGAGGAAATTAGGTTCCCAAAGGTCGTCGGCATCAAGCAGAGCAATATAGCGACCTTCGGCACGGCGAATACCATTGTTGCGGGCAGCAGCAGAACCAGCATTAGGTTGATTAAATAATTTGATTCGAGGGTCAATGTCGCAATAGCCACGTACGATGTTTTCGCTATTGTCGCGTGAACCATCGTTGATGATAATCATTTCCCAATTGGTGTAAGTTTGAGCGAGAACGCTGTCGATGGTTTGGGCAACAAAGGCTTCTCCGTTGTAGAGAGGTGTTATTATAGATACTAATGTTTGGTGCATTTGTATTTGATATTAAACAAGATGATATGATATAATACAACGAAACGGCTCCATATTTTTGTAAATAAAGAGCGATTGCTACGAGATTTTAGGTTGTTAGAAATATTTGTTAGAGCCGTATCGTGCCGGCGATATAGCAAGTATGGAGTTTTGATGAACTCGGTTTTGCCAATAGATTCAGCTACCAAACCGAGCCAAATGTCGTGACCTATTTCCATTGTTTTAGGCAGAGGTAAGGCTGCGTTTAAAACTTTACGATTGAAAGCCATACAAGCTCCGAAATAGGTGTTTTTTATAGAGTTTTTTATTATTCCGGCCCCAGAGTGGTAATAATCAAAAAAAGATGGTATTATGGTGTTTAAGTTTTCGTTTACGACAGATGAATTGTGGCATACTAAATCGACAAATTGTAATTTGTTGAGGCAAGTTTGATATTTACCTTCTATCCAAACATCATCTTGGTCGGAAAGGAATATATATTCGCCTTTTGCGTGTTGCATAGCATTGGCAAAATTCCATTTAAAGTGGTGAAAACCACCATGTATGATTTTTATTCTGTTGTCGTTTAGAGATTTGATTAGTTTTATTGTGTTATCGGAAGAATCGTCATCAGAGATAATAACTTCATCATCTATATTGATTTGAGATAATATAGATGTAAGTTGTTCAAGTATGTATTTTTCACCATTGTAGGTAGCAATACAAATAGAATTCATTTGATTAAATGACGAATGATGAAATATTTTAGTTTGTTATACCAAAAGTCAAATTTATTATTGAAAACGAAAGCGTAATTTTGATATGCGAAGATTGTCTTTTTGTATGTTTTTTTTATATTTATGATTCTATCAATGATGTTGAATTTGTATTTTATGGCACCGAGTGTATTGTTTGTATGTTGGCGATAAAGAATCAGTTGATTGTCTATATGTTGTATTATTCCATTTTTTGCAATTTTAATAGCAATCCAGGCGTCATGCATTTCTATTTTTTCGGGGAAAGGCAAAACTTGTTGTTTGCAAGCCCTATTCATCATAATAGTACAACCTGTCACGCTATTACAGAAAGCAAGATATTTAGGATTAGTATTTACTATATCAGGGCGGATACCTGCATATTTCCAAAAGCTTTTATGTAATGTTTCTTTTTGGTTGTTTACGATGGTCAAATCAGAATGAACAAGAATTGGGGTTGTTGCTGAATGAGTTTTTTCTAATTGCTTGATTGTATTTAAAGAGATTTCTATTTTGTTAGGTAACCAAATGTCATCTTGGTCGCAAAACATTATGTATTC
>JAZRJN010000175.1:0-2750 GCA_045645785.1 Candidatus Aphodosoma sp. | reverse complement strand
AATCCGAAACAATACCTGTTGCTGTAATTCCTATTTTTTTAGGTTTATTGCACTCTCTGCCACTGGTTAACACTGGGAAGGCGCAATAAACGGGATAAGTCAGAAGACCTGCCTTTGCTTTCTAAATCGATTATACCCGCAGGATAACGGGCAAATCAAAGCACACTTGCAGATTTTCTGATAATTTAAAAGACAACAGTCAACAGTCAACAGACAACAGACAACGGTGAATACGCCATAATATCTGTAGACCGTAAATTGTAGACTTTAGACTATAAAATATTGTGTTTTTGATAAATATTGTCGTATCCTGCGCTGTAAAAAGTTGCAGGATACGACTTTTTTTATTCACTTTATTATTAATCATAAAAAACAACACAATGAAACATCTAATTTCTACACTTGTAGTTTTTTCTGTTTTTGCTGTTAATGCTCTTTTTGCTGATTTTTCAATGCGAATTGAGTATCTAAATGGCGAAGAATATAAAGCTACAATCAGTTCTGTTGCTCGTTGGGAAATTGATGGCACAAACGAAAAATTTCGTCTTGTTGCCCTTGATGGAACCCTACTTGCTGAGCGTAATTTGTACGACGATATTCGTCGTATCGCTATCTTCGATGATAACGAAGGTGGTGCTGTCAATACAGAAAACAATTTGCTATCTATTAAAGTTTTCCCTAATCCAACCGAGGAAATACTTTATGTTGATGGCATTAATGTAGGCGAAACAATCCGCATTTTTTCACTTGACGGACAAATGCTATTGTCCTCAACTGCAGGCAATGGCACAATTTCACTTTCTGTAGAATCTCTTTCAAATGGTGTCTATCTTCTTCAAATTGGCACTGAAATCGTTAAATTCATTAAACAATAACAATTATGAAAAAATCAATTATTCTTCTCGCAGTCATTCTCATGACACTCAGTGCTTCTGCACAAATGTATATATGGAAAAATGGTGAAATCATCGATGAATACAACATCCTTGACGTTGATAGTGTTACATTCCGCCGTCCTGAAGTTGTTGAACCTGAATTAACCTACGAGCTCCGCACTCTTACCTTTGAAGATGTCGATGCCAAATTCGCTGAATATGAACTTGCATATTGTGGCGCAACTATCACTAAATGGAGCGACCTCATCGCTTCTCCTGAATATGGTGCTGATATGCTATATGCTATGATGACCCAATCGGAAGATGACCGCTATGCTTGGTACGACGAAGGCAATACTTTCCTTGCTTCTGAACTTCCATATAACTATTACGACTACGTATTCTGGGGCGGTGGTCACGCTATTTCTAATTATGCTTCAAGCGATTACACAACCTACGGAACCTACGAAAACCAACTAACCGTTTATGGTAAAGATCAAGTTTACAGCCAAACTCTCACTGGAGGCTACAATGGTTCTGCTAACTTCTGTATGCATTTTGGTTATAAAGACAGCTCGCCTTACAATGGCACTGAAAACCTACCTTACATCTATTTCAAAGACGGAACACCTCGCGTAATTGACCATATGTATGTCAATAACTCTACTTATGCAATCTCTTGCTATATGGATGGCAATGGTTTGACTGCCAAAATCGGTCCTGAGGATTGGGTAAAAGCAGTAGCTATTGGCTATGATGCCGAAGGCAACGAAACTGGTCGTGCAGAAATATACCTCTGTAATGGTCCTGACAATATTGTTACTGAATGGACTAAATGGGATTTGACCTCTTTAGGCAAAGTCGTAAAAGTCGATTTCAACATCTTAGGCTCAAGCGACAATGGTTACGGATTTAGTCAACCTGCCTATTTTGCCTATGATAATGTAACTGTACGTTTCGATAAAGAATAAAAAGTATGATTAAAATAAACTTTTCAGCCCAACATCTTTTATTATTTGAGAAAAACACACAACGAGTAGGGAAATCTCTGATTTCCTTACTCTTCACTCTTTTGTTTTTCTCATCTTGTAATTTCAATGACCCTATCGTAACTAAAATTCCACAAATCATTCTCGACAACGAATCTGGTATCTACACAATTAAACAAGACAAATGCATTTTGATTTCGCCTAAATACGAAAATGCTGAAAATGCTCGCTTTTCTTGGTCTATCAATGATTCAATTGTCTCTACCCAAAGCGATTACGAATTTTGCAGTAATCAAATAGGCGAAACATATATAATGATTAGGGTTGAAACTGAGGCAGGTAGCGACCAAGAGGAGATTCGCATTGATGTCGTCGAACTCGAAATACCTCGTGTATCTCTAATTGGCGCCAACACTGGTTTTGTTTTATCTCTTGGCGAGGATACAACGTTTTATGCCTCTGTTGTGAAAACTTCACTCCCTACAACATATACTTGGATTCTTAATGACTCTCAAGTATCTGATTCTTTAGCCTATACATTTCACGCCGATAGCATAGGTTCATACAAATTATCTTTTATTGCTCAAAACGAAGATGGCACTGATAGTATTTTCACTACAATTTCCGTTGTTGATTTACCTCCTATATCTTGGTCGTTCGCTCAAACTGACTATCAACTCATTGCTGGTAGAACAATCGAAATAGGTCCTACCGAAACAACCAATCTCAAAGGTGCTACATATCGTTTCTCTTTAGGTGATTCTATAATCCAACAAGGCGAAAAATCGACATGGTTATGCGATTGGACTACAGAAGGCGAATATTCAATTGACATTTTAGCAACCCTTTTACGCAATAATCAAACTGATAGTTTGCACCAAACTAT
>JAZRJN010000174.1:0-3370 GCA_045645785.1 Candidatus Aphodosoma sp. | reverse complement strand
AGGTTCGCCAAAAACCATACCTTCATTGACAAAATGGTTGACATTGTCGGCAGAGATAGAGCGTGAAGTGGCAATATCTTCTACGATAGCAGACCACATACCGTCAAGCATACGTTGATTTTGAAGACGGTTAGGTTCGCTGATTTCGTCGAGGATGTAAGGCTCAACAGCACTTTTGAATGTGCCTACTTTGAAGATTTCCATTTTCACACCAAGTTTGTCGAGTGCTTTGTGGAAGAATGGAATTTGAGTTGCCATACCGACTAAACCAATGGTACCTTGAGGGTTAAGGAACATTGTGTCGGCAACAGATGCAATCCAATAGGCAGCTTGAGAATAGTTGTCGCCATAGGCATAGACAGGTTTGCCTGATTCGGTTTTGAAGTTTTCGATAAGAGAGCGTAGCTCTTGAGATGAAGCAGCTGATGCCGAGAGTGAGCTGCAGTTGAGGTAAAGGGCTTTGATTTCGTCGGAATCAGCAGCTTTGTTGAGCGAAGAACGAAGGTCGTTGAGACCGATAACGCTTTGAGAGCCTTCGATTTGTCCGAGCATGTAGTCGAAACTGTTTTCGTTGACGCGCTCAACGAGTGTGCCAGAAAGATTGATTTTCAATACAGAATTGTCTTGTAATGAGGTTTCGGTAGAGCCTAAGGCAGCAAAGGCTCCGAGCATCATTATTGATAAGATACCCGAAACGATCGAGAACAGTATTAGGGCTACGAATACTGCGAGGGTGGTTTTGAGGAATGATTTCATATTGTTAGTACTTTAGATAGTCTAGACGTTATAGAAATCCTAGATAATCTAGATAACTAGATAATCTAGATTTAAGTTATTATTTATTTAGACTTTTGATGAAGTCATTGAGGAGTTCGCATTGTTTGAGTTTTCCGTGGTCGAGGCAGACGCAATCGAAGCGGCCAATGTTGCAAAGTTTGCGGTCAGGAAGTCGATAGATTTTTTGAATGAATACGTATTTTATGCCTTCTTGACGGAAATCAAGTTCGCTGACGAAAGAGTCGCCTGAGCGAAGTGGGTATTTGTAGGACATCTCAACGCGGGCAACGACAAAGTCGATTTGCTGTTCGTGGAGTGCCGCAAAACTTATATTGTTTTCGATAAGAAACTCATGGCGAGTGTGCTCGTAATAATGTTGATAGTTAGCGTTGTTGACGATGCCTTGTAGGTCACATTCGTAGTCGCGCACACGGAAAGTTAATGAATAGAGCATGATATTTATTTTTTTTAGATATTCTGGACGTTCTAGATATCCTAGATAATCTAGGTGTTCTAGACATATATAGTTTATTCTTTTATTCTTATTAGCGTTAAGCCATCGCGGAGGGGTAGTATTACTTTTTCGACTCGTGAGTCGTTGGCTATGAGGTCGTTGAAGGCTTTGATGGCGATGGTTTGATGGTCATTGTGGGCTGGGTTTTCGATGAGAACTTTGCCATCCCAGAGGGTGTTATCGGCAAGAATGATGCCACCAGGATTCATGCGAGGAAGGAGCATGTCGTAGTATTGCTGATAGAGGCGTTTGTCGGCATCGATGAAGGCGAGGTCGAAAGAGCCTTCGATTTGAGGTATGATGTCAACGGCATTGCCTATGTGGAGGTGGACAAGGTTGCCGTGAGGGGCCGAATTGAGTTGCTCGCGGATGAAGTCTTCGAGTTCGTCGTCGATTTCGATTGTATGTAGTTCGCCGTCGGCAGGTAGTCCTTCAGCCATGCAGAGAGCCGAATAGCCAGAGTAGGTGCCAAGTTCGATGATACGGCGAGCGCGAGTCATCTCGACAAGGAGTTTGAGTATGCGACCTTGTAGGTGGCCTGACATCATGCGAGGGTTAATCATCTGGAGATGCGTTTCGCGCACCACATTGTCGAGATATTCAGGCTGATGCTCAGAGTGTTGCTCGATGTATTCGTCGATTTGACGGTTAGGGTCTTGGGCGTATTTTTCGGCTTGAGATAGTTTCATTTTCGTTGTTTAGTTTTTAACATAAGTACATAATTAATTTACTGGCTTATAAATTATAATCTGTATTTTATTTTTTTATCGGGATAATCTATTTTTTTAAGTACAGGTTTTAATTATTTATCTCTACAATATGATTTAGGGCATGTACTTAAAAAAACAATATCACCAACAGAAACTAAATAAAACAACTAAACCATTTTATCTAATAAATATATTTTGTACTTTTGTTAAGAAAATTATTCAGTGTAGATGAGAGTGCTTAGTTGGTTGGGGTTGAAAATGCGTTGGGCGAGCGATTGTAGGTCGGATGGGGTGAGAGAGTCGATGAATTGGAAATGCTCGCTGTCGGGTTTTAGTTCGAGCCCGTGAAGGTAGGCTTTGCTGAGTCCGAAGATGAGGTTCTCTTTGTTTTGATTGCCAATAAGGACTTGTCCGCGCAATTGGCGTTTGGCTACAGCTAATTGGCTGTCGTTGAGCGCAGTGCTACATAACATATCGAGTTGTTGCATACAGAGGCGTTGAGCTTTGGCAAGATTGCGAGGGTCGCAACCAAAGTAGATGTTCCACACGCCTGTGTCGGTGTAGTTTGTTACGTTGCTTTCGATTGTGTAACACAAACCATTGCGCTCGCGAAGGGCGAGATTGAGACGGGAACTCATATTAGGACCGCCGAGTATGTTGTTGAGCAAGAGCATAGTTAGGCGATCGGGCGAGGTCATACTGACGGCACGATTGCCAATTATGCAGTGGGCTTGATAAGTGTCGCGAGGCGTAGTGCGATGGGCAGGGGTGTAAGGTTGAGGGATTAGGCGTGAATTTTGTCTCACAGAATATGTGTTTTTTCTCACGGAATCCACGGAACTCACGGAATTGAATTTTTCGCTCTGCTCAAAATTAAAATATTTTTCAATCCGATTGATGAGCCAATTGAATTTGATATTGCCCATAGCAAATATGACCATACGATCGGGGGTATAGTTGCGACGAACAAAGGCTTGCATACGCGCTGAATTGAAAGTTTCGAGGCTTTGTTCGGTGCCGAGAATATTGCGCCCAATGGGGTCGTGAGGAAAGAGAAGTTCTTCGAATTCGTCGTAGATTAGCTCAGAAGGCGAATCGTTATAACTCTGAATTTCGTCGAGAACTACGTCACGTTCTTTTTCGATTTCGTTTTCGGGGAAAGTAGAATTGAGTACTACATCTGCTAAGAGTTCGAGGGCACGATCGGTGTATTCGGTTGGAACAGTGGCATATATGTAGGTTTCTTCCTTGGTAGTGTAGGTATCGAGTTGTCCACCAATACTTTCAAGTCGATTAATTATATGCCAAGGACGACGGCGTTCGGTGCCTTTAAACAGTAAATGCTCGACAAAATGAGCCATTCCACTCT
>JAZRJN010000173.1:0-19526 GCA_045645785.1 Candidatus Aphodosoma sp. | reverse complement strand
GTAGAAAGGTTCATAGTAGGCAACGTCTTGGAATTGGTTGTTGTGATATGCCTCTTCGGCGAGTTCGACCATCATATTAGCAATAGGTTTTACTAATGTAGTAAATTTAGCATTTGGATTTTTTATTACATTTGAGCATTTTTCGGCACCGCTACCGCAGAAATAGATAGGGCGGTTGATGTCGGCAAAGCTATTTTCATCGATGATTTTTGCCTCGGCAGGAGATATTTGATTTAAAGCATAATCATACATTGCCGTGTAAACTTCCATGCGACGAGCGTCAATAACGGGACAAATTATAATATTCGCAGATTCGGATTGCTTTAATGCAGTAGCAATGACTTTTAGAGTGTCAATTGCAATGAGTTTACAACCAAGTGCATAACAAAGACCTTTGGCTGTAGATACGCCTATACGGAGACCAGTGTATGACCCTGGTCCACCGCTAACGGCTACAGCGTCGAGTGTTATATTTTTTTCTTTGATAAGTTTCATAGTAGCCTCGATATAGAGGGGTAGGTGAGTAGCGTGTTGCATAGGTTCATCGCTCATTTGGAAACCTATTATTTTGCCATCGCATGCAACGGCTACACTGCATATTTCGTCTGAAGTTTCGATTAATAATATATTTGCCATTTTTGAAAAGTTTATAGGTTACAGGTTATAGGTTATAGGTTATAGAGATTATAGTATAGAGGTTAATGTTGCATTATTCTCTTAACTTTAATTTCTAAACTATTTTTGCAAAGTTACAAAAATTAGGTTGAACGAACAATTAAAAATAAAAAAATGTTGAAAAATTTGGTAGTTTCGGTTTTTATATATAAATTTGCATCACGAAATCAAACATTTATTGCCTATAAGAGAAAAAACTACCATTATTTTAATTGAGAATTGAAAAATGAAAGTTTATAATTATCTTTCATTTTTTGATGTGATTATTTGTTAAGATATGGAAGTTAATAGATTAATATTCACTGATGAGGAATTGGTGAGTAGATTTACAAAAGGTGATAATGGTGCGTTTGAGACTCTCTTGATGCGTCATAAAGACAAAGTTTATACCTATATATTCAATATAGTGCATGAACATAGCATCGCCGATGATATTTTCCAAGATACGTTTATTAAAGTGATTACGACTTTGAAACAAGGTCGCTATTATGATGCAGGCAATAAGTTTGCAGGTTGGCTTATGCGTATCGCTCATAATCAGACAATTGACTATTATCGTCGTTTGACTTCTGATAAGGAAATTTCTAATGATAGTTGTGAAATAGGTGATTTGTTTAACGAGGTGAGTTTTTGTGATTATTCGGTACAAGATGCTATTGAAAAAGAAGAGGCCTTACGTGATATTGAAACTTTAATTTCGATGTTGCCTAAAGATCAACAAAGAATTGTGATGATGCGATATTATCAGAATTTATCGTTTAAAGAGATTGCAGATTTAGAGCATATTTCGATAAATACAGCTCTTGGTCGCATGCGTTATGCATTGATAAATATGCGTAAGAATGCACAAAAATATAATTTAGTGCGTGATTTGGAAAAGATATTTTAAGAAGTATTATATTTTATGGATGGTAAATTTGAAATGGAAAAGGTGGTTGCGACCAGCGATTTGGGTCGTAAGGGTTGTTTGAAGTTGCGTTCGCTGATTGATTATTTGCAAGATTGTAGTGTGTTTCAGTTGGATACTGAGCCAGAGTTAGATGCTTATTTCAAGTCGGTGAATGGTGGTATGTTTTTATCGCAGAGAGATATTCATATTGTACGTATGCCAAAGTATGGCGAAAGGGTAAAGGTGAAGACTTGGGTGTATGAGGTGAATCCGTCGTATGGTTATCGTAATAATAATGTGTATGATGAGGAGGGAAGGGTATGTGTTGAGTCGAGCGCATTGGGGGTATTTGTAAAATATGATACAGGACAATTGTTGCGTGTGCCACATGAAATTATGGCTACGATGCCTCGACATGAGCGTCATGAGATGGATTATCGTCCTCGTAAAATACGTATTCCGAAGGATGTTGAGCCTGAATTGGTGGATGAATATCGTGTAAGAGAGTATCATATTGATGGTAATAAACACATGAATAATGCGTGGTATGTGGCTATTGGTGAGGAGTATTTGCCTCGTGATTGGGAATTTTCGCGCATTAGAATTGAGTATTTGATACCTGCTGTGTATGGCGACGTGATGAAGGTAGAGAGATATAAAATTGAAAAAGGATATGTGGTGGTAATGCGAAGAAAGGATGGAAAAATTTATTCAATTATAGAGTTTATTTGAGAATTTTATTGTAAATTTGCAAAGTAAAAAAAGACAGAATAACATAATAACATAAGTTTTTGTTATTCTGTTCTTTTATCTAAAATATAAGAAAAAACGATGGCGAAAAAGAGACAAGAAAAGACTGATGTGCGCCAGATAGATTTTGGGCGTGTGCCACCTCAAGCGGTGGATATGGAGGCGAGTGTGTTAGGCGCGTTGATGTTGGAGCGTGATGCATTTGCTATAGTTGCTGAGATATTGAAGCCTGAGTGTTTTTATAAAGAGACTCATGAAAAGATATATCGTGCTATTGTGAATTTGGCAGCCAATGAAGAGCCTGTTGATATGCTCACTGTTGTGGAACAGATGCGTAAAGAGGGTACGTTGGATGAGGTGGGTGGACCTGCGTTTATTGGTAGTTTGACTACCAATTTGGCATCGTCGGCACACTTGGAATACCATGCTAAGATTATTGCACAGAAGTTCTTAGCACGTGAGTTGATACGTGTGGCTACTGATATTCAAACTAAAGCATTCGACGATAAAGCCGATGTGGATGATTTGATGCAAGAGGCAGAAGGGTCGATATTTGAGGTGAGTCAGAATGGTATTAAGCGTGATGTGGTGGCTGTGGGTAGTGTGTTGCAAGAGGCATTGGAGCGCATGCAAAAGGCAGCGAAACAGGCTGGTGGTATGAGTGGTTTGCCTTCGGGATTCCATAAGTTAGATAAAGTTACTTCGGGTTGGCAAAATAGTACGTTGGTGATTATTGCAGCACGTCCTGCGATGGGTAAGACGGCGTTTGTGTTGTCGATGGCGAAGAATATTGCGGTTGATATGAATACGCCTTGTGCAGTGTTCTCGCTTGAGATGAGTAATGTGGAGTTGGTTAACCGTTTGATTTCGAACGTAGCACAATTAGATTCGAAAAAAATAAAGAATGGTCAGTTAGAGAAACATGAATGGGCTCAGTTGGATGTGGCAATTGGTAAATTACAAAAAGCACCATTGTTTGTGGATGATACGCCGTCGTTGTCAATCTTGGAATTGAGAACAAAAGCACGTCGTTTGGTGCGTGACCATGGAGTGAAGTTGATAGTTATTGACTACTTGCAGTTGATGAATGCGCAGGGTATGAATTTCTTCTCGCGTGAGCAGGAGGTGAGTTTGATTTCACGTTCGTTGAAAGGATTGGCTAAGGAGTTGGATATACCAATTATAGCCTTGTCGCAATTGAACCGTGGTGTAGAAAATCGTGGTGCAGCTAATGCAGTAGAGGGTAAGAAGCCACAACTTAGCGACTTGCGTGAATCGGGAGCCATTGAGCAAGATGCCGATATGGTTTGCTTTATTCACCGTCCTGAGTATTATAAGATATATCAAGACCCAGTATCGGGCAAAGACCTTCGTGGTTTAGCACAGATTATTATTGCAAAACACCGTAGTGGTGCGACCGAAGATGTAGATTTGAAATTCCGTGGACAATATACACAATTCTTGAACGAAGAGGATGATGTGGATCCAATGGGTGTTTATGGTTCAAGAGTTAATAGTGCGTCAACTTCAAATCAATCTATGAGTGCTCCTCTGCCACCAATGCCGCCAGCAATGCCAGATAATTTCGACCCATTTGCTGGTATGCAAGATGATTATATACCACCTATGGGAGGTGGAGTAGTTCCATTTTAGAATTGAGAGTTGAGAATTGAGAATTGAGAATTATTTGAGTCTTTGGCTAAAATATAACTACTAATTACTACTTGATAACTAATAACTAATCATTAATAACTAATTATTAATTAAAAAAACTATGTCAGAAGAAAAACAACAAATTGGTCTTCCGGAGAATGCGACTCGCGAATTGAAACCGGGAGAGAAGTATGTTCCGATTCTTCCAGCAAACAAAGTGGTGCCAGAGGCTAATGCCTATTCGGTGACATTGGGTTTGGTAATGGCAGTGTTGTTCTCGGCAGCAGCTGCTTATCTTGGATTGAAAGTGGGACAAGTATTCGAAGCTGCAATTCCGATTGCAATTATTGCAGTGGGTCTTGCAAGTGCAACAGGTCGTAAGAATGCACTTGGCGAAAACGTAATTATTCAATCTATCGGCTCGGCTTCGGGTGTGATTGTGGCAGGTGCAATCTTTACATTGCCAGCACTTTACATTCTTGAGGCTAAATACCCTGAATTGACTGTGTCGTTCATGCAAGTGTTCTTGAGTTCGTTGCTTGGTGGTATTCTTGGTATTTTGTTCTTGATTCCTTTCCGTAAATATTTTGTAAGTGATATGCACGGTAAGTATCCTTTCCCTGAAGCAACAGCAACAACACAAGTGTTGGTGTCAGGCGAAAAGGGTGGTAGTCAAGCTAAACCATTGCTCATCGCAGGTTTGCTTGGTGGTCTTTACGACTTTGCAGTATCGACATTCGGTGCTTGGAGCGATAAACTCTCTACTACAATGATGACATGGGGTGCAGAACTTTCGCAAAAACTCAAAATGGAGTTGTCGATAAATACATCGGCTGCTGTGTTGGGTCTTGGTTATATTATCGGATTGAAATATAGCTTGATTATCTGTGCTGGTTCGTTCTTCATTTGGTTCTTCGTAGTGCCATTGCTCGGACAATATGGTGCTCCTGAAGTAGCTCAACTTACAACTACTGAAATCTTCTTGAACTATGGTCGTTTCATTGGTGTAGGTGCTATCGCAATGGCAGGTATCATCGGTATCATCAAATCGTGGGGCGTAATCAAAGGTGCTGCAGGCTTAGCAGCTAAAGAACTTGGCGGTAAAGGTAAAGCTGTGGCAGAAGCATTGCCACGTACAGAGCGCGACCTTTCAATGAAACTCATTTTGATTTCGATTGTATCGGCATTGGTTATCGTGTTCGTATTTTTCTATTTCGGTGTGATTCATAACCTTATGCAAACAGTAGTAGCTTTCTTTGTAGTATTGGTTATTGCATTCTTGTTTACTACAGTTGCTGCTAACGCTATTGCTATCGTAGGTTCTAACCCTGTATCAGGTATGACATTGATGACACTCATCGTGGCTTCTATGGTATTGGTAAGCGTAGGATTGGAAGGTACATCAGGTATGGTTGCTTCTATGGTTATTGGTGGTGTGGTATGTACTGCATTGTCGATGGCTGGTGGCTTCATTACCGACTTGAAAATTGGTTATTGGATTGGTGTAACACCTGCAAAACAAGAGACTTGGAAGTTCCTCGGAACATTGGTTTCTGCTGCTACAGTAGGTGGTGTAATGATTGTATTGAACGAAGTGTATGGTTTCACAGGCGATAACGCTCTTGCTGCACCACAAGCTAATGCTATGGCGGCTGTGATTGAGCCATTGATGATGGGACAAGGTGCGCCTTGGATGCTTTATGGCACAGGTGCTATTTTGGCTCTTCTTTTGAATATTCTTGGTGTACCTGTATTGCCATTCGCATTAGGTATGTTCATTCCTTTGTATTTGAATACTCCGCTCGTAGTGGGTGGTTTGATTAGCTGGTTTGTTTCTACACGTTCTAAAGATGCAGAACTCAACAACGCACGTATGGAACGTGGTACATTGCTTGCTTCTGGTTTTATTGCTGGTGGTGCATTGATGGGTGTAGTTTCGGCAGCTATGAAATTTGCTGGTCTCGATTTCTTTATGTCAAATTGGTACAGTTCAAATCAAGCAGCTCTTGTAGGTCTTGTGATGTATCTTGCAATTATTGCATATCTTATCGTGGCTACAATGAAAGCTAAAAAAGCTTAATAAACAATATCTATTAACTATTAAAAACTATTAAACATGAAAAAAGTATCTTTTTATTTAATGGCATTACTTTGTGTAGTGCTTGGTTTTACTGCTTGTTCAAACAATAATGAACCAGATGATTCAAAAGGTAACATGAAACGTGTTGCTGCAGCTTTCTATTATGGTGAAGGTTTGTTTGAAGGAATGAATTATTTTTCATTACGTTTCACAACAGAAACTCTTGATTTAAATGCATCGCCTGTTGTTGGTTCAGGTGAAGTTGTTGTATTGGACGTTTTCTCTGAGCATTCAGTAGATGTTCTTTTCCCTAATGAAGGAGAATATACTATTGTTGATATTAGTAATATTCAAAATGGTTATGCTTTAGCTGGTGCTAATTATGAAGGAACTAATTTAGGTTCTTATATAATGTTTGCTGAAGATGGTAAATCTACTGGTGGTGATTATATTACAAGTGGTACAATCAAAATAGAGGGTACACCAGAAGCAGCAATTGTTACAGCTGAAGTTAAATTAGAAATTTCAGGCGAATCAAGAAGTTACAAGTATGTAGGTCCTCTTACTATCACTGATTTATCAGAATAATAATTTTGGTTGATATGATAGTAAAAAGAGTAAGGAGTAGGGATTACCTACTCCTTATTCTTTTATATGAGATTAATTGTTGTATGTTTCAATTCTCAATTTTTGCGATAAGCAAGAGCAATTGGGTTTTACTCAAATTGTCGAGCACAGCAAAAATCACGACCATTAGGGAGTAATTTCTAACTCTTGTATTGATTGTTGTTTTATGGTGTCGAAGTGTTCGGCATGGTATTTTATGGTTTTGAAATTGATAGTGTTAAGGTCAATACAGCGAATAACGGGATTGTACATTGTGCGGAAATAAATTTTGCGATGTTTCATATCCGTAGCTGCAGTCCATTGCGTAGCTGATAGCATATCATCGACAGGTACTTCATCAAGACCGAATTCTACGCCGATAGGAATGTCAAATGCATTCAGTATTTGGAAACATTGGCGCACTGTGCCTTCGGCTGTAGGTTGTTGTGGAGCTGTACTTTGGAAGAATGCAGCACGCACAAATCGTGAAGGTGGAGTAAAGTCGCCAGGTAAGCCTAATAGTCCGCTACCATAGCTGAATGGTGCAAGGCGCATACCATGCAAGTTTTGCGATGGAGCAGAGCCTGGATAGAGATTCACATAGTTGTTGAGATTGGTCATTTGCCATTCAAAACCTGGTGAATTAGTGAATACTCCGAGCTCATTTTCGTAGAAATGTACCTGACGATTAACTATTTCCATTACCACTTGATGCCCTATAGCATCGATAAAACGCCAATGCACAGTTGAAGCGCGTGGGTCGATATTGACGATGTCGATGTTTGCAACCGCCTCTTTTACCTCTTCAATAGTGGCACATTCGCCTAAGATGTATGATACGAGTTGGAAATCGGAGATGGTGTTCTGCTTGTTGTTGGGATTGTAGGGAACATACTCTCCAAAGTGAGGAAAATAGAATAGTCCAGCAGATAGTCCGCGCTCGTTGAGACCTTCGGTTACGAATTCTTGTTGCTCTACGGCAAGACCGATATAGCCATGTCGAGCGGTGAACATCATGCCATCTACGCCAGTAGGGGTATAGGACTGAGTGGTGTGACCACGTGGTACAACCACATACATGCTGTTGAGATTAGTACCTCCCCATTCGATAGTTCGGGCAACGATAGTTGTGCCATCGGCACTTGTGAGCGTGATACCTGTGCACGCTTCTGCTTTAGGGCATAGTATGCCCATGAGAGCTCCAATAAGGATTGGAACTAAAAATTTGGTTTTCATAGTAATAATAGATTTTAATGGCGAGAATTAACATACCCCCTCGCCCGTTGGGCACTCCCCCTAACATAGGGGGAGAATTATAATAAGATTTTGTGGTTTTTTATTTTAACAGAAGTACATAATTCCCTTTTAATATAAGTACATAAATTTCTTTGTACTTGAAAAAGCGGTTATCCCGATAAATTTTAGAAATACATATTATAGATTGTAAACCAATAAATAAAATATGTACTTATGTTGAGAAAAAATATACTACTTGGTTTTGTAAGAGCAGCGGACTTTGCCTTTTTGGATGTTTTGGAGTTTGCCTCCAATCATCTGACGGCGGAGTGGTGATACGCGGTCGGTGAACACATGACCTTCGAGGTGGTCGTATTCGTGTTGTACAATGCGAGCAAAGAAGCCTTTGAATGTTTCGGTGTGTTCTACGAAGTTTTCATCGAAATAGTGTACTATTACTTCAGTAGGGCGAGTTACCTTTTCGTGAATGCCAGGCACGCTGAGGCAACCTTCTTCGTATGCGATAGTCTCCTCGCTATGTTCAATAATTTCGGGATTAATAAATACACGTTTAGCAGTTTCGATTTCAGGGAAATCTTCCTTCATCGGAGTTGCATCAATTACGAATAGTCGAATGGCAAGTCCGATCTGAGGAGCTGCAAGTCCTACACCGTCAGAATTATACATAGTTTGAAACATATTGTCAAGCAATTCAGCGAGATTAGGATAATCGGCTGTTATGTTTTCAGTTTCTTTGCGTAATACAGGTTGTCCGAGTAAGTAAATTGGAAGTATCATAATTTATAAAACATTTAACACTTGTTCTTTGATTTGTTCGAGTTCGTCTTTCATTTTTACGACGATGATTTGCATTTCGCTATGATTTGATTTTGAGCCGAGTGTGTTGATTTCGCGACCCATTTCTTGTGCGATAAAACTAAGCTTCTTGCCTGGTGCATGCTCTTTGTCCATAGTTTCGATGAAATACTTTAGATGATTGCGAAGACGCACTTTTTCTTCGTTTATATCTAACTTCTCAATATAAAATATCATCTCTTGTTCGAGTCTATTACGATCAACTGCTATTTTATCTTCGAGTGTTTTAAGTCCTTCTTCGATGCGCGATTTGATTTTCACAAGACGTTCACTTTCGTATGGTTCTACTTCTGCAAGTAGTGTGCCAATGCGATTGATTTTGTCAATGAACATATTTTGCAATGAGCGACCCTCTTGAATTCGGAATGCTTCAATTTGAGCAAAAGCCTCATCAAGTAGGCGTAGTATCACATTCCATTCCTCTTCGTCGAGTACAGCCGATTCGGTTTTCAATACTTCAGGCATGCGTAGTATTACCTCCATCATGTTTGCTGGGGTCGGCATACCGAGTGCAGTGCAAGTATCTGTGATTTGATCACGATAGTTTTCCACCACCGCTTGATTGATGCGAGTGGCTGCAGTGGAGCCTGCATCTTCTATATAGAGCGATAAGTCAATTTTGCCACGTTCGAGTCGTGCGGCAATAGCGTTGCGTAGTTCGATATCTTTCTCACGATAGAGAGCCGCAATACGAGTTTGTACGTCTAATTGCTTAGAGTTAAGAGATTTGATTTCGATGACAATTTTCTTGTTGTTATATTCACAAGAGGCTTTGCCAAAGCCTGTCATAGAGTGAAGCATTGTATTTAGTTAATAGGTTAAACGGTCTATAGTCAATAGTCAATGGTCTATCTCGACTATTGTCTGTTGACTATTGACTATTGACATCTAATTTGCAAAGTTACGATTTTTTTATGGATTAATCAATATCTAAATTGAATAAAAATAAAGATATACAATTAAAGACCAATTCCTCATAGAAATAATAAAAAGTAAAGAATTTTTATAATTCGTTTTTGAAGAATAGTTCTACGAAGACAGGGAAGTGGTCGCTTACGCCTCCTTGGTAAAACGGTCCAACGTATGTGCGACGAGGTATTATTTCGCCTGTACGTTTATCGCGTTTTGATATCCATTTCGGGTGATACACTTCAGCTTCAGGCATAGCTCTTACTGAAAGATTACCATTAAGGAGTGCGCCACTAACAATGATTTGGTCGAGCATATCCCATTGCCCATCATGAAAATAGGAGCCAATTTCTTTATCATCAAATCTATTTCCATCCCAGCAGAGATTATATAGTTGTGTGTTTTCGAATGTGTTTGCAGTATAAGGCAATGCAGCGAGGGTAGAACTTGGTACTTTGTCCGACGGGTTGTCGTTGAAATCGCCCATAATGATTATTGCTGCTTGTGGGTCAAGTGTTTGTACAGAATCAACGACTTGTCGTACGGCTTTAGCAGCTGCTATACGATTTGGTTCTGATGCCAATGCACCTTCTCTGCGAGAAGGAAAATGCACTTGAATTACATGTAAAAGAGTAGAGTCAGTGAGAGCTCCGCAAGTATATAATAAGTCTCTACCTTGCTGACCATTAGGCAAATGTACAGAAATAGGACGAGATGCTAGAGGTGTGAATTTGTCTTTTTGATATAGTAGCGCAACATCAATACCACGAGCATCAGGACCTTCGTAATGGACATAATCGTAACCTAATTGGTCGTAAGGATCGAATTGAGTCATCGCCTTTAATACAAAATCATTTTCTACTTCGCAAAGTCCTACAAGTAGAGGTAATTCATTGTCACCCAAACTAACAATGACTTGTATTACTTCATGTAGTTTATCGTAAAAACGCTTGTTTGTCCAATGTAATTCAGAGTTAGGTAAAAATTCAGTGTCATTTTTAAGCGAATCGTGTTGTGTGTCAAACAGATTTTCTACGTTATAAGTCATTATTTTCATAGGCTGAGCATATAGAGTTATTTGTGTAATAAGCAATAAACTAAATAAATATAAGCGTTTCATATTGCATTTGATTTGTCTTGCAAAAATAAGAAAAATTATTGACAATATCAAATTAGATATAAAAAAGGCTGAGCAAAAATTTTCATTTTAACTCAGCCTTTTATTATTAAAAAAAATAAATTTATTAGATGTTTATTTTTTTAGTTATAATATTTTTGCCATTACTTATACGAATTAGGTAAATACCTTTATTCATATTTGAAAGAGAAATTTCGTTATTACTATAAATACCAATGAAAGTACCATCTATTGAAAATATTTCAACTGAAGTAAATTTGCCATCGACGAATAGAGTAGATTTATTTATAAATAATTTTACATCTAAATCTTTTATTGATTCTACGGATGTAAGATTTTCTTCTTTATCGTTTAAAATAATCATAGGAAAGTTCATTGCACCAAATCCTGCATTCAATACATACGTACCACATTGAACTGATTTATCAATAGATGAACTTGTAACACCTTTATCCTTATATATCATTTCTCCATCATCAAAAATTACAAAAGGAATACCACCAAATAGAGTATCTTCAAGAACTTTTGTGATTGTATTATAACGAAAACCTACTGCAGGAAGTTCAGAATCGGCATAACCTGTACCATTATAAGAGTGTTCTCCGCATATCCATTCTCCACTAGGCGAAATGTTATTAACTGTACCTCCCCACCAAGATTGTCCATCAACAGCTCCATCGTCATCATTCATAACTCCATCACCATTGAAATCACCATCACGATCAACATCTTCCTTACCTTTTAAAATAGTTTTATCTAATAGTGAACCATCAAAATGGTTTTCCCAAATTAAAACATTAAAACATCCAAAGTTATTTGTTCCATGACCGCCTAACCATTTGCCATCATCAGACATACGATAAGCACGATCTCCTTGCGATAATATTTTAGTATGGTCTGTATCTATCGGTTTTTGTAATTCATAAATTGGATTTTCTGCATCTTCATTTGTGCGAACCCAAATACAAGCCACTTCACGAGCAACTAATTTTTGACGTGTACTATTATTCATTTTCATTTGGAAATAACCTCCAATATATTTGCCATCTGCCGAAATACTTGTTGCTTCTCCATAATGAGCATTCTCGTATGTGATTTTACCTTCTATTTCAGCTGGCAATTCCAATTTTGTCCATAATCCTGTCTTAATGTTATAATAACCAGGACGAGACTCAAATAAAGTAGCATCGTCAAATGTATAACTACCTACAACAATACCATTATCTGACACATCTAATGCTGATGCAGATACTAAATGTGCAAATTCTGGATTATCTTCATATTCAGGATTAAGACACATTAAACTATCTTCTTCAACTATATAAATAAAACCAGTATTAGCTCCACCAAATGACGAACTACTATAACCAGCTACATATTTACCATTGTTCGAAACACTTTGAAATAATCCACCAGCGCAGAAATCATATTCTTCAAAAGTTAAACGTTGTTGTGCTGCTATTTCACTACATAATGCACAATGAGCAATGCACAATAATAAAAAAAACATTTTTTTCATAATAGTAATAATTAAAAAAAGAAATGTGAAATTTTTAGATTTTACTCTTCAAAATTTCACATTTCAAATTTCACATTTTATAAGTTGATTTTTTTAGTAATTGATTGGTTGCCATTGTTTACGCGAACAACGTAAACACCTTTATTCATGTTGTTAAGGTCAATTTCATTTGTGTTGTATGTGCCAACTAATGCTCCCAATACAGAATAAATTTCGATAGAAGTAAATTCTCCTACTATGTTGAGAATTGAATTATTTACAAACAAATCAACATTAAGTGCATCTGTATATTGAATAGATGTTGATTCTGTATCGTTCAAAATAATCATAGGAATATTTAATTGTCCTAATCCTTCTACTGTAGTTATAGCAGTACCACATTGTACTTTTTTATCATTTGATGAACTCATTATTCCTGTATGAGAGAATATCATTTCACCATCATCAAATACAACAGTAGGACAACCAGCAAACAATGTATCTTCAAGAACTTTTGTTTTTGTATTATAGCGGAAACCTACGGGATTAGTTATAGGTATTTCAGAGTAACCAGTACCATTAAAAGTATGATAACCAACAACCCATTCTCCATTTGGAGATATACAACTAACAATACCTTCCCATAAATATTGAATACCAAGAGGATCGTCTAAAATGTCACCTTCTCTGTCAATTTTACCATTTCCATTTGAGTCTTCACGATCCCAATCATATTTACCAATTAAAACCGAACGTTGAAGAGTGTCTGTGAAATTATTTTCCCATATAGCAACATTGTAGCAACCTGCTTGGTTACAATTGTTTCCTCCTAATATAGTTCCATCATCTGACATGTGCCATGCATAGTCACCTTGTGTTGTTATTTTAGTATGATCTTCATCAATAGGTGTTTGAAGTTCGTATGTAGGATTCAATGGATCATCGTTTGTGCGTATCCATACGCAAGCTATATTACGGCGAACCTCTTTACTTTTTGTACTATTGTCCATCTTCGCTATCACATAACCACTGATATATTGACCATCAGCAGAAATACTTGTTGCTTCTCCGAATAATGAACCTGATGCTGTTAATTTTTCTACATTTGTAGGGCGCTCCAATTCTGTCCATACTCTAGTCGAAATGTTGTAAAATGCAGGACGAACAAGTTGGTTATCAAAGGCATATTGACCTACTACAATACCAGCATCAGATACGTCCATTGCAGTTGCTTTCACAAGGTGACTTTGTTCTATATAATCTTCCCATTCAGGGTTAAGACAAATCATAGAGTCATTTTCTGTGAGATAAACAAAACCTACGTTGCTACCTCCTAAGTCTGAACTTGCATAACCAGCGATATATTTACCATTGTTTGATACTTTGTTGAATATTGCACCTGTACAATATTCTACGTTTTCAAACGTAATTCTTTTTTGTGCATCAATCGATGCAAACATGCCCATAATAAGAGCAATAATAAGAGTAATTTTCTTCATAAAAAAGTTTTTAAAGATTATTTTATATTATTGTTTTTCGATAAAAATTCATCGGCAAAGGTACAAAAAATAATCCACATAGCCAATATGCCATGTGGATTATTTTAATAATATCTTTTTATTTGACTATTTTTCATTTTTAACAGCAAACCAGAGTATACCAGAGATAGCCAAACATACTGCACAAATTACAAAGATAATCGATTTATCCGCAGCATTATTAACAACTTCGCCCATTTTGAAGCTCGCTACTAATTGTGGTAATACTACAGAAAGGTTGAAAATACCCATATACAAGCCCATTTTTGTTTGGTCAACTTTCTCACTCATAATTGCAAATGGTAATGACACTAACGAAGCCCAACCAATACCAACAATTGCAAGAGCTAAGAAGAAAATAACAATATTAGAACCAAACATAGCAATGATTGCATAACCCAAAGCCATCAACAAGATAGACCATGTATGTGTGCGAGTCGCACCAATCTTATTTGCCACTACATTCAACACCAACACAGGGAATATAGCACCAATCAAGTCACGAGTCAAGAATGCCATCGAGTTTGTCTGTTCCATTGGTTTACCAGCAGCCAAACCAATGATTTGTGTCGAAACATAAAAGAACATATAAATGTTCATTGTCTGAACGCCCCACCATGTAAATGAATGAGCCAACAATATTTTTTGAAATTCATGGGTATTTTCTTTTACTCTGAAAACGTTAAATAACACAAGCGCAATTGCTATGAGCTCAACGATAACACAAGCAAGTTCTACTGTGCTGAGCGAGAATAATCCAAATATGCTAACACTTGATGTATCTTCCATGCCAAACAATTTAGCCACAATTACATAGATACCATACATCAAGAAACCATAAAGTGGTAAAATAGCATTGTTCATATCTTTGAACGAAGTTTTCGATTGTTCTGCTTTTGCATCTTCAGGAACTTCCAATTCACGTGGCTCCTCAATCATAAATGAAGGGATAAGTGTAAAAATTAATGCAATTACCACACCTACATAAATGAGTATTTCGTTACCCAAGAATGTAGCAATTAAATATGCCAATACGCCGAATGTACCCGATACTGTTTGCATCCAAGTGTAAGCTTTCGAGCGTTCTGCCATTGGCGAACAGTCAGATACCAATGAACGGGTAGGGTTGAATGATACGTTGATACTCAAGTCAAGTGTTAAAGCCACAGCTACAGCAATAGCCAACAATCCTTCAGCTCCTTGACCGCCAGTAATCATTTGTTGTATAATACCCAAGTTAGGCAAAGCTAACAACATCAAACCAGTCAATATACCACCTAACAAAATCCATGGACGACGACGACCACCCATAAACCATAATTTGTCACTTACAAGACCTACGATAGGTTGTGCAATAATACCTGCAATCGGACCTGCAGCCCACACAATACCAATCTCGTGAATATCAAGACCATATTTGGTCGTAAGAATCCAGCTTAATGCTGAAATTTGCACCGACAATGCAAAACCCATAGCTGTTGCCGGCAAGCTGAGAAGAGCATAGAAAGAGTTGCTCATCTTTTTCTGAATGTCCAACATTTTTCTTAAGTTATTAGTTATTAGTGTATTCTATTTTTTATCTGCAAAGTTACAAAAAAAATATGAAATATGAATTATTAATTATGAATTAATTAAAGCAATTTACTGGCCAATTCCGACAACTCACTTCTTTCACCTTTAACCAAATTTACATGTGCAAAAATATCTTGTCCTTTCATCTTATCTATCATATACACCAATCCATTCGATTGCATATCCAAATAAGGTTGATCAATCTGATGAATATCACCTGTAAATATGATTTTAGTACCTTCACCAGCACGAGTAATAATTGTTTTTATTTCATGGGGAGTAAGATTTTGTGCTTCGTCTATTATGAAATAGGTGTTGCTTAGACTACGTCCGCGTATATAGGCTAATGCCTCAATTACTAATTGTCCGTTTTGTTGCATTACGTCAATTTCATGTACCTCTTTACCTGTGTAGGAGAGTGCATGTTTTATCACATTCAAGTTATCAAATAACGGCTGCATATAAGGGGCCACTTTCTCTTGCGCATCACCAGGCAATGCTCCCAAATCTTTATTCGACATTGCAACAATCGGACGAGCCAACATCACCTGCTCATAATCCTCATGTTGTGTCAATGCCGCAGCTAAAGCCAATAACGTTTTTCCCGTACCAGCACGCCCCGTCAATGCAATTAACTGTATTTCTGGATCGAGTAGTACATCCATTGCAAAAGCTTGTTCCGCATTACGAGGCTCAATGCCAAAATTACGCGACTTATTCACTTTACGTATCATACCTTCGCTTGCTACATGTCTTGCCAACACACTTGCTCTATTACTTTTCAACACAAAACACTCATTAGCCACAATATCGTTTTTAAATGTAAATTCATCTACATCTAAACCATTCTTTTCTACATATAATCTATCTATCAATTCCGGTTCAATGTTTTCAAATATCTCATAATCCTTCTCAAACATATCAATACTCACTACCTTATCCGTAATATAGTCCTCTGCCAAACAACCCACAGCACGAGCCTTCATCCTCAAATTCACATCTTTTGTAACAAGTATAGCCTTTTGTTTAGGATGTTTTTTACCTATTGTGATTGTTGCACCTAATATGTAGTGATCTGGCGTACGCTCCGTAAATGTTGCATCTAACTCCTTTGGCCATTCGTTCTGAGGTAGAATATAAAGACGACCTTTACCTTCACCAAGCGATGCTCCTTTGGTTACAAAGTCCTTATTTTCTACTACCTCATCCAATTCGCGTGCAAATTGGCGAGCATTGAAATTGATTTGGTCATTACCTTTTTTAAATTTATCTAACTCTTCAAGAACGACCATTGGCAAATAAATATCATTCTCTTCAAAATTGTAAATCGCCTTAAAATCGTGGAGCACAACATTAGTGTCCAAGATAAAATTTTTCTTTGCTCCCATAATATTTCAATTTTAATAGTTTTTCCGCTTGTAAAGTTACAAAAAAAGTATTATTTTTGCATAAAAGTTTTATAAAAAACTTTAATTTCTTAATTACGAATTATGAATTATGAATTATGAATTATAATAAAGCTATTGAAGTTCTTTATAATCAAGCACCTATGTTTCAAAATGTAGGTAAAAAAGCATATAAAACTGGACTTGAAACCACTCTTGAATTAGACCGCATATTCCAACATCCACACCGCAAATTTCGTACCATTCACGTTGCTGGTACCAATGGAAAGGGTAGTTGTTCTCATCTTTTATCTGCTGTATTACAAAAATCAGGCTACAAAGTCGGTCTCTACACCTCTCCGCATCTTAAAGACTTTCGTGAACGTATTCGTGTCAATGGAGAAATGATTAGCGAAGAGGCTGTATGCGAATTTGTAGAGTTAGCAAAACCCATAATTGCAGAATTACAACCTTCATTCTTCGAAATAACCACAGCAATGGCATTCCGCTATTTCGCACAACAAAATGTTGATGTAGCTGTTATTGAGGTTGGTCTTGGCGGACGTCTTGATTGTACAAATATAATAACTCCCGAAATTAGTATAATCACCAATATTAGTATTGACCATACGGATTTACTCGGAGCAACATTGCCTGAAATAGCGCATGAGAAAGCAGGTATTATTAAAACTGGTATTCCTGCCGTGATAGGTGAGCGTCAAACCGAAGTAGCACAGGTGTTTATAGATAAAGCAGCGAAAGATGGAGCACCTTTATACTTTGCTTCAGATGAAATGGCTGATGCTGAATTGCCTAATTGCGAAATGAAAGGTTATTATCAAGACAAAAACAGGCGTACTGTCCTCACTGCAATTCGCGAACTTCGCAATCGAGGTAAATTCAATATAACAGACAAAGCAATCATCGAAGGGTTTGCAAATGTTTGTCATCTTACAGGCATCATGGGACGTTGGCAACTACTATCCGAAAATCCACGAATTATATGCGATACAGGTCATAACGAAGCTGGAATACAATTCGTCGTAAATCAACTTTTGCACGAAAAATATACCAATTTACGAATAATTATAGGTATGGTGAGCGATAAAAAGATAGATAAAGTACTATCTTTACTGCCTAAAAATGCCATTTATTATTTCACAAAAGCTCAAATTCCTCGTGCACTTAATGAAGTTGAACTTCAACGTCAGGCTAATGAATATGGATTGAGTGGTAGTGTATATCCCTCTATAAAACAAGCGTTTGAACAAGCTAAATCCGACTATTCTGATGGTGATTTGATATTTGTAGGTGGTAGCAATTTTACAGTAGCAGAAATTTTATAGAAAAAAGTATATAAAAATTTGGTTATTTCAAAAAAAAGTCGTACCTTTGCATCGCTTTTCTGAAAAGGAAAAGGGCGTTTAGCTCAGCTGGTTCAGAGCATCTGCCTTACAAGCAGAGGGTCGGCGGTTCGAATCCGTCAACGCCCACTACAAAATATATCCCTTAACAATTCTAACTAGTAACTACTAACTAGTAACTAAAAAAGGGGCGTTTAGCTCAGCTGGTTCAGAGCATCTGCCTTACAAGCAGAGGGTCGGCGGTTCGAATCCGTCAACGCCCACTACAAAATATATCCCTTAGCAATTCTAACTAGTAACTACTAACTAGTAACTAAAAAAAGGGGCGTTTAGCTCAGCTGGTTCAGAGCATCTGCCTTACAAGCAGAGGGTCGGCGGTTCGAATCCGTCAACGCCCACCAAAGACTTAGTTTTTTACTAAGTCTTTTTTATATCATAAAGCTTTTTATTATAATTGTTAATTACTCGTCTAATGAAACCAACTTTATTTATATTAGCTGCTGGAATGGGTAGCCGTTATGGCGGATTGAAACAACTCGATGGAGTAGGACCTTCGGGTGAAACAATCATGGACTATTCTGTATTCGATGCTATTCGTGCTGGATTTGGCAAAATAGTATTTGTTATTCGTCATGATTTTGAAGAAGATTTTAAACAAAAAGTACTTTCTAAATATGAAAATCATATTAAAGTAGAACTTTGTTTTCAAGACCTTAATGCATTACCTGAAGGTTTTGTATGTCCTGAAGGTCGTACAAAACCATGGGGAACAAACCATGCAGTGTTAATGGGTAAGGAATTTATAAATGAACCATTCGCTGTAATTAATGCTGATGATTTTTATGGTCGTGACGGATTTGCTGTGCTTGGTCGTGCTTTAACAGAAATGACTGGAAAGAAAAACGATTATTGTATGGTAGGGTATCGTGTAGGTAATACACTTAGCGAAAGTGGTACTGTAAATCGTGGTGTATGTGCTACAGATTCGGAAAATTATCTTACAACAGTAGTTGAACGTACAGGAATTGGTTGCGAAGGTGATAAAATTGTTTTCGAAGATGAAAATGGAAATAAACAGGAATTAGATGCGAACATACCAGTATCTATGAATATGTGGGGTTTCACACCTGATTACTTCGAATATTCAGAAGAATATTTCATTAATTTCTTGAAAGAATTTGGACAAGAAATGAAATCAGAATTTTATATTCCTACAATGGTTAATCACCTTATAAATAACGGCACTGCGAAAGTTAAAGTTCTCGACACAACATCTAAATGGTTTGGTGTAACATACGCTGACGACCGTAATGGCGTTGTTGAAAAACTTCAATCATTAGTAAATGCTGGAGAATAT
>JAZRJN010000172.1:0-13563 GCA_045645785.1 Candidatus Aphodosoma sp. | reverse complement strand
CCTACGGACAGAAGGAATCCTCCTCCTCCCTCCCCCCCCGACCCCGAAGGGGTCGCACACATACAGATAAAAAACATTATAATTATGAGTTATTCAAATTTATTATATCACATAATATTCCGTCCATATGGTGGAGAGTCGGTCCTGACTGACGAGTACTCAGAGGGTTTATATTCATATATTCAGGGGTTTATAGTAAATAAAAAATGTAAGTTATATGCTATTGGGGGTATGCCAAATCATATACATATTTTGTTAGATATACACCCTACGATTGCAGTGTCGGATTTTGTGCGTATGCTGAAGAACTCGTTGGGTAATTATATAAAGAGTCATGCTGAGCAGTATCCGAAGTTTAGTGGATGGGCGAGGTCGTATGCTGTGTTTACGTATAGTAAGAAGGAATTTGAGGTGGTGAAGAATTATATTTTGAGGCAGAAGGAGCATCTAAGAAGCTTACTTTTGCGGATGAGTTGAGGGCTTTTTTGAGGGCTGAGGGTGTGGAGTTTGATGAGGAGTATTTTTTGAAGGATTGATGGTTGATAGTGCGACCCCTTTAGGGTCGGGAGGGTGGTGAGATGCGTTATCCGCAGGTAACCTCCCCATGGTCGGATTACCCGCGGTTACTACTAAAGTGTGTCCCCTTCAGGGATTATTTAGTTACGCGAAGCGTCAATTCCGTGAGTTGCGTGGATTCAGTGAGAGATAAATCATCAGTGAGAAACAAAAATAAATCCGTACGGTCGACCGTTGACCGTAGACATTATAATATTACTATGAAAAATTTTGCATTGATTGGAGCGGCGGGGTATATTGCTCCGCGTCATATGAGAGCGATAAAAGATACTGGTAATCGTCTCTTGGCTGCATACGATAAGTTTGATAGTGTGGGAATTATGGATTCATTTTTCCCTGAAGCAGCATTCTTTACTGAGCAAGAGTTGTTTGACCGCCATTGTACGAAATTGCATCGCATGGGTAATGCTATTGATTTCGTGAGTATCTGTACACCAAATTACTTGCATGATGCTCACATGCGTTATGGTTTACGACTTGGGGCTGATGTGATTTGTGAGAAGCCATTGGTGCTAAACCCATGGAATGTAGATGCATTGCAAGAAGTGGAATGTGAGACAGGTAAAAAGATATATACTATCCTTCAACTCCGTTTGCATCAGTCGATTCGTGACTTGAAATCAAAGATTGATGCGGGTCCGAAAGATAAGATTTATGATGTAGATTTGACCTATATCACTTCGCGTGGTAATTGGTATTACACAAGTTGGAAAGGTGATGAGCGCAAGAGTGGAGGTGTGGCAACTAATATTGGTGTGCATTTCTACGATATGCTGCAATGGGTATTTGGTAAGGTGACACGCAATGTAGTGCATGTGTCGTCGCACGACCGTGTGGCAGGATACCTTGAATTAGAGAAGGCACGAGTAAGATATTTCCTCAGTATTAATGCTGATAATTTGCCAGAGAATGCAGTGCAAGGTGAGAAACGCACCTTCCGCACAATAAATATAAATGGTGAGGAGTTTGAATTTAGCGAAGGATTTACTGAATTACATACCGAGAGTTATCGTGATATATTGTCAGGAGGTGGATTTGGTATAGAAGATGCACGTATGGCAATAAATACAGTGTATGATATTCGTAATGCAATTCCTGTGGGTTTAAAAGGTGATTATCACCCATTGGCAAAATTGCCGTTAGCAAAACATCCGTTTGGATGGTGAGATGGCATCGGAGACGCCACACGGAGTAGTAACCGCGGGTGGTCTCGTTGATAAACGAGTCACCTGCGGATAGGAGAGTATCTCTACCACCTCCGCCCCTAAAGGGGGCGCACATACAAAACATTACAATTATGAGTTATTCAAATTTACTATATCACATAATATTCCGTCCATATGGAGGAGAGTCTGTTTTGACCGATGAGTATTCGGATAGTTTATATGCATATATCCAGGGCTTAATTGTAAATAAAAAGTGCAAGTTATATGCTATTGGGGGGATGCCAAATCATATACATATTTTATTAGATATACACCCTACGATTGCGGTGGCAGATTTTGTGCGTATGATGAAAACTTCGTTGGGAAATTATATAAAAGCTCATATGGAGCAGTACCCTAAATTTAATGGATGGGCGCGGTCGTATGCAGTGTTTACGTATAGTAAAAAGGAATTTGAGGTGGTTAAGAATTATATTTTGAGGCAGAAGGAGCATCATAAGAAGCTTACTTTTGCGGATGAGTTGAGGGCTTTTTTAAGAGCTGAGGGTGTGGAGTTTGATGAGGAGTATTTTTTGAAGGATTAGTTGTTGATAGTGCGACCCCCTTGGGGTCGGGGGGGAGGTGTGATGCGTTTATCCGCAGGTAACCTCCCTACGGTCGGATTACCTGCGGTTACTACTTCGTGTGTCCCCTTTGGGGACTAGTTGTTGGTTTGTTGTTATACATAAAAAACAGCCCGAATTGAAAAATTCGGGCTGTTTGTTTTTGTTGACTGTTGACAATCAAAATTATTTTGCTGGAGTCATTACTACTTCGACTACGTTGCCTTGTTTTACGAGGGCTTTGAGTGTTTTTTGGATTGATTTAGCGTTTACTTTTTCAATCGCTTTTTTGTAGTCTTTTGCGTAGTTGATGCCGTCGTTGTAGTAGCGGTCGAGGATTGTGCCCCACCAGCCGTTGTCTTCCATATCTTCAGCAAGTGTGTTAAGACGGTTTTCTTTTGCTTTTTGGAGGTCGTCAGCACGTGGACCATTCTCGATGATTTCCATCACCTCTTTGTGGATGATTGACATGAGTTTTTCTTGTTTTTCAGGGTCAGTGTCGAATTGCATGAGAAGAACAGCTTGTTCGATAGGGTCTTGCATTACGTAACCTGCACAACCTACGCCGTATGAACCGCCTTCTTTTTCACGGATGCTTTCGAGGTAACGAGTACCAAGGATATCGCCAATAATGCCCATGTTGAGGCGATTAGCGAGAGTAGCTTTCATTTTGCCTGAATAAACGATGCGGTTAGAAGCTGTTTTTGTTTCCATCTCTTTAGCGAAGTAGTTGTTTACTTTGCCTTGTGGGTAGCGCACGCCATGGTCGGTATATGTTTCGCGTGATTTGTCAGTTTTAAGACCACCTAACCATGTGCAGATGATTTGGCGAGTAGCTTCGTCATTAGGGTTGATGTTACCGATGAAAGTTACGAAGAAGTCGGCTGGGTTAGCAAAGCGTTCTTTGTAGATTTCAATAGCACGTTGTTGATTAGCACGCTTGATAAGGTCGAGGTTGACGATGAGCGTACGTGGGCTATGGCAAGTAGTAGTTTGTTGGATACTATCAGAGAACGCAGTTTTAGGGTTTTTGTCGCGAGCAGCCAATTGAGTTTCGAGCATAGAGATAAGAGTTTGGTATGCTTGGTCGTCTTGACGAGGAGCAGTGAAGTAGAGGTATGTGAGTTGCATCATAGTTTCAAAATCTTTCACTGTAGATGTACCTGAGATGCTTTCGTAATATTCGCTGATGCTTGGTGAGATAGATACATTTTTGCCAGTAAGAGCTTTTTGGAGGTCAAGAACAGAGAAGTCGCCGATACCGTTGTAAGAGATAACACCATCAGCCATAGCAGCAGAAGGGAGGTCTTCGAGAGCAACTTTGCTGAGACCACCTTCAGACTCCATGCTCATGTTGATTTCGTCGTTTTTGAATTCAGTAGGTTTGATAACTACTTTGATGCCATTTGATAAAGTCCACTCAGTAGTACCAAGTTTTTTGTTGAATTTTTCTTTAACGATAGTGCCAGCTTCAGGAGCAGTTTCAACTAGTGGGCGGTCGAATGTTTCTTCTACAGGAGCTTCGATTTCAGAAGCTTTAATAGCATTGAAGATTTCGAGCACCTCTTCTTGAGTAGGAACGCTCACAATGTCGCTGTTTTCCTTACCAATGTAGCTGATAATGATGTTGTTGTCAGTGATGTATTGTTGAGCTAATTGGTTGATGAGCGCAACAGGGAGTTGAGGCAATACAGCTTTCACATATTCATATTCGAATTCGATACCAGGGATAGGTTCGCCATCGAGGTAGTGGCGATAGTATTCTTGTGCATAGCTTTGTGATTGACGAGTGTTACGTTCGTTGTAGTAGCGTTCAATATTAGCTATATATTCAGTTTTAGCACGTTCGAATTCGGCATTAGTGAAGCCATAGCGTTTGATTTTCTCCACTTGAGTGAACATATCAGCCATAGAAGCTTTTTCTTTTCCGTCTTTAGGGATAACGATGAATTCGAAAGCATCAGTTTCGCCCATTTGGTTACCGTAGCCACCCATAGCTTGGATGAAGTTTGCATTAGGGTCCATAGTGATTTCTTCAATACGGAAAGAAATCATCATGCGGATAAGAGAGTTGACAGTAGAGAGAAGGTAGCCTTGGTCAGTAGCGCGCACTTCATAAGGGATAGCGTTGTGAAGGAATTCGATAGCGAGTTGAGTGAATTGAGCCTCTTTGTCGGTGTAGATAGCTACATGAGGAGCGCCATTTGTAGGGAGGCTATAGCGAGGACGTTCGCCACGGTTAGCGCGGGCAGGGATTGGAGAGAAGAGGTCGATGATTTTTTTCTCCATTTTGTCAACGTCGATGTCACCTACAACAACGATACATTGGAGGTCTGGACCATACCACAATTCGTAGTAGTCGCGGAGGGCTTGGTATGTGAAGTTGTTGATAACTGCTGTGTCGCCAATTACGTCGCGTTTAGCATATTGTGAGCCTGGGTATTTGAGTTTGTTACCCTCGCGCCACATACGGCGTTGAGCAGTGTTGCCAGTACGCCATTCTTCGCGGATAACGCCACGTTCGTTGTCGATTTCTTCGCCATTGAGTGAGATAGCGCATGACCAGTCGTGGAGTACGAGGAGTGCGCTATCGAGGATTTCTTCGCGAGTAGGTACGTTAGAGAGACGATATACTGTTTCGTCAAGCGAAGTATAAGCGTTGATGTTGCTACCAAAACCTACGCCAACTGATTCGAAATAGTTGATGAGGAGTTTACCAGGGAAGTGCTCTGTGCCGTTGAACGCCATGTGTTCGAGGAAGTGAGCGAGACCATTTTGATGGTCTTCTTCGAGGATAGCACCTACAGCTTGTGCGATGTGAAATTCGCAACGTTCTTTAGGTTGATTGTTGTAACGGATGTAATAAGTAAGACCGTTGTCGAGATGACCTATGCGGACATTCGAGTCAACAGGTAGTGGTTGTGGCATTTGAGCCATTACGTTAATGCAAAATGCACAATTCACAATGCATAATGCTAAGAGAATTAATTTTTTCATATTTTAGATTTTTAGTAGCGAGTAGTGAGTAGCAAGACAACTCAACTTCTCTTTGTTAATATATTTTATAAATCAATTTGTTTTGTAGTGCAAAGTAACACAAAAAATCTTGAATGACCAAATATTTTTATCGTTTTTCGATAAAAAATGTATTTTTAAGATATTTTAATTGTATAGGTTATAAAAAATGAGTATATTTGCAAGTTAAAAAGGTTAATAGTCTATAGTCAACAGTCGATAGGCTATGGACAATAATAAAGTAGTTTATGAAATATACATTTGATAGAGTTGTTCGTTTAATTATAGCGTTGGCTATGATTATTGCGTTAGCACTGCTTGTGAATAGATTGAGTGGTGTGTTGTTGCCATTTTTGATTGGTTGGCTGTTGGCATATTTGATTCATCCATTGGTGAAGTTTGTGCAGTATAAGATGAAGGTTGGTAATAGGGGAGCATCAATAGCAATTTCGCTATTGTTTATTGCAATTGTGATTTTGGGATTGGGTTTTGCTGTGGTGCCTGCGATTGGAAATGAAATTATGTCAATTCATAATTCACAATTCATAATTCGTAATTATAACTTAGGAGGGTTTGGTAATAGAATATTGGCGTGGTTGAATGGGGTGGTTGGTGAGATTGATTTGGAGAAGTGGTTGAATCCTGAAACTTTGAAATCGGCTTTTGAAAAGTTGGTGCCTGGTGTGTGGGGATTGTTGTCTGGTACTTGGGAGTTAATAGCAGGTGTGTTTGTGATATTTGTGGTGTTTTTGTATGTTGTGTTTATTTTGATTGATTATGAGAAAATAAATAGTGGGGCGAGGGAGATGATTCCTCCTAAATATAGGGAGTTGGTTGAGGGTGTTTTTGAGGATTTGGAGAATGGGATGAATCGTTATTTTCGTGGACAGAGTTTGGTGGCGTTTATTGTGGGTGTGATGTTTGCGATTGGTTTTAAGATAGTTGGGTTGCCTATGGCTATTACGGTGGGGTTGTTTATTGGCGTGTTGAATTTGGTGCCTTATTTGCAGACGGTGGGTGTTGTGCCTGTTGTGTTGTTGTGTTTGGTGAAGGGAGCAGAGGTAGGTGAGAATTTTTGGTGGCTATTGTTGGGATGTTTTATTGTATTCTTGGTGGTTCAGGGAATACAGGATTTGTTTCTTGTGCCAAAGATTATGGGTAAGGCTATGGGATTGAATCCTGCGGTGATATTGTTGTCGTTGTCGATATGGGGTTCGTTGTTGGGTTTGGTGGGTATGATTATTGCGTTACCGATGACTACGTTGTTGATTTCGTATTATAAAAGATTTGTTATTAGGGAACAAGGAATAGGGAATAAGGAATAGGGATTATTTATAGAAATTTGAAATATGAAAAAAATTTTAGTATTATTGTGTATTGTGCATTGTGCATTGTGCATTAAATTGAGTGCGATTCCAGCGAAACCAGTAGTTAAGGATAGTATTTTACCAGATGGAAGTATTGTGCAGATGGTGTTGCGAGGTGACGAGTATGGACACTATTATGAAGAGTTAGGAGTTAGGAGTGAGGAGTTAGGAGTTAATGATATATTGCAGATTGCTGAGAGACGGGAGAGAGCAATGGCTAAGCGTCATAATTCTCAACTTTCAACTTTCAATTTGAAGCGTGCTCCCCATCAAGCAGAAAGAGGTTTGGTGATTTTGGTAGAGTTTTCGGATAATAGTTTTAAGAAAACTCGTCAGAATTTTGATGATTTGTTGAATAAAGATGGCTATAACTATAATGGGGCAACTGGTTCGGCAATGAATTATTTCAAAGATGCGTCAAATGGGAAATATACGCCTCATTTTGATGTGTATGGACCATATAAACTTGATAAAACAATGAAATATTATGGACAGAATGATGCAGAAGGATTGGATATGCATTCAGATCAGATGGTTGTGGATGCTATTGCAAAATTGAATGCGGCAGAAAATATAAATTTTGCTGACTATGATACTGATAAAGATGGGAATATAGATAATATCTTCATTTATTATGCTGGTTATGGTGAAAATGAGGGGGCATCAGAGAATACAATATGGCCACATGCGTGGGAGGTGTATGGTGAGTATGTAGATGGAGTGTTGACCTATGATGGTAAAAAATTGAAAGGTTATGCTTGTACTTCGGAATTGCAAGGTACGAGTGGTTCGACAATGTGCGGTATTGGAACGTTTTGTCATGAATTTAGTCATGTACTTGGTTTACCTGATTTTTATGTAACGGATTATAGTTCAAGTCATAAAACACCTGGAGATTGGGATATTATGGATTGTGGTTCGTATTTGAATGATGGAAATACACCTCCGACATATTCTGCTCATGAGCGTTTTTATTTAGGGTGGCTTACTCCTGAAATATTGAATGAGGCTGGAGATTTTAAATTAGAGGATATTAAAGAAAGTAATAAGGCTTATATTATTACATCATTAGGAACTCATAATTTAGAGGGCGGTAATCCTAATCCTAAAACATATTATTTATTGGAAAATAGACAGAAGACAGGTTGGGATACATATTTGCCTGGGCATGGTATGATGATAAGTAAGACTATTTATGATGAAGATAAATGGTATAATAATATTCCAAATAATAGTAAAAATTCGCAAGGGTATGATATAATAGAGGCAGATGGGAAAGCTCCGAATGATACTTATGGTAAGGCGGGTGATTTGTTCCCAGGTACATCGAAAGTTACAAGTTATACTCCATATGCAAAATATCCAATTACTAATATCAAAGAGGTTGGTGGTGTGATTAGTTTTTCCTTTATGGGGGGAACTTCGGGAGGAAATACAGATACTCCAGAAGAAGGAGATGATAATGTTATTTTAGGAGATTGTTTTGAAGAGACATTTGATGGTTTGAATGCTAATAGTAGTACAGATATTACCTCTTCTATTGATGAATATGCTGACAATACAGGATGGGATGGGTATAAATTATTTTGTTCATCAGGAATGTTGAAAGTTGGCTCAAGTAAATCTAAAGGTTATGTTATTACTCCTGCTTTACCGTTTGATGGTGATGTGCAAGTTGAATTTGTTGGTGCAGCTTATAAGGATGATGCTGTGATTAGTTTTGAAATAGATGGTGAGGTGGTTAATAAATTTGAAGTTACATCGCAAAAAGGCACACATATTTTTGATATTGATGGATTAGAAGCTTATTCTCAAATAAAAATTTATTCTAGTGATAAACGTTTTTATGTTGATAATTTTAAAGTCTGTCAAAAACAAGAACTATCAACAAATTTAGTTAATTCAGAAAATGAGATTATTTTGGTTAATTCTGGTCGTCGAGCTGAATTGTTGGGAGTTGCTGCAGGAGCGCTTGTTTCTTGTTATGATGCAGTTGGACGTTTGTTGTGGTGTGAAGAGGCAGATGGTGGTGTTATGGAATTTGATGCACCTCAAGGATTGTATGTATTGAGAATTGTTGATAGTGAAAAAGTTAGTGTTGTTAAAGGAATAGGAAATAAGTAACAAGGAATAAGTAATAGGGAACAAGGAATAGGGAATAAGAAATTATGGAATTGGATAAGAGGGTGTTTTTGCGTGTCTATCGTGATTTTATGAGTGTTGAGGGGCAGAAGATAGATGCGAAATATTTAGCGAGATTGAAAGAGGATATTCGTAAATTTACTACGGAATATGATGTGTCGTTGGATGCGTTGGCTAAGTCGATGCGTGCTGCTATGATTGCGCATCGCGAAATATCGCTTGGTCATCATTCGATTGAGGCGATATTGCTATATACGTTGATTTATAAGACAGGCACTCCGATATCATACGTCGAAGAGAGATATGGAGCATCGACTGCTATGTTGGTTGAAGGATTGATGAAAGTGTATGATTTGTATAGTCGTCAACAGTCGTCGAGCAATGGTTTACAGTCAACAATGGTTGTGAAAAATGAGAATTTCCGTAAGTTGTTGATATCGTTGGCTCAGGATGTGCGTGTAATTATGATAATGATTGTTGAGCGATTGGACACTATGCGTAATTTGCAGGGGTATGATGTTGATGTGCAACAAGAGGTTGCACGCGAGGTGTCGTATCTCTATGCACCTTTGGCGCATCGCATGGGCTTGTATGGCATTAAGACAGAATTAGAGGACCTATCGCTTAAATACACATCGCGTGAGGTTTACAAAGAAATTGCTACGAAGTTGAATGAAACGAAACGTAGTCGTGATGCTTATATCAAGAAATTTATTGAGCCAGTGAAAGCGCGTTTGGAGGCTGAGGGGTTGAAGTTTTCAATAAAAGGTAGGACTAAGAGTATTCATTCGATTTGGAATAAGATTCGCAAGCAACAAGTCCCTTTCGAAAAGGTGTACGACTTGTTTGCTATACGTATTATAATAGATTGTCCGATTGAGAGAGAAAAAGCGGCTTGTTGGCAGGCTTTTTCGGTGGTGACGGATATGTACACTGCCAATACTAAACGTTTGCGCGATTGGATTTCGGTACCAAAGAGCAATGGTTATGAGTCGTTGCATGTTACGGTGATGGGGCCTGAAGGAAAATGGGTTGAGGTGCAAATACGCACTGAGCGTATGGATGAAGTGGCAGAGAAAGGTGTGGCGGCTCACTGGAAATATAAAGGTGGTAAGAGCGATTCTGCTCAGATGGATGAGTGGTTGAAAAATCTTCGCGATTTGCTCGAACAGGGCAGTAATGAGGATGATGGGCTTGATGTGATGAATGAGTTTAAGATGCAACTCTATGATGACGATGTTTTTGTGTTTACTCCTAAAGGTGATTTGCATCAGTTGCATCGTGGAGCTACGGTTTTGGATTTTGCGTTTGGTATTCACTCAAGGATTGGCTCGCAATGTATGGGGGCTATTGTGAATGGCAAGCACGTAAGTTTCAAATATGAATTGCAGAATGGCGACCAAGTGGAAGTGCTCACTTCGCCAACACAAACACCTCGTGCCGATTGGCTCAATTGGGCTAAGACATCAAAGGCACGTTCGCGAATTAAGCAAGCACTTAAAGAGGCAGAGAGGGGTCGTGAAACATTGTTGCGTCGTTTGAAGAATTGGAAGTTGGAGTTTGACGATTCGTTGATAGGGCGAGCTTATAGGAAGTTGGGATATAAAACATTTTCGGATTTCTATGTTGCAATCAATCAAGATAAGGTGAATTTGTTGCAGTTGCGCGATTGGTTGGTTGATGGTTTTGATACACAAGAGCAGCCGACAACGCCTCGTTCGGCTGAAGGATTTGAGCAAGAGACCGAGTTGCAACGTATTACTGCTAAGGATGATGCACTCGTGATTGACCGCAATTTAAAGAATGTCGATTATACATTGGCTCGTTGCTGTAACCCTATCTATGGCGATGAGATATTTGGATTCGTGTCGGTGTCGGGTGGTATAAAGATACATAAAAAAGATTGTCCTAACGCACCGCAATTGATTTCGCGTTTTGGTTATCGCATAGTGAATGCACGTTGGGCTGGCGAATCTACAGGTGCAGAATATACCACTACGGTACGCATAATTGGTCGTGACGATATTGGTATTGTAACAAATATCACATCGGTGATAAGTAAGGAGCCAGGTGTGAATATGCGTTCTATTTCAGTCGATTCCAATGCAGGACTGTTTGAGGGAACTATCACGCTCATTGTTCATCAAGCATCACAACTTGAAGTATTATTTAAAAAACTAAAAACAATAAAAGGAGTGAAACAGATATTCCGCGTATGACAACACACATTATAAACATAGGTGATGAGTTGCTTATCGGTCAAGTAGTCAATACCAACGCAAGTTGGATGGCTGAAGAGTTGAATAAGCGCAACATAAAGGTTACGAATATCAGTGTTATTTCAGATGGTGGCAATGATATTCGTCTGCAGTTAGAGCGTTCTTTGGCTGAAGCCGATGTGGTGTTGATAACAGGTGGTTTAGGCCCTACTAAAGACGATATTACTAAATCGGTTTTGTGTGAGTTTTTTGATGATACCCTTGTGCGTCATCAGCAGACTTACGATAATGTCAAGAAATTTTTTGAGCGTCGTGGTTTGCCATTTACCGAAATAAATCAGGCTCAGGCATTGGTGCCAAGCAAGTGTAAGGTGCTTGTAAATGAAGTGGGCACTGCGCCTTGTATGGTATTTACAGTTAGGAGTGAGGAGTTAGGAGTTAGGAGTGAGAAGATTGTGGTGAGCATGCCAGGTGTGCCGTTCGAAATGAAGTGGTTGATGCAAAATAGCGTATTGCCATTATTGGAAGAGCGATTGGGTGCAGAGGCGATAGTGCATAAGACCATTTTGACTTTTGGTATAGGCGAATCATTCTTAGCCGACAAAATAGCCGATTGGGAAGACGCTCTCCCTGCTCATATCAAGTTGGCTTATCTACCCGAAGCAGGTAAAGTGCGTTTGCGCCTTTCGGTTTATGGTAGCGATAATGCCATATTAGAGCGTGAGGTGGCAGAGCAGATAGAGATGTTAGAAAAGATTATAGGTGAGAATATCTATGGCTATGATGATGAAACAATATCTTCTGTAATAGGTAAATTATTGAAAGAGCAGGGGGCTATGTTAGCTACAGCAGAGAGTTGTACAGGTGGTTTGGTTGCGCGTCGTATTACTGAGACGTCTGGTTCATCTGTATATTTCAAAGGTGGCATAGTGGCGTATTCCAACGAAATCAAGCAACAACTCTTAGGTGTTAAACACGAAACATTAGAGCAATATGGCGCAGTGTCGGAACAAACAGCCAAGGAGATGGCTCTCGGTTGCCTCAATGTGATGGATGTTGATTATGCCATTGCCACTACAGGCATAGCAGGACCAACAGGTGGTTCTGATGAAAAACCGCTTGGATTGGTCTATATTGCAGTAGCAAAAAGAGTTAGGAGTGAGGAGTTAGGAGTTAGGAATGATAGGGAGCAATTATCTGTTGAAGTAGCGTGTGAGAAATACATATTCCGTACTACTCGCGAACAACACCAAGAGCGCACCGCAAATCAAGCACTATTCGATTTATATAAACTATTAATTAAAGACTATTGACTATTGACTTTTTATTATGATAGCAAAAATTTTTTCTCCGTATGTCATTACGGTATTGATGCTCGTGTTGAGCAACTGTTTTATGACCTTTGCGTGGTATGGTCATTTGAAAAATATGAGTAGCAAAGCGTGGTATGTAGCCGCTTTTGTGAGCTGGGGTATTGCATTGTGCGAATATTTGATTATGGTGCCAGCCAATCGTATAGGTATCACCGTTTATACATTGCCACAACTCAAAATCATTCAAGAGGTTATTACACTAAGTGTCTTTATTCCTTTTGCAATGATATACATGGGGCAACCATTCAAGTGGGATTTCGTATGGGCAGGCCTCTGTTTGCTCGGAGCAGTATATTTTATGTTCCGTGGGTAATTTTCAAATGATAAAATAAACTAATATTAGCGTGTATAGTTCCTTATTCCACATTCTTCATTCCTCATTCCTCACTCCGCATTTAAGAGTCGAGACTCTCGCTTCTTCATCGTGGTTTGGAGGTCTGATATTGATTGTATTGATTGCGCTTGCGCTGTCGGTATCGGCGCATCGTAAGCAATATACTCTTTATGTGCGTAATCTGATAAACAAGCAGGGCCGGGTGATGAATTACGATACAGAATCCACTTCGGCATGGGCAAATATATTTTTGTGGTTTGTGGTTGTATCGGGTTTTGGGCTTACGGTAGTATGAGTATTTTATTCTCAATTCTCAATTTTCAATCTGCAATTGGTAATTTTATATCTTGTTATTGCAGCTTATTTAGGTTTGAAGTGGTTGTTGATACGATTTATCGGTTATGTGTTTGGTGTGAGAGAGCAGGCAGTGTCATTTTCTACCGACTATTTTGTGATAATTGCTCTCTTTGGTTTGTTTTTATTGCCAATATCATTTGGCATTATATACATGCCAGGAGTATCAAATTTGGTATGGTCAATTTTGTTGTTATGTATAGGTTTTATCGTACTTATAGCACTATTTATAAAACTATTACAAATTTTTTATACAGGAATTAGCTCATTATTCTATATTTTTTTGTATCTTTGCACCTCGGAAATTTTGCCCCTTTTTGTGGCTGTGAAAATAGCTCAAATGTGGTGATTATTGTCTAATTTTTAATACTTATAAAGTTGAAGGTCAAGAAGATACTTGTTTCGCAACCGAAAC
>JAZRJN010000171.1:0-3374 GCA_045645785.1 Candidatus Aphodosoma sp. | reverse complement strand
AATTATTACTTATGAATTAGAAAAGGTTGTTTTTACTATTGAGGTTAATAATTTTATTAGTTCTTGACAATCTGTTAAAATGCTATTACCTTGTTGGGGTGTTAAATATTCAGATGCCGTGAGTAGATCGATCCAATATTCAGTTTCGCTAGCTTCTTTTAATGCTATATTCATTTTTGCCCCGAAGTCTGCTTTTGACTGACCTCTTATTGCTTCTTTAATATTTGCTCCTATGCTAGTTCCACTGCGGAGTAGTTGTTTAGATAATACAAATTCTTTTTGTTCGTTTGTTAAGTATTTGTAAAGCTTTATGCATCTTAGAGCAAAATTTCTGCTTTTCTGCGCAACTATGTTTTCCTCTGTAACTTTCATAGTTGGATAATTATGCATTATGAATTATGCATTATGCATTAGTGAAATGAATTGGTCGAACAAGTAAGCACTATCTTGTGGGCCTGGAGCACTCTCTGGGTGATATTGCACTGAGAATACTTTATCTTTCTCAGAGCGAACACCCTCTACTGTGTTGTCCAATATATTGATGTGTGTTACTTCAAGACCTGTACCTTCAAGTGTTTTTTCGTTAACAGCATACGAGTGGTTTTGTGATGTAATTTCCACTTTGCCAGTGAGTAAGTTTTTCACTGGGTGGTTACCGCCGCGGTGTCCGAATTTGAGTTTATATGTTTGAGCACCATACGCAAGTGAAATCATTTGGTGACCAAGACAGATACCGAAGATAGGTAATTTGCCACGCAACTGGCGTACAAGTTCGATAACTGTAGTAACATCTTCTGGGTTACCAGGTCCATTTGAGAGGAACAAACCGTCTGGTTGGAATGCCAAAATCTCCTCTGCAGTAGTGTCGTAAGGTACAACAGTTACATTACATCCACGAGCATTTAATGCGCGGATAATGTTATATTTGATACCGCAGTCGATAGCCACCACGTCGTATTTGTGGTTAGGTGTACGTGAGAACCAACGTTTCTTGCAACTCACTTGAGCCACGTGGTCGTGCATAAGCGGAGTTTCGGCAAGGCGTTTTAATGCCTCTTCTTTCGGAGTGTTGATGTCAGTGATAATTACTCGTTGCGAACCTTCAGAGCGGATAATGCGAGTAAGACGACGAGTATCAATACCCATAATACCTGGGATATTGTGCTCTTCAAGTACTTCGTTAAGTGTTTTAGTATAACGGAAGTTAGAAGGTACGTCGTTGTATTCACGTACGATGAGACCACCGCAAGTAGGGAATTTTGTTTCGTAGTCTTCGTCAGTGATACCATAGTTGCCGATGAGCGGATAGGTCATCACAACCATTTGTCCTGTATATGATGGGTCAGAGATAATCTCTTGATAGCCCACCATAGAAGTGTTGAAAACTATTTCGTTTATAGCCTCGCGGTCTGCGCCAAAGCCATAACCAAAAAATTCATAGCCGTTTTCAAGAACGATTTTTTTATTGTAAGGAACCATATTATTTAATTCATAATTCATAATTCACAATTCATAATTATAGTTGCCTTTTTTAATTACAAATGTAGGATTATGAATATTGTTTTATGTTTTATTTTAATAATTTATATACTGGTTGACGCCGAACCAACGGTCTTGAGCCGTATGGCGAACTAACGGTCACGCCCGAAGGGAAGTAAAAATGGTCAATTATGCATTATGAATTGTACAAAGTGTACACCACCTCACCCTTAATCATTGTCATCACACATTCTGCATTTACTTTCCAACCTGCAAATGGAGTCGATTTTCCGCTTGATACAAAGTGGTTTGTGTTGAGTTTATAGTCAGAATCGAGATTCATGATAGTCAAGTCGGCATATTCGCCAATTGTCACAGGGTGCAAGCCCATAATCTTACGTGGATTAGTTGACATAAGCTCAATAAGGCGTTCCATTGTTATAATATTTTTTCTTACTAAGTAAGAGAATAACAATGGGAATGCTACTTCAAGACCAGTAATACCGAATGCACTATCTTTCAAACCGCAAATCTTTTCGCTTGCAGCATGTGGAGCGTGGTCAGTAGCAATACAGTCAATAGTACCATCTTGGATACCCTTAATCAATGCTGCTTTATCTTCAGCCGAGCGTAGTGGTGGATTCATTTTATAAGCACCATCTTCTCTCAAATCCATATCAGTCAAAATAAGATAGTGAGGCGCAGTCTCGCAAGTTACAGGCAATCCTTCACGTTTAGCCTCGCGAATAAGTTCCACAGTCTCTTTAGTCGAAATATGGCAAACATGATATTTACAACCTGTTTCACGCACAAGATTTAAGTCGCGTTCTACCTGACGCCATTCACTCTCTGAGCAAATACCGAGGTGACCATTCCTGCGAGCATACTCACCATCATGGATATAACCACCTTTCAACAATTCATTCACTTCGCAGTGAGCCACGATAGTTTTATTCAATTTCTTACATTCAATCATTGCTTTGCGCATAAGGTCATCTGATTGCACGCCACGACCATCATCCGAAAATCCCCATACGTATGGTGCAAGAGCTGCAAAATCAACCAATTCACCTTCACCACGACCGCCCATAGTGATACAGCCGTATGGGTGAACATTAACTTTTGCATCACTACGGATAGCGCGCAATTGTACGTTTAGATTTTCAGTAGTATCTGGTGCAGGACGCAAATTAGGCATTGTAAACACATCAGTATAACCAGCACGAGCTGCAGCCGAAGTACCCGACAATATAGTCTCTTTATGTTCAAAACCAGGCTCACGCAAATGCACGTGAAGGTCAACCAAACCAGGTAAGATTGACAACCCAGCCATGTCAATCACCTCTGCCTCTTCATCTTTGAGCGAAGTGCGTACCTCTGCAATTTTTCCGTCAACAATGAGGATGTCAGTTTTTTCAAATCCACAATCGCGGAAGATAAGCGCATTTTTAAGCAATAATTTTTTCATATATCAGAGTTTTTGTTAATTTTCAATTCTCAATTCTTAATTCTCAATTAAAAAAAAGAGTAACTATCTATTAAAAAATAGTTACTCCTTAATATCAATAAAACAATAGAAAACAGAATTTTGCACTGCTAATTGCACAGCGCCAAGAGGATAGTGTTGGTGTGTTCTATTGCGTAGATTCATAATAACAAAACAGTATAGCCTAAATTTATGCAAAGTTACTATATTTTTTCTGTTTGTGCAAGATTTTTTCTTGATTTTTGCGGATTTTTTTGTAACTTTGCACTCGAATTATTAACCTCGGTTGCCTTTCCGCTCTGATGATATGTAATGGGAGTGACGGAGAGTCTGTGAAGACTGCGGTGGCCATAAAGTATTTTATTTATAATGAGTAATTTAGTTGCTATTGTAGGTCGCCCAAATGTGG
>JAZRJN010000170.1:0-3090 GCA_045645785.1 Candidatus Aphodosoma sp. | reverse complement strand
TGACCGCCATTGCGTTCGTCGTATAATCCACGGATGAGGTACTGACCTGTATATGCTCCATCTTTCATATACCAACGGTTCAATAAGTTTGCTTGTTGTCCCTTTGGCAAATCCATAAAACCATCGCCATTTGAGTCATGTTCCATGCTCTCGTTTTTGTAGTGAGCCAACACGCCAGTGCTCCATTTCTCGTTGATATCCCAACCGCCAGTTGCATTCAATTCAGCGCGAAGCGACGAACTAACCATACCATTCAATGCGATAGGATCTTGGGTTTGAGGCTTCAAATATTCCACATTGATTTGACCAGTAGTAGCTTCGTAACCATTTATTACCGACGACGTACCTTTCGACACCTGAATGCTTTCCATCCATGCGCCAGGGATATATTCCATACCATAGTTCTGAGCCAAACCACGCACGCCAGGAGTGTTTTCGGTCAACAACTGCACGTATGTGCCCGACAAACCGAGCAATTTAATTGTTTTAGCACCAGTAGCTGCATCGGCATACGCCACGTCGACTGAGGCATTAGTTTCGAACGACTCCGATAAGTTGCAACATGCAGCTTTACACAACTCAGCACCTGTGATTTTAGTAGTTTGCAATGCGCTTACACGGCTTGCAATTGTACTTGCACCACGTGCCGCTACTGTTATCTCTTGCAATTCTTTTGTATCTTCGCTCATTTGCACTACAAGTGGCATAGATGCATTAGTAATATCTACTGTATCTGCTTTATATGACAAATAATTGAATACTAAATGGTGACTATCCACTGTCATCGGAATAGTAAAATTGCCATCAATATCTGTTACAGCACCGATAGTTGTATTTAACCAAAATATTTCGGCTCCAATTACAGGTTCGCCATTATCGTCAATCACGCTACCCGAAAGTGTGCCTCCAGTCGATTCTTGAGCTTTCAAGTCAATGCACAATGCACAATGCATCACGCACAATATAATCATTATTATTTTTTTCATAATATATTTTGTTGGGGAGAAAATTAATTATTATGTGATTTATTCTTAATATCTAATCTATCCAATTTGACTAATTAGTCCAATTCAACTAATTATCTTATTGGCTAAATCAAATACGCAGATTTTCGCACAATTATGGCTCGTCCTGTGAGAATTTGGACTAAAGGAATAGCCTCACTTTGTATCTTGCACTCAATATTGTGCATTATGCATTGTGCATTGTGCATTGATATAGGGCGTATCGCAATCAATGGTGATACAAAGTTCACTTTCAAAGGATTAGATTGTGAAAAATAAGGTGCTTCCACATGATGCACATCGCAGTGAGCCGAATTTGCCATCAAATGAGCGCACAAATCATCTCTATTTTCTATAATACGAGTGTGATTATGATGCTCATGGTGGCAATCATCCTCTGTGCAATGATGCTCTGCATGCACCTCTTCGCACGATATAGTCTGAAATATATCGTGTCCATGTTTTTCGCAAGCATCGCAACAATAGTGATAGATATTCAATCCACCACCAATATACGCAATGAACATTGCTAAACAAAGGCTAACTATTTGTAATGCACACTTTTTCACGTTACAAAGTTACAAAAAATATTCAAAATATGCAATATTTTTGTTCTTTTTGTTTTATTTTTGTGGCGAAATGTGAAAAAATGTTACCAAAGCGGTGGTTTTTTAATATTTTTTTAGTATCTTTGCATGTTTTTTATGAATATCAATAATGCGATTATGCTTGTCTTGTTACTCGCTACTCGCTACTAATTTTTTTAGATTTATGAAAAAAACACTTGTTGATTTGTTTGAAGAATCGGTGCGTTTGTATCCGAACAACACTTTTTTGCTCGAAAAAACGAATAAAAAATTCGAACCTACAACATACGCCGAAGTAAAAACACAAGTTTATCGTCTTGGTGCTGGTCTTCAGGCTCTTGGTGTACAAAAAGGCGATAGTATGGCGCTCCTTAGCGAAGGTCGCAATGCATGGATTATCGGTGAGTTAGCTATGTTCTATGCTGGTGCAATGAATGTACCTTTGTCTATCAAGCTCGAAGAGTCCAACGACCTCCTTTTTCGTCTTGTGCATGGCGATGTGAAATTTATTATGGTATCGCGCACTCAACTCAAAAAGGTTCGTGCAATCAAAGATCAATTGCCTGCAGTGCAACAGATTATAGTTCTCGACGACATCGAAGAGTATCAAGAACGCGAAATATCATTGAGTCGAGTAATGGGTCTTGGCGATGAGTTTTTGAATTCTCACACTCTCGAAGAGTTCCTTGCTGTAGGTAAATCTCTTCAAAATGACGATATTGCTACAATTACATACACTTCAGGTACAACTGCCGACCCTAAAGGTGTAGTGCTCACTCACCGCAACTATACTGCCAACGTAGAGCAAGCTTGTACCCTTGTCGATATTGACGAAACTTGGCGTACTCTCATCATTCTTCCTCTCGACCACTGTTTTGCTCACGTCGTAGGTTTCTACATTATGATGTCAAAAGGTGCAGCTGTGGCTACTACTCAAGTTGGTCGTACTCCTCTCGAAACTCTTAAAAATATTCCTCTTAATATCAAAGAGGTGCGCCCTCATTTCATTCTCTCGGTGCCTGCTCTCGCCAAAACGTTCAAAAAGAACATCGAGCAAGCCATCCGTGCTAAAGGTAATTTCACTGTAGGCCTCTTCAATTTCGGACTTCGTCTTCGTCAAATCTATTTTGGCGATAGCAATCTCGATAGCAAAGGCATCCGTGCGTTGCTATATCCACTCGTGGCTCTTTTTGATAAAATATTATTCTCAAAAGTGCGCGAAAACTTCGGTGGCGAGCTCCGTTTCTTTATCGGTGGTGGCGCCCTTCTCGACAAAGACCTCCAAAAATTCTATATCGGCGTAGGTATGCCTATGTTCCAAGGTTACGGACTCTCAGAGGCTACACCAGTCATCTCATCTAACGGACCAGAACTCTATCGCTTCGGATCAAGTGGTAAACTTGTGAAACCTATCGAACTAAAAATCTGCGATAGCGAAGGTCGCGAACTCCCTCTTGGCGAGATGGGCGAAATCGTTGTCAAAGGCGAGAATGTAATGA